>JBEOKA010000420.1:0-9091 GCA_040275325.1 Myxococcaceae bacterium | reverse complement strand
TCACGTGGGACGACGTGCCGGCGGCGCCCGCGCCAACGGCGCTCGTGGCCGAAGAGCTCGCCCGTGGGCAGCGCGCCTTCGGGTGGACGGATGAAGACCTGCGCATCGTCGTGGGCCCGATGGCCGAGACGGGGAAGGAGCCAACCGGCTCCATGGGCACCGACACACCACTCGCGGTGTTGAGCGATCGCGCGCCATCGCTGTTCGACTACTTCCACCAGCTCTTCGCGCAGGTGACGAACCCGCCCATCGACCCGATTCGTGAGTCGCTCGTCATGTCGCTCGCGGTCGGCCTCGGCCCTGACGGCAACACGTTCGAAGAGACGCCCGAGCAGTGCGCGAAGCTCACCCTGCCCGGCCCGGTGCTCACCAATCACCAGCTCGCCCGCATCAAGGCGCTCGCCGGCAAAGGAGACTTCGACCCTCGAGTGCTCGACGCGACGTATGAGCCAGGCACCGCTGGCGCACTCGATCGCGCGGTCGAAGATCTCTGCGAAGCCGCCGTGAAGGCCGTCGACGAAGGCCACGACATTCTGATCGTCTCGGATCGCAACGTCGACGCACGGCGGGCTCCGATTCCGGCGCTGCTCGGCTTGTCGGCCGTGCATCAGCGACTCGTGAGAGACGGTATTCGCCGGCACACGGGCCTCGTCGTCGAGACGGGAGAAGTGCGCGAGGTGCATCACGTCGCGCTGCTCATCGGCTACGGCGCCGCGGCAGTGAACCCATGGCTGTGCTTCGACTCGGTGAAAGAGCTCGTCGACCGCAAGGAACTGCCTGTCGACTTCGAGCAGGCCGAGAAGAACCTCGTGCACGCCTTCGATGAAGGGCTGCTCAAGGTGATGTCGAAGATGGGCATCTCGACGGTGCAGTCGTACCGCGGCGCGCAGATCTTCGAGTGCGTCGGGCTGAACCGAGAGCTGATCGATCGCCACTTCTCCGGCACGCCATCACGGCTGCAGGGCATCGGGCTCGACGATCTCGATCGTGAGGTCGTTCAGCGGCACGCGCGCGGCTTCCTCGAAGAAGACGTCATCGTTCCCTTCACGGGCGGCCAGTACCAGTGGCGTCGGCGCGGTGAGCTGCACAAGTGGAATCCGGGCACCATCGCGGCGCTGCAGCACGCGTCGCGTTCGAACGATCCGAAGACGTTCGCGAAGTACGAGGTGCTCGCCGACAACGAGTCCGACGGGCTCGTCACCCTGCGCGGCCTGCTCGAGTTCGACACTTCATCTCCTGCGATTCCCCTCGATCAGGTCGAGCCCGCGGCGTCACTGGCGAAGCGCTTCGTCACTGGCGCGATGAGCTTCGGCTCCATCTCGGCGGAAGCTCACGAGACGCTCGCCATCGCGATGAACCGCATCGGTGGGCGCTCGAACTCCGGTGAAGGTGGCGAAGAGCCGCGCCGCTTCACGAAGGACGCGAACGGAGATTTCCGACGCAGCGCGATCAAACAGGTCGCCAGCGCGCGCTTCGGTGTCACCACCGAGTACCTCGTCAACGCCGACGAGTTGCAGATCAAGGTCGCTCAAGGCGCGAAGCCGGGCGAAGGCGGTCAACTGCCCGGCCACAAGGTCGACGAGCGCATCGCGAAGGTTCGCTGGTCGACGCCGGGCGTGACGCTCATCTCGCCGCCGCCGCACCACGACATCTACTCCATCGAAGATCTCGCCCAGCTCATCTACGACCTGCAGAGCGTCAACCGCGACGCGCGCGTGTCGGTGAAGCTGGTGAGCGAGGTCGGCGTCGGCACCATCGCGGCCGGCGTCGCGAAGGCGGGCGCGGGCGGCGTCACCATCTCTGGCTTCGAAGGTGGCACTGGCGCATCTCCCCTCTCGTCCATCAAGCGCGCGGGCCTGCCGTGGGAGCTCGGACTCGCCGAGGCGCAGCAGGTGCTCGTTCAGAATGGCTTGCGCGATCGCATCAGGCTTCAGGTCGACGGTGGCTTCCGCACCTCGCGCGACATCGTGCTCGCGGGCCTGCTCGGCGCAGAGGAGTTCGGCGTCGCCACCGCAGCGCTCATCGTCGAGGGCTGCGTGATGCTGCGCAAATGTCACCTCAACACCTGCAGCGTCGGCATCGCCACGCAGGATCCCAAGCTGCGCGCGCACTTCACCGGTGACCCGCAGCACGTCGTGAACTTCTTCATGCTGCTCGCCGAAGGTGTTCGCCGGCACATGGCCGCGCTGGGCTTCCGCACGTTCGATCAGGTCGTCGGCCGGGTCGACAAGCTCAAGGCGAAGTCGAACGTGCCGCACTGGAAGGCGGCGAAGCTCGACCTCTCGCCGATCTTCTCGCTGCCCAACGCTCCCGAAACCGCGCCGCGCCGGTGCAACACCGCGCAGAAGAAAGACGTCTCGGATTCGCTCGATCACCAACTGCTCGACGCCGCGAAGCGCACGCTCGAGAACAGCTCCCCCGTCACCATCGCCCTGCCCGTCACCAACGCCCACCGCGCGGTCGGCGCCATGCTCTCGGGAGAGATCATCAAGAAGCTCGGCGGTCAGGGTCTTCCCGACGACACCGTGCGCATCAAGCTGCAGGGCGCGGCGGGCCAGAGCTTCGGCGCGTTCCTCGTCAACGGCGTCACGCTCGAGCTCGAAGGCGAAGCGAACGACTACGTCGGCAAGGGCCTCTCGGGAGGACGAATCATCGTGCGGCCTCCGACGACCTCGCGCTTCGTGCCCGAAGAGAACGTCATCGTCGGCAACACGGTGCTGTACGGCGCGACGGCCGGTGAGGCGTACTTCGCGGGCGTCGCCGGAGAGCGCTTCGCCGTACGAAACTCAGGCGCGAAGTGTGTCGTCGAAGGCGTCGGCGATCACGCGTGCGAGTACATGACCGGCGGCGTGGTGGTGGTGCTGGGCACGACGGGGCGCAACTTCGCGGCCGGCATGAGCGGCGGCACCGCGTACGTGTTCGATCGCAACCGCGCCTTCCGCGAGCGCTGCAACCTCGAGATGGTCGAGCTCGAGTCGCTCGTCGACGAGTCCGAGATCTGGCTCGTGTACGGGCTCATCGAGAACCACCTGCGCTTCACCGGCAGCGCGCAGGCCCGCCGCATTCTCGACAACTGGGAGCACCTCGTCGGCTCGTTCGTGAAGGTGATGCCCACCGACTACAAGCGCGTGCTGCAGGCGCGCCGCGCACAACTTCGACCGAGACCGAGTCCTCCACGGCTCCGCGCGGTCGGCGGAAGGGAGGGCTGAGTCATGGGCAAGACGACCGGCTTCCTCGAGTGGAATCGTGAAGGCGCGCCCAAGCGCGAAAAGAAGGAACGGCTGCACGACGCGCGTGAGTTCGTGCTGCCGCTCGTGCCCGAGCAGTCGAAGAAGCAAGCCGGCCGCTGCATGGACTGTGGCGTGCCGTTCTGTCAGCAGGGCTGCCCGCTCGGAAACCCGATTCCCGACTTCAACGAGCACGTGTGGAAGGGCCGCTGGCGCGAGGCGTACCTGGCGCTCACGTCGACGAACAACTTCCCCGAGTTCACCGGCCGCCTCTGCCCCGCGCCGTGTGAAGCCGCCTGCGTGCTCTCGGTGAATCAGGATCCCGTCACCATCGAACAGATCGAGAAGGAGATCATCGAGCGCGCCTTCGCTGAAGGCTGGGTGACGCCGAAGGTGCCGACGTACCGAACCGGCAAGACGGTCGCGATCGTCGGGAGTGGGCCCGCGGGCCTCGCGGCAGCGGCGCAGCTGAACCACGCCGGCCACACCGTCACCGTCTACGAGAAGGACGAGGCCCTCGGCGGGCTGCTCCGCCTCGGCATTCCCGACTTCAAGCTCGAGAAGAGCGTCATCGATCGCCGCGTGAAGCTGCTCGAGGCCGAGGGCATCACGTTCAAGACCGGTGTCGAGCCGGGCAAGACGATCTCCTGGAGCGAGCTGAAGTCGACCCACGACGCGGTGGTACTCGGCATCGGCGCGCGCGTGGCCAGAGCGCTCGCGTTGCCAGGCCGTGACCTCAACGGCGTCGTGCAGGCGATGGACTATCTCGAGGCGGCCAACCGGCGCGTCGCGAAGGGCGGCGGCCTCGAAGGTGCTGCGACTGGCAAGCGCGTGGTGGTGCTGGGTGGAGGAGACACCGGCTCCGACTGTCTGGGCACGGCGCTGCGTGAAGGCGCGACGTCGGTCTCGCAGATCGAGCTCATGCCCGTGCCGCCCAACGCGCGCACGTCAGAGAACCCGTGGCCCCAGTGGCCGCTCGTCTTCCGCACCTCGTCGAGCCAGGAAGAAGGCGGCCTGCGCTCGTTCGGGTTCATGACGAAGAAGCTGATCGGCTCCGGCGGACAGCTGGTCGCCATCGAAGGCGTCGAGGTCACGCTCGAAGACGGCAAGCTCGTCGAGCACCCGCAGACCACGCGGCGCATCGACGTCGACCTGCTGATCCTCGCGCTCGGCTTCACCGGCCCCGACACGTCGTCGCTCTCGCAGCAGCTCGGGCTCGAGCTCGACGCCCGCGGCAACGTGAAGGTCGACTCGCGCTTCAGCACGAACGTTCCGGGCGTCTTCGCTGCCGGAGACGCGATGCGAGGCGCGAGTCTGATCGTGTGGGCCATCTCCGATGGACGCGAAGCCGCGAGAACGGTCGACACGTTCCTCACGGGCCAGCCCTCGATGCTGCCCACGCGAGGCCGAGACGCGCCGTTCGGAGGCCGCTGATTCGCGCACAACTGCTGTGCCCTCGGGCGTACCGTTGCGACTGAATTGATCTCTGGCATTTGTCGGCTTCTCCTGACGCGCACCGGCTGGAGATCGCTCGTACACTCCGCGCCGCGATGTCGGTTCGTCAGCTCGGTTTTCTCCTCGATACATTGCCCATCGCCTTCGTCGGACACGACGACGAAGGCACCGTCACGCTCTGGAACGACGCCGCCGAACGCCTGCTCGGCTGGAGCCGCGCGCAGGTGCTCGGTCAGCCCTCTCCACTGCCGCAGACGTTGAGCCGCGCGCAGGTGCCGGTGATGCCCGCGGCGCTGCGCCCAACCGAGGTGAAGCGACGAGACGGCAGCACGCTCGACGTCATCACTGCGTCGATGCCCATTCCCGGCCACGAAGGCTCGGCCACTGCGCTCTGGCGACCCGAGGCGCTGACCCTCGAAGACGAGCTCAAGCTGCGCGCCATGTGCGATCACGCGCCCGAGGGCATCGTCGTGCTCGACGGCGAAGGCGTGATCCTCGAAGCGAACCGTGCCACCGGCAGACTGCTGGGCGTCGCGCCCACGACGCTCACCGGGCGTCCCTTTTCGACCATCGCCAGAGACGAGCGCCTCCGCCTTCCTGCAGCCTCGGAGCCCGCGCGGCTCTCGGTCGAAGGCGTGAGCGTGACGCGCACCGACGGCACCACCATCGTGCTCGACCTGCTGGCCACGCCGTTCGCGCCGAAGCGGTGGGTCGGGTTTCTTCGAGACGTCACCACCTCGGCCCGAACCCGCGCACAGCTCGCCCTCTACGGCCGCATCTTCGACGCCAGCGCCGAGGCCATTCTCATCACCGACGCCGACAACCGCATCGTCACCGCCAACCCCGCCTTCAGCGCCATCACCGGCTACACGCTCGCCGAGGTGAAGGGCCGCAACCCGCGCCTGCTGTCCTCGGGCCGGCACGATCGCGGCTTCTATGAGCAGCTCTGGCAGACGCTCGAGCGCGACGGCCACTGGCAGGGCGAGCTGTGGAACCGGCGGAAGTCGGGCGCGGTGTTCCCCGAGTGGGCGACGTTCACCGTCATTCGCGACGAGTACGGCAACGTCACCAACTACGCGGCCGTGTTCTCCGACATCACCTCGGTGAAGCGCTCCGAGGAGCAGATCAGCTTCCTCGCGCAGCACGATCACCTGACGGGCCTGCCCAACCGAACGCTGCTGCTCGATCGGCTCTCGCAGGCGCTCGCGGTCTCGGAGCGCGATGGCACCTCGGTGGCGCTGCTCCTCGTCGATCTCGACGACTTCAAGACGGTGAACGGCTCGGTCGGACACCACCAGGGTGATGAGACGCTCAGGGCTGTCGGCGAACGGCTCACCGCGCTGCTCCGCCAGTCAGACACGGTGGCCCGCATGGGCGGTGACGAGTTCGCGCTGCTGATCCCCGCGCTCGCCGACGCGCGCGACAGCATTCAGGTGGTGCAGAAGCTGCTCTCGGCCGTGGCTGCGCCGATGACCATCGATGGCCAGGAGGTCACGTTGAGCGCGAGCGTCGGGGTTGCACTCGCACCGCAGGACGGCACCTCGGCGACGGCCCTCTTCCGTGCGGCTGACGCAGCGCTCTACTCGGCCCGCGCGGCCGGTCGTGGCGCGTGGCGCTACTTCACCGACGAGCTCAACCTGCGCGCGAAGGAGCGCCTCAGCCTGGTCACGGCCCTCTCGCACGCGGTCGAGCGAAACGAGCTGCGGCTCCACTTCCAGCCCCAGTGGGACATCACGGGCCGACGGTTGCTCGGCGCCGAGGCGCTGGTGCGCTGGCAGCGAGGTGACGAGCTGTGGGCTCCAGGCCGCTTCGTGCAGACCGCCGACGAGTCGGGACTGATCACCTCAGTGGGCGCCTGGGTGCTGCAGGAGTCATGTCGTCAGGCCGCGCGCTGGCAGCTGCCCATCGCGGTGAACGTCTCGGTGCGCCAGCTCGAGGAGCCCGACTTCGTCGAGATCGTCAGTCGTGCGCTCGAAGCGTCGGCACTCGCTCCATCGCTGCTCGAGCTCGAGGTCACCGAGAGCGTGGTGATGGAGCAGAACGAGGCCTGTGTCGGGCGCCTGCGCCGCATTCGGGATCTCGGGGTGCGCATCGCGATGGACGACTTCGGCACGGGCTACTCCTCACTCTCGCAGCTCAAGCGCCTGCCGCTCACGCGCCTCAAGGTCGATCGCGCCTTCGTCACGGAGTTGATGACCGACGCGGCCGATCGCGCCGTCGCCGAAGCCGTGGTGACGCTCGGCCACGCGCTGGGGTTGCAGGTGATCGCCGAAGGCGTCGAACAGGAGGCCCAACGCCTCGCCCTCGAGCGCATGGGCTGTGACGAAGTGCAGGGCTTTCTCTTCGGCCGGCCGGTCGAGCCCACGCACTTCGAGCCGCTCATTCCCCGCAAGGGCTGATCACGGCAACACGGTCACCACACGCGAGGTGCTGCGGCCCGACCACGAGACCGAGATCACGGTCGTGCCCGGCTGGACTCCCGTGAAGAGCCCGCGCGAGCTGGCCGAGTTGGTGATGGTGCCGATGGCGGGCGTCGCGCTGCTCCATGTCGCGTGCGCGGTGACGTCGACCGACTGCCCATCGGCGAAACGGGCCAGCACCTCGAAGGGCACGCGTTCGCCCACGTGAACCGGCGCCGCGACGAGCTCGAGTGACGACACCGGCGCCGTCACCACCGTGATCACCGTCGACGCCGAGAGCCCACGCAGCGTCACGTCGAGCCGAACCTGCCCACCCGAGTGCGCCACCATCAGCCCCGGCGCGTCGTTCGAGACCGAGACGATGGCGGGGTTCGAGCTCTGCCAGACGGCGTACTCCGAGAAGTCCTCGGTCGAGCCATCGGCGAAGCCCGCGACCGCGAAGAGCTGCTTCGTCGCGCCGAGCGGCACGATGGGCGTCAGCGGCAGCAGCTCGAGCGTGGTGGGTGGAGCGCCCGCGACGGTGAGCAGCGTCGAGCCGAAGATCCCCTGCCAGGCCGCGCCGACGACGGTGGCTCCCGGGAAACGACCGACGGCCTCGCCTTCGGGCGACACGACGGCGACCTCGGCGTTGCTCGAGCTCCACCGCGCCTCGCGCGTCACGTCACGAGAGCTGCCATCGGAGAAGAAGGCCTCGGCCGTCAGCGTCACCTTCTCTCCACGCTGCAACATCGGGCTCCCCGGCCGCACCACGACGCTCGTCACCGCCGCCGCCGTCACCTGCAGCGAGCTGCTGCCTGACAGGCCACGCCACGACACCTGCAACTGCGCACTGCCGGCCTTGAGGCCCACGAACGACGACGCCTCTGCTCGCGCGATCGACACATCCATCGAGCGCCACGACAGCTCGCTGCTCACGACCTCACGGCTGCCGTCAGAGCGCTCCACCAGCACCTCGAACGCCGCGCGCTGTCCAACCGCGACCCGCGCAGACGAGGGGCTCACGATGAGGCGAACCGGCTCGGCGCTGCGAACCCGAACGGGCAGTGAGCTCCGCAGCGCCCCGAACTCACCCCAGACCTGCGTCGCCCCGGCAGCGCGCGCCGACAAGAAGCCCCGACGCGCGGGCTCGTTCGATGCGGAGACGATGGCGTCGTCAGCGCTCCAGAAGCGCGCCTCGCCCGTGACGTTCTCGACCGAGCCATCAGAGAAGCGCGCCCACAGGCCCACGCTCCGCTGGCCATCGACCTCGAGGAGGAGATCAGGCGGATCGAACGAGAGTCGCTCGAGCGTCACCTCGGCCACCGGCTGCCACGAAGGCGGAACGTCGGGCTCGCACGCCACCAACCCCACCACCATCACCAGCGCGAGCTGTCGCATCCCCGCCTCCCGAAGGAGGTGGGACTGCAGCGCTGATGCCCGCTCCAACCGTGCGACATGCGGAAGTGACCGGGAGGGCGGCCATCGACGCCGGGTAGAGGTCGACTCAGCTCAGCGGCGCGGGCTTCTCGACCGTCGTCACGCTCACGGGCTGATCGGCGAACAGGCTCAGGCTGACGAGGCGCATCGCGCGCTCGAGGGCCGCTTCGGGCTTCGCGTCACGCGTCTCGACGACACGTCGTCCGCTCGCCGTCGTCACCACCATCGAGCAGCGCACGACCGGATCAGGCCGCCGCGCGTTCACCACCGGGTTCATCACCACGGCCACCGACAACACGCTCGTCACCGCCGCGCCCAACACCTCGTGCAGCCGCTGCGAGACCCACTCGCGCAGCCCCTGGGGCGTGTCCATCTGACTGACCAACACCTGAACGTGCATGGAACCTCGGTCGTTGGAACTGAAACGGCTGGCGGCCCATTCCGGTTTGCTCCGTCGCATGACCTGGTGATTCCGTGAGGCCGCGCGATCGATCACCTTCGTCGTTTGATCAAGAAGATGGGTGCAGGATCACTTTGAGGCGACGACGGCCCTGTTGAGCGAACTGCCGGGAT
>JBEOKA010000419.1:0-17056 GCA_040275325.1 Myxococcaceae bacterium | reverse complement strand
GGGTGTCTAGCCTCGCAGCCGTCGAGGAATTGGAATGACGCGTTTCGTCACTCGGAATGGCCACGCGTGCCGGGCCGGAACTCGACGAGGCGAAAGAGCCAGTCGTCGGGGCCGCGGACACCGACCTTGCCGAGGTTCGGTGCGTAATAGTGCGTGTAGGGCGCGCTGCCGTCGAGGCCGCTCTCGAGCACGGCGAGGCAGTGGTCGATGATGATTCCGTTGGGCAGATCGACCTGAGCATCGAGCGCGAGCACCTCGTACTGCGACGTCTCTTTGGTGCCCTTCTCGATCGACGCCGGTGCCTGCCAACGCGTGCCCCGCGTCATCACCGCGGGCAGCAGCACCACTTCACCGTCGGCGCGCGCAGAGGAGCGCTCGAGCCAGTTGCCCTCTTTCACGCGCCAGGTGCCGCTGACCGACTTCTTGCCGATGGCGTACGAGAAACCCGCCTTCCACTCGACGAAGGAGTTGATCGACACGCGCCCTTTGGAGCCCGACTGCAGCTGGTACGTCCACGTCGCGCCGGCCTTCTGAATGAAATACTCGGCGCCGAGTCGCGTGGCCTCTGAGGTCGCGGTCGCGGGCTGACGGGCCGTCGGTGGCTCGGCGGAAGCGGCGGTGGCGAGAACGAGTGCGAGAGCAGCGCGACGAAGCACGGGCTGACTATGCCGCGCGCCGTGGGGAATTGAAGGGCTCAATGCGTGACCGGGCGGAACAACGCGAGCGCGCTCGTGAACCCATGCATCCACGTGCGGCCGCTCACCGGGCCGAACTCGCCGTTGCAGAAGAAGCCACCGAGCGGCGTGTTGGGGAACTTCGAGGCGAACAGGCCCGCGTCGTGATCGTCGACGCCGAAGAGCCCACGGCCACGCCCCGTGCATGAGAACAACAGCGCCCCCGCAGGAGGGCTCGTCACCCGGGTCAGCTTCGCGACGAGTTCTTCTTCGGCCGCGCGCGCGTCACGCAGCATGAATTGAACGACCTGCAGGGGCTCGAGCACCGAGGCGACCGCGACGGCTTTTCGCTTCGGCTCGAGGCCCACGAGGTTGCGAATGAGCAACTCTCCCGCGTCAGCGTGAATGGAGCCCGTCTTGAGTCCGACGCCCACGACGAGTGAGTGCCGCATGCGCTCCTGAACGTCGGGGGAGGCGGCCGCGTGCAGCTTCTGCATCACGTCGATGGGCGACTTCCCGTCGAGTTCGAGCAGCAGGTGGCCATCGACGGCGGTGGCAAACATCGGCGTGCCGAGCGGCCGGCAGCCCTGCGCGACGAGAGGCTCGACCTCCAGCTCGCCCGACAGCGCGACACAGACGGCACCCGAGGTGTGCACGCGCTCGTCGAGGAAGAGGCGATGGGAGCCGGGCGTACTGCCTCCGCTCGCCATGCCGCCCATCGTCACCACGCCGGGGAACGACGCGTCGAGCTGCTCGAGCGTCGCTTCGGCTTCGAACGAGAACGGGTCACCGAAGAGCAGCACCGCCTTCGGAGCGTTGGAGAACGCGAGCCGCTCTGTGCTGCGAAACGCGCGAGCCTCGAGCTGAACTCCGGGCAACGACGCCGCGACGACGGCGATGGCCGGCACGTCTTCTGCTTCGCGCGAGGCCCCGATGACGCCGGCGCCAGAGCAGCCGATGAGGGTCGCGTTCGGGTAGCGCTCCCGCAACCGGCTCACGACTGCGGGCGCCTCCTTCACGAGCCCCGAAGAGACGAAGAGCAGCACGAGGTCGGGCATCGTGCCGAGCTCCTGGTCGAGCACGTCGATGGCGCGGCTGGCGGCGCCGGCTCCGGTGGTGTCGCGTGAGAGCGTCGAGGCCCACTTCATCGTCACTCCTGCCGCAGAACGTCGTGCAACACCGACGGCCGCTCCCTACACGAAGCGCCATGCGCCGTCTGGCTCTCGTTCCCTGATAGGAATGGCGAGCCCCCATGCTCGCGAGCGTGCTGACAGCGATGGTGCTCACGCAGGAGGCGACGCCGAGGCTCTCGTTCGAGCAACGGTTGCGCGACCTCGATCAGCAAGCCGCCAGCGCCCGCACGCTGCGCACGCTCGGCATCGTCACGCTCGTCGGTGTCGGTGTCTCACGTGAGGTGCGCAACGTCTTCGCGGCGGTGCAGCACTTCGAGACGTACCGCGCGCTGACGGGCGACCCGGCTGGCGATCGCGGCTATCGCCAGATGCAGGATGCGCTGGTGGTCTCGTGGATCGTGACCGCCGCCCTCGCGGCTGCGACGACGCTCTTCTTCGTCATCGGCTTCGCGAGCGACCCGGCCGACGAGCGCGCCCGCGTGGTGGACGAGCTGAAGTCGCTGCCCTGAGACGGGCGTGCCCGAATCCCGGCACCTTGGCTGGCCCCGTGGCTGCTTTCAGCGACGGCTCCCCTTCACCCCCAAAGCCACATCATGAACAACCACCTCCTCATCGCCTTTGCCATCTCCTTCCCTGCCTCGTTCCTGATCGCCGTCGGCCACATCGTGACGGTCAACCGCAGCCCCCAGCCGCCGCCCGACCTCAGGATCGGCATCATCTTGTCTCTCGGCGGCGTTCTTGGCCACGTCGACACGATGCTGTTCTGGAGCACCTTCGGCGTGGGCTCGCTGCTGATTGGAATTCAGGGAGCCGCGGCGCTGGGGAGCGGCGCCTTCAAGCTCCTCAGGCACTTCCGTCGGGCCGAATTCCAGACACGCTGAGGCGATTCATCCTCAGCAGCGCGTCTGACACCACACACCTTTCTCGAGATCGTGGCCGTCAGACGCCGCTTCGAGGTTTCCATGGGCTGGCGTGGGCCTTGCTGTAGCGTGCCCCGCGCGCATGAGCCCTACAGCCCTTCTTCCGTGGTTGGTCGTCCAGGCCGCGTCGCTGAGCCAGAGCACGGTTCCAGCGACGGGTCAGGCCGAGACGATTCTCACCCTCGATGCCCCAGCCGCCGTCCACCTGTCAGCGCGTGGCCCCAGCGGCACCTCGTGTGAGGTGATCGACCGCGTGCGTGGGCCGTTCGCCCGCGCGGGCACCGTGGGGCGCGTCAACTGCGAGCTCGATCTGCTGCTCGACGCCGGCCAGTACAAGGTGCGCGTCGAATCTCCAGCCAAGGGCAAGGGCACGGTCGCGCTCTCGGCTACGGTGTTCACCGAGATCAACAAGGGCTCGGTGCAGCTCGCGAACGGCGCGGCCCTCGAGGCGACGCTCAAGCCCACGCAGCAGGCCTCGTTCTGGCTCACCATGCCGACGCGCGGCGTTCCGTACGTGCGCATCAACGGTCGGCACGCTGGAGACGTTCGGCTGTGGCGCAACGGCGAGTGGCTCGAGCCGATCTCGCTTCGGCACAGCACGGTGACGAACACCCCCGGCTACCCGATGCACGAGTGGTGGCTCGACCAGGTGCTCGAAGCAGGCGACTACCAGCTCGTCGTCTACGGCCGCGACAGCGTCACCGTCACGGGCTCGACCGTCGACGACTCCCTCACTGTCGAGCGAGGCTTCCGCCCCGGGCCCACCGAGCGCTCGGTGTCGTTCACCCTGCCCGCTTCGGGTGTGTTGACGCTCGAGCTGCCGCGCACCCCGACGGCGGCCTACGTCTCCCTCGAGAGCTCGCCCGAAGCGCAGGTCTCGCTGCAGCTCGCCGACGTGGGCCTCGACTCGCCCGTGACGTTCAGCTGGAGCTGCTCGATTCCCAAAGGCGCCATCGTGCCCGAATGCGCGAGCCGAGCCTTCACCACGCCCGATCGCCGGGTGCTGATGCTGAAGGGCCCGCGGGGAACGAAGGGCACCGTCGAATGGGCGAACGCCGTGAACAACGACCTCGGCTGGCTCACCTCGTGGCGCGGCGGCTACTACGGCGGGCCGGTCTCGAACTTCCTCTTCTCGACGCGCATGCGCGGTCGCGTGATGGTGTCGACGCACGATCTGCCGGTCGACTCCGACGCCGCCCCGCTCGGCTGCCAGCTCGAGACCGCCGACGGGCTCAACGCGCCGTTCCGCGTGCTCGCGCGCTCGATGACGAAGCTGAACGACGGCGAGATGCTCGAGAAGTCGTTCAACTACGAAGAGGGCGGCGCGGTGATCTGGTTCGAGGTGACCTCGTCGAACCGCTACCGCGTGCGCACCGAGGGCGGCCGCAAGAACCGCTGCGAGGTGTACCGCCACAAGGCCGACGGCACGCTGGAGCGCCTCACCCAGTCGAAGGCCGATGATGCACCGGGGTGCGATCAGGCCCTCTCGCTCGGCAAGGGCGAGTACCAGCTGCAGCTCTTCGGTGGGAACGCCGGCATCGAGAAGGTCGTGGTGCGGGAGGACTCGAAGCGCGAGCAGAAGAAGGCGGCCGTGCGCAGCTCGTGTCTGCTGCCGCCGCTCGACCTCGCCGAAGGGCGCTACCGCCTCACCCTCACGCGCACCGGCAACATCACCGCGCGTGGGGTCTCGTTGACCGAGCTGCCCGTCGACGTCACGCAGCCGCTGCACCTCACCATCGACCCGCAGCAGACCGTCTCGTTGCCGCTCGCGAAAGGAGCCGCGTTCGTCGTGCGCTCCTCAGGAGGCGCGAAGTTCGGCTGCCAGCCGCAGGGTGCGGCGGCGCCGGTCATCACGGCCGACTGCAACATTCCCGCGAGCGGCGACTCCCTCACCCTCTCGAACCCGGGCGAGCTGCCCGTTCAGGTGACGGCCTATCGCCCAGTCCCCACGCCCCCGGCCGGCGCGCTCACGTCGTACACGCCCGCGCTCAAGCCGCTCCCCAGGCTCGCGCCAGAGCAGCCAGCCTGGTTCGACTTCGATCGCAGCCAGACCAACTCGGCGATGTTCGAAGTGGAGACGCCGGGGCTCTACAACGTGACGACGCTCGGGCTGCTCTCGACCTCGTGTCGGCTGCGCACGCCGGTCGTCGCCCTGGTGGCGCAGAACTCGAGTGGGGGCCGGGGCCGCAACTGTCTCATCCAGACGTACCTGCAGACGGGCCGCTATCTGCTGAGCGCGACCACGCAGGGCCAGAGCAGAGGCCGCGGCGCCCTGTTCCTGCTGCGAAAGCCGGCGAAGGAGTACGCGGGGCTCGGCGGCGAGGGCGAGTCGTTCTTCCGCGTCGAGGCCAATGAGCTGGTGCAGCAGAAGCTCGTCATCGGAAAAGGCGGCGGCTTTCAGCTCGGAACCACGGCGCAGGGCGCGTCACTCATGTGCCGCATCGACGACCCACAGGGCTGGCCGATCGAGGTCGTTCCTTCTCCGTGCGTGGGCGCCCGCAACCTCACGGCCGGCACGTACCTGTGGACGCAGATGCCTCTCACCGTCGAGTCCATGCGGCGCACGAAGCTCGAGCGGCAACGGGAACCGGTGGTGCTCAAGGGCAACAGGCCGCACGGCATCGTCGCGTTCACCTGGTACGACGCCGAGCTCGGCGCCGATGGAAAAGACGAGTTCACCTTCTCGCTCGAAGGAGAGACCGCGCTCGACTTCGTGCTGACGCAGGGCATGCAGGGCCGCATCTTCAAGCTCGAGAAGGACCAACCGCCGAAGGCCGTCGAGATCATCGCGCCGCAGGTGTCGGCGTACGACTCGCAACCCGAAGAGAGCGAGTACCAGGAGCCTCAGGGGGAGTACCAGGACGAGCGCGGCTATGAAGGTGAAGGCGAAGGTGATGGAGACGGAGAGCCCGTGGTCGCCGCTGCCCCGAGCGGCCCGGCGATGCGCGCTGCACCTCCGCCACCGAGCGGCGCGAAGCTCACCCTGGCTCCCGGCAACTACAAAGTCGTCACCGAGCACAGCAAGGGCGACGTCGGCATCACCTACAGGCTGCACTTCGGTTCGGCCGTGTTGATGCCGGGCATGAGCCGCACGCTGCCCGTACCGACGACGATTCCGCTCGTGGTGCCGCGTGATGGAACGCTGCGCCTGCGCACCGAAGGCGACGCCGACGTTCGGTGCCGGCTCTTCGACGAGAAGCGCAAGCTGTTGATGGAGGGCAGCGAGAACGGCGCCGACTGGAACTGTGCCCTCGCCGAGCCCGTGCTCAAGGGCCGATACACGCTCGTGCTCGAGAGCGAGACGCAGCTGGCTGGCGAGACGAAGCTGTCACTCGCGCTGCCGCCGCTCGAAGACAAAGGGGCGTTCGCCGACGGCCAGAAGCTGACGCTGGGCTCATCGGTGATGCAGTTCACCGTGCCGCCAGGTGATGCCGTGCAGGAGCTCGTCGTGAAGGCCGGTGGCAAGACGCCGTTCTCGTGCGCGGTCGTCGGGCCCGAGGGGGTGGCCGCGCGCCGCTCACGGGTGAGTGATTGCTCGATGCTCGTGTTACCGAAGCAGGAGGCGTGGAGGTTGCGGCTGTGGACGACCGATGGCACCTCGCCCGTCGCGACCACGTTCAAGACGCGCACGCTGACGATGTCGGGCACCGAGATCTCGGCGAGCCAGGCGCTGTCGACCAGCGTCGCGAAGCCCGGCCGGTACAAGACGTCACCGCAGGCGTTCTGTCTGCGCGGCAAGGCGACCGGCGCCTTCGAGAAGTGCGGCCCCGAGGTCTCGCTCGAGGCCGGCCCCGTCGTGTTCGCCGGCATCGGCAACGCGGCCACGCCGGTACCGCTCGACGAGTCGCGCTTCGCCGCGTCGATGGCGCCCGCGTCGTTCGAGCTCTCTCGCAGCACCCACCTGCAGACCGTCACCGCGAGCCAGCCGTCCCTGTTCATGCTCTCTGCCGTCACGGGCTGGGGTGAAGCGGCGCCGCCCGCGTGCGCGTTCGATGGCGCCGGCACGGTTCGCGAGCGTCGTGAGTCGTCGTGCTTCGCCGTCAGCAAGGTCGGCACCGAGGCGCTGGCGCGCGTGTGGGCCGCGACGGACTCCATCGTGACCGCCACCGTCGTGCGTCGCGACGTCGCGCTTCCCTCGAAGGTCGAGGCCCTCTCACCTGGCCGCAAGCGCGTCTCGTATTCCTCCATCGGCGCGTTCTCGCTGCCGTCGAGCAGCCGCGCCCGCGTCGAAGCGACGTTGGCGAAAGACACGTGGGGTGTGCTCGTCGATGACGCAGGAAACGCGCTCGAGCTGTGCGCGCCGACGAACGAGCTGCGCCGCTGCGTCGTGGTGGGCCAGGGAGGCAAGCTGGTGCTCATCGGCAGCGCTGAGGGCCAGGCTGATCTGACGACGGTGCTGCTCGAGACCGCGCCTGCAGTGGTCGCCTTCACGGGGCTCTACGAAGACACACCGCGCGCTCCAGGGACCGTTCGATTGACTGTGCCCTCGGCCGACCAGGACCGCTCCGTGCTCGTCGAAGGTGCGCTGCGCTGCACGCTGGTGCTCGGCAGTGGAGAACGAATCGCCGACTGCCGCGCGAAGCTGCCCGCGAAGACGGCGGCCGAGCTCATCATCGAGCACGACGTGACGGCGCTGCGTGCGCTCGTGCATACGCAGGGTCGTGAGCGCTGGGCTCGCCTTGGTATCGAGCTCCCGGTCGTCGCGGGTCCCGCGCTCCAGCCCGCGGTCGCGGTGCCGCTGCAGCAGGGAAGAATCGATCGCACGCTGGTGCTGTCACAGAGCGCGGTCGTTCGGGTCGCGGCCGAGAGCGGCGTGTGTGGGCTCTTCAAGGGCAACGACCTGCTGGCGGTTGACGGCATCGACACCGGCTGCGAGCTGGTGCGCGTGCTGAACCCCGGCACCTATCGCCTGCTCGTGCGCCCGTTCGCGAGCCGGGCGATCCCCGGCAGCCTGCGCTGGCTCGCCGAGCCGGTAGTGACGTTGACCGAAGGTGTGAGCGCCGAGACATGGCTCGCGCCGGGAGAAGTTCGTCTCTTCACCTTCGACACGAAGAACAAGGGTCGCGTCGGCCTCGGCGTGCAGGCGAAGAGCGAGAACCTCGAGTGCGCCATCTACAACGACGGCTACCAGGCCATCGGAGAGGGCTGTCACCAGTACGTGCAGCTCGACAAGGGCCGTTTCCTGCTGACGGTGCGCAACCCGAATCGGTCTGGCGCTGCACCGATCGCGGTGAAGCCCGTGCTGCTCGGCCTCTCGGGTGACTCGAACGACATTCCTCCCGAATACCTGCAGGACTTCTTCGGCCGCGTGGGGATGACGCCATGACGCCCGCTTCTCCTTCGCCCCGGTTCACCACCATGACGCCCCTGTTCCGAAGCTTCGCCATCGCCGCAGCACTCCTCTCGACCGTCGCGAGCGCGCAGTACGCCGCCGCCGACGACGGCCAGCGCCCAGCGGGGAGCGGCACGCGCGTGCTGCCCGAGTCGTTCCTGCGCGGGTACGACCCCGTCACCGTCTACTTCGATGGAGATCAGGTCGCTGCGAAGGGGCCCGCCGATGACGGCCCGAAGTTCCTCTCCATCGCGCCCGCGTGGCCTGGCGCCTTCAGCTGGGTCGACAAACGCACGCTGCAGTTCCGCCCTGCCGAGCCGTGGCCTGCCCTCGCCCGCTTCGCCATCGACGCACGCGGTACCAAGCGCGTGCTCACGACGATGATGTCGGCGCCGTCTGCGATGGCACCTGCTGCCGGCAGCGAAGGCCTGCGCCCGTTCCGCGTCGTCACCCTCACCTTCCCCCAGGCGCTGCCGATCGCGTCGCTGAAGAAGATGTTGTCGCTCGAGATTCGCGATCTGCCCGGCCTCGCCGACAGCCCGCGCAAGAAAGTGCAGAACTTCACGCTGGCGCCGCTGCCACGTGCGTCTCAGCGAGACCCGGCCTCGTGGGCGCTCACGCTGGAAGACGACGTGCCCGAAGGAAAGCAGCTGGTCGTCTCGGTCAGCCTCGCGCTCGGCACCGAAGGCACGACGTTGTGGTCTGGCCGGTTGTCGACTCGCACGCCGTTCACGCTGCAGAGCGTTCGCTGTGGCAACGCCGAGTTCCCGCTCGTTGGTGGCGCGTCGACTCCGAAGGATCTCGCGCTCGGCTGCGGCAACCGCGGCGATCTTCCGCAGCTCGTGTTCTCAGCTCCCGTCGCGGGCCTCACGCTCACCAGCCTTCGCAAGCTCGTGCACCTCGAGCCCGCCGTGCCCGACCTGCGCTTCACGCCGTACGGAGAGCGCGTGCAGCTCGGCGGCAAGTTCGTGCCCGACACGCTGTACAAGTTGACGCTGGGCAGCGCGCCCATTCGCGACGACGCCGGCCGTGTGCTGCGCGACGTGAAGAGCGCCGACGTGTACTTCCACCTCGGGTGGAAGACGTCGTTCCTGCGCTTCACCCAGTCGACGGCGCTCATCGAAGCGCGCGGCCCACGCATGGTGCCGCTGCAGGGCTATGGCGAAGCCAAGGCCGACGTACGGGTCTATCGCGTCGACCCGCTGCACTCGGGGCTCTGGCCGTTCCCCTCGTCGCCCATCGTCATCGACGAGCAGAGCGCTCCGCCGTTTCCCGGTGAAGAGCCAGCGACTCCCACCATTCCAGGCGCGCTCGACGCGCAGTCGTTGCAGCAGCACCTGCGCCTGCTCGGCAGCCCGCTCGTGTCACGCCTCGTCGACCTGCCGCTCGCGGACAAGGCGAACACCACGATCTTCGGGCTCGACCTGAAACAGCTCGTCGACGATCGCCCCGGCACGTACCTCATCGGCCTGCGCCGCCTCACGGGCCGGCCCGAGCGCGCGTACGTGCGTGTGCAGCTCACCAACCTCACGCTCACGAGCATCGAAGAAAACGCGCAGGCGATTCTGTACGTGCGCACGCTGGACTCGGGTGAAGCGGTGCGCGGCGCAACGGTGCGGCTCGAAGGCACTGATGCGGTGACCGGCAAACCGGTCTCGATCGAGAAGACGTCAGACGCCGACGGCCGCGTGGTGCTGATGCCGCTGAGCCACTGGGGCTCCATCACGCGCGTCTCGGTGCGCTCGGGCGACGACGTGCTCGTGCTCGACCCGCGTGAGACGCTGCCGACGTTCGCGAACAACCACTGGTCGAGTTACGGCGGCTGGCTGAACTGGCTGCTGGGGCAGTCGATTCCACGTTCGCCGAACGAGGCGACCCTGGGCTTCATCTTCAGCGAGCGCGCCATCTACAAGCCGGGGGAGCCGGTGTTCCTGAAGGCCTTCGTGCGCCGCAAGAGCGAAGGCGCGCTGCGGCTCGAGAACCTGGGCAGCTACCTCATTCGCGTTCGCGGGCCCGACGGCACGGTCTACCCGGTCACCTCGACCACGACGGCGCTCAGCACCATGGCCGGCACGTTCAAAGAAGACGGCGTGCCCACGGGCGAGTTCTCGGCCGAGCTCGTCTCCGCGCCGATTCGACAGCAGGAGACCATCGTCGCGACGCGCAGCTTCAAGATTGAGGCGTACCGCGTGCCGACGTTCGAGGTGCAACTGACCGGCGCACCGCGCGTTCGCAACGACGGCGCGTTCAAGGTGAAGGCGGTCGCGCGCTACTACGCGGGCGGCAACGTCGCGAACCAGCCCATCACCTGGAACGTCACGCAGCGGCCGTACAGCTGGTCTCCGAAGGGACTCGATGGGTTCCTCTTCGCGTCGTCGGCCCAGTTCGCGCGGCCGCAGTCGCAGCGTTCGCCCGGCGTCACCTCGCAGCAGGGAGAGCTCGACGACAACGGCGCCGCCGACATCACCATGAACCCGCAGCTCGATCTCGATGGGTCGGGGCGCGTGTACCGCTTCGAAGCGACGGTGGTCGGCCCCGATGAGCAGCCCGTGACGAGCGCGACCGAGGTGAAGGCGCTGCCGCCGTTCGTGCTCGGACTGAAAGTACCCCGCTACCTCGAGAAGGCCACCGAGCTGAAGGCCGAGCTGGTGACCGTCGGCATCGACGACAAGCCGTTCAAGGATCAGGAGGTGCGCGTTCGCCTGCTGCGCCGCGTGTGGCACTCGACGCTGCGTGAGACGAGCTTCGCGACGGGCCAGGCAAAGTATCAGACCGAGCAGGAGGATCTGCAGGTCGCCGAGAAGACGCTCAAGACGCTCGACGCGCCCATCTCGCAGGTGTTCCCCATCACGGACTCCGGTGTCTACGTGGTCGAGCTGTTCGCGCGCGACAAGCTGGGCCGTGTGCAGACGCTCTCGGCCGACCTCTACATCGGCGGCAGCACGCCGCAGTCGTGGCAGAAATCTCGCGACGGCGTCTTCGAGGTGAAGACCGACAAGAAGTCGTACGTGCCCGGAGAGCTCGCGCACCTGCTCGTGCAGAGCCCGTACGCCACGGCCCGCGCGCTCGCGATCGTCGAAGACCCGACGGGCAACCGCTACTTCTGGAAAGACGTGTCGGGCTCGCGCGTCGTCATCGACGTGCCCATCACCGACCGTCATGTGCCGAACCTTCCCGTGCACGTGGTGCTGATGCGTGGCCGCATCGGTGAAGGGAAGACGGACGACTCCCGTTACAAGCCGGCAACCGCCGCGAGCAGCATCGAGCTCGAAGTGGAGCCGTCGAAGAATCAGATCATCGTGAACGTGCAGCACCCCGAGGTCGCACGGCCGGGCACGAAGCAGGACTTCACCATCACGCTGGCCGACGATCAGAAGAAGCCCATCGGTGGCGAAGTCACGCTGTGGCTCGTCGACGAGGCGGTGCTCTCGCTCGCGAAGGAGGCCACGCTCGACCCGCTCTCGGCGATGATTCGCCGCAACTCGCGCACCATCACCATTCGTGACTCGCGCAACCTGGTCGTCGGCCGCGTCACCGAGCTCGAAGAAGACCCGGGCGGTGACGGTGGTGACGACGAGAGCCAGGGTGGCAAGCGGCTCGTGCGCAAGGAGTTCAAGACCGTGCCCTTCTACGCGGCGACGCTGGTGGTGCCGCCGAGCGGCAAGCTGGTGGTGCCGATTCAGCTCTCTGACGATCTCACCAACTTCCGCGTGCGCGCCGTGGCCGTCTCGGGAGCGACCCGCTTCGGGCTCAAGCAGTCGACCCTGCGCGTTCGGCTCCCCGTGCTCGTGCAGCCGCAGCTTCCACGCCTCGTTCGCGTTGGAGACTCGTTCTGGCCCGGCGCCGTGGCCCGCGTCGTCGAGGGCCCAGATGGGCCGGCGAGCGTCGACATCTCCATCACCGGCGCCATCGACGGCAAGGCGAAGTCGAGTGAGCGCATCGAGCTGAAGTCGACCAAGGCGCAGTCGGTGCTCACGCCGGTGACGGTGAAGAACGTGCCGACCGGAAAGGACTCGACGCTGACGGTGCGGGTCGATGTCACTCGCCTCTCGGACAAGGCCGGCGATGCGTTCGAGGTGAAGCTGCCGCTGCTCCCCGATCGCGCCATCGAGCGCGCGGCGTCGACCCTCACTCTCCAGAACGGAGCCGCCTCGCTCAAGCCGTTCCCCGAGCCTGCCCGCCCCGGCACCGCGACGCAGTCGTACGTGTTCACCAACCAGCCCGGTGTGCTCGAGCTCGCGTCGAGCCTCGAGTACCTCTCCGCGTATCCCCACGGGTGTCTCGAGCAGCGCATGAGCCAGGTGTACCCAGACCTCGTGCTCGGCTCGTTGCTCAAGAAGCTCGAGCTCGACACGCGCTTCACGCCGAGAGTGCAGCAGAACACGAAGCAACTGCTCGACGAGGTGACGCAGTACCAGGACTCGAGCGGCTTCGTGGGCTACTGGCCCGGCACCTCGGGCAACGTGCAGCTCACCGCCGCCGCCGTCGAGTTCATGACGATGGCGAAGAAGGCCGGCATCAGCGTCGACGAGAAGGTGCGCACCCGCGCCATCGACGGCCTGAAGCGCGTGCTGCGGAAGGACTTCAACGGGCTGTGGGCCGACTACCGCTACAACCAGCAGGCTGCGGCGCTTCGGGCCCTGTCGAGCACCGGATCACTCGATGACAACTACGCGGTCGAGCTCTTCTACGGCCGCGCAGCGATGGACTCGACGGCGCTGGCCGACCTCACCTCGGCGATGGCCGAGCGCCCGAACGTGTTCCAGTCGAACCTGGGCACGCTCAAGGGCGAGCTCTGGGACGAGCTGGTGTTCAAGCTGGTGAAGGGCAACCAGGTGTTCGACCGCCTGCGGCGCGATCGTGCGAGCTGGTCGGGGCTGTACCTCGGCAGCTCGGCCAGCGCCGTCGCCGCGGTCTGGGAGGCGCTGCTGCGTGTCGACCCGACGAGCGACAAACACGCGCTCATTCGTGACGCGCTGCTCGCGAAGGCGACCGCGAACTCGGGCTTCGGCTCGACCTACGACAACCGCCGCGCCATCTCGGCCTTCGCGCTGTACCTGGAGAAAGCGCAGCTAGGAAAAGGCAAGTCGACCATCACCGTCAGCGGCATGCCCGACGTGGTGCTCGACGACGCGAAGAAGGCGGGCCGGCGCATCACCGACTCCGAGCAGGTGCCCACCATCACCGTCGCGGGCGGGCCGGTCGGAGCGCGCGTGCAGGTGAAGTACCTGCCGCTGCAGCCGGGCGACCAGGCCGAGGCGAAGAAGCAGGGCCTCATCGTCAGCCGCAGCCTCACGCGCTACCCGGCCGACGGCAGCGCGCCGATGAACATCGACGACAAGGCGGGCCAGACGCTGAAGGTGCCGCTGGGCGAGGTCATCGAGGTGCACGCGCAGCTCACGACCGACGAAGCCCGCCAGCACCTCGCGCTGATCGTTCCGTTCGCCGCCGGCCTCGAGCCGCTGAACCCCAACCTCGAGACGTCGAGCAGTGACGCGAAGCCCTCGCAGGCCGACTCCATGACGCCGACGTACGTGCAGCGCCTCGATGGAGAGGTCCGCTACGTCTTCACCGAGCTGCCGCGCGGCACGCACACCTTCCACTTCCGCGTGCGGGCGTCGAGCGAGGGCAGCTTCGTGCACCCACCTCCGACGGCCGAGCTCATGTACCGCGAAGAGATTCGTGGGCGCGGCGTGGGCCAGCGCGTCGTGGTGACCGGCACCCGGCAGCAGTGAGGACCGTGTGATGGCGCGCTGGCGAACGACGCTCACGACGTGGCTCTCGGCGCACCGCCGTCAGGTGCTGCTGGGCCTCGTGGTGTCGTGCGTCGCGGGGAGCGCGTTGTTCTGGCGCTCACTCGACGACGCGCTCTCGCCGCGCAAGCCATCGCACGTGCTGCTCGACCGCCGCGGGCGCTTCCTCGGAGAGCTTCCGGGCACACACGAGGCGTATGGGTTCTGGCCCTTGCCGGCGGCGCTGCCCGAGAAGGTCGTCGTCACCACGCTCGAGACCGAAGACCGAACGTTCTTCGAACATGACGGCATCGCGTGGCGCTCGGTGGCGCGCGCGGCCTGGCAGAACGTCAGCAACGCGCGCGTCATCTCGGGCGCGAGCACGATTCCGATGCAGGTCGCGCGCCTGCAACACCCGCGGTCGCGCACCATCATCGCCAAGGCGCACGAGGCCGCCGAAGGGCTGCTGCTCATTCGCAGGCACGGGCACGATTCGGTGCTGCGCCAGTACCTCACCATCGCGCCGTACGGGAACCGCACCCACGGCATCGTGCGTGCGGCGAACCTGTACTTCGACAAACCCATCGAAGACCTGTCGTGGCTGCAGGCGGCGTACCTCGCGGCGCTGCCGCAGCAACCGAGCCGCATGTCGCCGTGGACGAAGGACGGCCACGCGCGCGCGATGGCGAGGGCGCGGCGAATTCTCAATCAGCTTCACGAGCGTGGCGTCATCGGCGACGAAGACCTGCACGTGGCGCTGACGTCTGATCTCGCGCTGTCACGGCACCCGCTTCGGCCGGTCGAGTCGATGCACGCCGTGCTCGCGTGGAGCCGCCGCCTTCCGAACGACGGCTCGGTCATTCATCACACGACGCTCGATCTCGATCTGCAGCGTGAGACGTACCAGGCGCTGACGAAGAACCTCGACTCGCTGCGAACGTCGGGCGCCGGCAACACGGCGGGCGTGGTGGTGGAGCTGCCCGGCGGAGAAGTCCGCGCGTACGTCGGCAGCTCGAACTACTTCGACGACGTGAATCGTGGGGGCATCGACTACCTCACGACGCGGCGCTCTCCGGGCTCGGCGCTCAAGCCGTTCATCTACGCGATGGCGCTCGAGCGCGGTGGCCACACGGCGGCGAGCGAGCTGCCCGATACGCCCGTGGAGTTCGCGACGGCGAACGGCGGGCTCTACGTGCCCGAGAACATGACGCACACGTTCCTCGGGCCGATGCTGCTGCGGCAGGCGCTGGGCAACTCGCGCAACATTCCTGCGCTGCGCGTGCTCTCGGAGATCGGCGTCGACCGCGTCGTGCAGCGCCTCGAGACGGGAGGCGTGAAGCAGGTGAACTACGACCCCGACGCGTACGGGCTGACGCTGGCGATGGGCTCGCTGCACGTGACGCCGCTCGAGCTCGCGCAGCTGTACACGGCGCTCGCGAACAAGGGCGTGACGGTGCCGCTCAAGCGCTTCTCGAACGAGCCTGCGACGCCTGGGGTTCGGCTGATCAACGAAGACGCGGCGATGCTGACGGCGCACATTCTCGCGGACTCCGAGGCGCGTCGACCCGCCTTCCCCGCAGGTGGACCGCTCGACTTCGACATGGCCGTCGCGGTGAAGACCGGCACGAGCCAGGGCTATCGCGACGCGTGGGCGGCCGCGTTCTCTGACCGGCTGCTCGTGGTGACGTGGGTCGGCAACCATGACTGGCGCCGAATGAACGGCGTCTCGGGAGCGCTCGCTGCCGCCCCCGCCGCCCACGACGTCTTCGATCGCCTCAGTGATGACGTGCGGCCGTGGCAGGCGCCTGCGTTGACGTTCCCGCTCCCGTCGCAGTCGGTCGCCGTCGACGTGTGCCCACTCTCGGGAAGGCTGCCGAGCCCGACGTGCCCACACGTGAAGACCGAGCACTTCGTGCGTGGCACCGAGCCGAGCGAGTCGTGTCCCTTTCACGCGAACGTGCGCATCGACACGCGGACGGGGTTGCTCGCGGGGCCGACGTGTCCTCGAGCCGTGGTGGTGACGAAGACGATGCTCGCGCTGCCCGAGGTCTACGCGCCGTGGGCTCGCAAGCAGCGCCTGTCGATCGCGCCGACTGCCGATTCGCCGTTGTGCCCGTCGAGTGATCCGACGGTTCGCACCGTTCGTATTCGGGAGCCCGCGACCGCGAGCCGGTTCCTCTTCGACCCCGACACGCCACCAGAGCTGTCGACGGTGAAGCTCGCCGCCGCTGTGCAGCCCGCGACGGAAGAGGTGGTCTGGGTGGTCGATGGAACGCCGATCGCGCGCGTGGGGTACCCGCACGAAGCGCGGTGGTCACTCACGCCGGGAACGCACGTGATTCGCGCGGTGCTCGCAGGTGGGCGTGAAGCGAGCGCTCCGATCAGAATCGTCGTCGACGACTGAGCGGGCGCGCACAGCAGCACTGCTGCTCCGGTGCGCCTCGGGAACTCCTCATCGAGCTGCGCGCACCGGAGCGTCTCTGCTGCCCCGGTGCGCATCGGGAACTCCTCGTCGTGCTGCGCGCACCGAAGCGTCTCACTGCTGCCCCGGTGCGCATCGGGAACTCCTCATCGAGCTGCGCACACCGGAGCGAAATCGAAATCAGAGAGCGATGACGACGGGCGGCGTGCGACGCGGAGCCATCGCAGCCGCGGCCTCGGAAGCGAGGCGCTGGGTTCGCGAGTCCACCAGCGGTGCCCAGTCGGTCATGTTCAGCATCTCGTCGCGCAGCATCACCTTCAGGTCTTCGTGCTCGGCGCGGCGGCAGACGAGCGCGCCCACTCCAGCCGTCGACACCACCCGCGCCGCGTCCTGCAACACCGCCTCGGGCTTGAGCTCGACGACGCCCAGAGTCGGGAGCATTCCGATGCGCATATCGGACAGGCGCTGGCCGTGCTTCAGCACGGTGTCGCGCATGACCAGCCCACGCAGCCCACCGAGCGGGTCCAGCACGAGCACCGCGCGGCAGTCAGAGGGCTCGAGCGCGGCGACCACGTCTTTGAGCGGCGTCGTCTCGAGGGCGAGCACCACATCGAACAGCGGCAAGTCGCGAACCTGGAACTGGTCGAGCATGCCGCGGCGTGGAGCAAGCCCGATGCCCACAACGACATGAGAGAGATCACTCCGTTACGCCGACGGCCGTCTTTCAACCTTGCAGCTGCAATTTCATGAATGAAATGCGGGCCCTTGGAGGGGCCCCCGAGACCCTGTGTGACTGTGGGCAGATCAGCGGAAGGCGACTGCACGAACGTCGTCGACGCTCGC
>JBEOKA010000418.1:0-7919 GCA_040275325.1 Myxococcaceae bacterium | reverse complement strand
ATCGAACAGGAACTCCCCGCAAGGAGCCTCCGCGTTTCACACTTCTTCACCGCACCAAGACTCGCCGCACACGCGCGCTGGGTTTGGTGTGTCGCGCGGAATGAACCGCGACACACGCCCGCTTCGTGCGGGCAAGGAGTCTCAACATGTCGAAGTGGATGCTGATGGTGCTCTCGGTGGCCGCGATGGGCTCGACGGGCTGTGGCAATCGCCCTGAGCGGTTCGAGAAGATGGTGCAGTGGCGCATGGATGACGCCCTCGACGAACTCGACGCCACGCAGGCGCAGCGCGAACGGGTGCAGGCGCTCACGAAGGTGGCGATCGCCAACGCAAAGCCCCTCGCCGAGCAGGCGAAGTCGACGCGCGCTGCGCTCATGACCGAGTGGAAGTCGGCGACGCCCGACGCAGCAAAGGTGCACCAGCTCGTCGACACCCAGCTCGAGTCGGTTCGTTCATTCGCCCACACGTTGACCGACAAGGCCCTCGAGGTACACGCGCTGCTCACGCCCAGACAACGCGACGTTCTCACCGAGAAGGCCGAGCGGTTCGAGAAGCGCGCGAAGCACTGACGCGGTATCAGTCGGCTCCCCGTGGAGCTGCCGCTCACCACCATTCTCGCGCTCACCGGCGTCGCTTTCGCGGCCGGCCTGATCGACGCCATCGCGGGTGGTGGTGGGCTGCTGACGGTGCCCGCGCTGCTCACCGCGGGCCTGCCGCCGCACCTCGTCTTCGGCACCAACAAGGGCTCGGCTGTCTTCGGCTCGGGCGCGGCGTTCTGGCGCTTCCTTCGCGCAGGCCTCATCGATCGTTCCCGGGCGCGCTGGCTCTTTCCACTTGGGTTTCTCGGTTCGCTCGGTGGCGCCGCGCTGTTGCTCCTCATCGATCCGAAAGTGCTCAAGCCGCTGGTGCTCGTGCTGCTCGTCGGCGCCGGCGTCGTGGTCGCGTTCGTTCGGCCAGGAGCGCAGAAGGATCAGCCGCCTCCCACGCGCGCCTTGAGCAAGGCCTCGGTGATCGCCCTCTGCATCGGAGCGTACGACGGCTTCTTCGGTCCGGGCACCGGCACGTTCCTGATCATCGCGTTCGTCACGCTGCTTCACCTCACGCTGCAGCAGGCGAGCGCCAACGCCAAGGTCGTGAACTTCGCCTCGAACCTCGCCGCGATGCTGCTCTTCGTCTTCAAGGGCCTCGTCGTGTGGAAGGTCTCGGTGCCGATGGCCGTCGGTCAGTTCGTCGGTGGAACGGTGGGCGCGCAGCTCGCGGTGAAGGGTGGCGATCGGCTCGTGCGTCGGGTGGTGCTCGGGGTGGTGCTGGCGCTGGTTGGGCGGCTTGGCTACGACCTGCTCTCATGAAGACGGTCACGATCACGTACTGCACGGCCTGAGGCTACGCGCCACGGGCTGCCCGGGCGGCAGCCGCACTGAAAGATGAACTCGAGGTCGAAGCGCAGCTCATCAAAGGCAGCGGAGGTATCTTCGAGGTCGCCGTCGAAGGCAAAGTGGTGAGCAAAAAAGCGCTCGCCGGCTTCCCCACCGAGCTCGAGATCGTCAATGCCGTCTCGAAGGCGCTCGAGTGACCGAGACCCCGCGGCGTGGGCGGAGACGAGAACGCCCTCCGCGGCAGGGCCGGGGAGGGCGTCAGTTCAACGACGCTCGGAGGCGGTTCAGCGCTCGCAGACGGCTTCGGGCGCCGTCTCTGGCTGCTGCGCACGGGCGAGCATCTGATCGCGCGCCTCATCGTTCACCGGCACCAGAACCCAGTGGCCATCGTCGGTGAGGGCGAGGGTGGTGTTGCGGCTCAGCTGGCCCGAGCGGAGCAGGCTCTCGAACTCACGCATGGCGATCGCGCGACGCTCGGGCGAGAGCTTCTGCATCTGCGGGTGCTGATTCAGGGCGTACATCTGGTTGAGCTGCTCCTGTTCCTTGAAGGGGAAGTTGTCGCCGAGGATCACGACGAGCAGCGCCTGAATCGGGAAGGTGGCGACGTCGATCGCGAAGGTGATCGGCAGCAGGAACACGCCGGTCGTCTTTCGCGCCTCGAAGCTGGGCCGCCGCACCGTGAGCCCGAGGAAGGCGCGATCGACTGCACGAGACAGCATGCAGCCAGTCGAGAAGACGGCGGTGGCGACAGCGAGGGCGATGACGCGCAGCAGACGGCGATTCAGCATGGGTTCTCCTGAGGAGCGACGGAACAGAACGAATCCTGAGCGCGCCTGCGGGCGGGATCAAGAGAATCGCCGGAACGCTACGGTGCGCTACAGGGGTGTGGCCACTGCGCCTCGGTCAGGCCTGGGCCTGCGGCGTCTCACCAGTCGTGGTCTTCTCGGGCTTTGCCTTGATGCCGTGGCGGCTGGCGGCCGACTCCACGATGCGCCCGATGAGCTGGGTGTACGACATGCCGCGCTCCTCAGCGGCCATCGCGAGCTCGCTCTCTTTCTCGAGGTACGGGTTCGGGTTCACCTCGAGCACGTACGCCTCTCCCTTGTCAGAGATGCGGAAGTCGACGCGGGCGTAGTCGCGAATCTTGAGGGCGCGGAAGGCGAGCAGGGCGCTGCGCTCGATGCGGGCCTTGAGCTCGGGGCTGATGTCTTTGGCGATCTCGAGGAACGGGCTGTCTTCGTTGAAGGCGCCGAACTTCACCTCGCGATCGCTCACCTTCGGCTTGCCTGCTTCCCACTTGCCCCAGTCGAGCTCGACGATGGGCAGAATCTCGGGCTTCGTGGGCGTGCCGATCACGCCGACGTAGACCTCGCGGCCGTCGATGAACTCCTCGGCGAGCGACTCGTCATTGAGCGTCTTGCGAATGTCGCGCACCCGGCGCGTGAGCTCGTCCCAGTCCTTCACGACCGAGTGGGTGCCGATGCCCAGCGACGCGTCGGAGCGCGCGGGCTTCACGATCAGCGGGAACGCCATGCGCCCGAACGCCTCGAAGGTGTCGCCGTCGAACGTGAGGAAGTTCGGCGTCGGCACCTCGTGGTACTCGAGCAGCTGCTTGGTGAGGATCTTGTCCTGCGCGAGCAACAAGCCGGCGGTGCCCGAGCCGGTGAAGCGTACGCGCGCCATCTCCATCAGCGCGGCGACGTTCACCTCCATGCGGTAGTCGTCGGCGAAGGTCTCGCAGACGTTGAAGACGAGATCGGCCTTCGCTTCTTCGATCGCCTGCAGCACGGGGAAGACGCGATCGTGCACCGCGATCGTGACCGGCGTGTGCCCCAGCTCGGACAGCGCATCGCAGATGTGGGTGACGACCGGATCCATCGGGTCGGTGGCCGGCTGGTAGTGCAGCACGGCCACTTTCATCGGAGGGACATTGGCCATTCGCGGCCGAGTCTACTCCGCACGCTCAATCGGTCTCGAAGAAACGATCGGTGTAGAGGTAGTTCATCGCGAGCGCCGTCACGAGCGACGTGAGGCGCGTCGTGTACACGTGAGCCATGTCGCGCTTCACGGTGAGGTTGAGCTTGTTGGTTCGCTCGCTCAAGTGCTCGAGCACCGAGACGATCGCCGCGCGGCTCACGCCCGAGTACTGCGTGACCGCCGAGATGAGGCCCTGGCGCTCGGCGCGAATGAGCGTGTCAGCGCGAACGTCGGCGGCGCCCGCGGCTTCGAACAGGTTCATCAGATCCTGATCGAGCTGCTCACCGATCTGCAGGTCGATCTTCTCGGCGAGCTGACGCTGGCGGTAGTGATCGAGCACGGTCTCTTCCATCTCACCGACGTCGAGGTCGCGCTCGTCGAGCGTCACCGGCGCCGGCGTACGGCCGAGCTTCGTGATGACGCCCTCCATGTACTGCAGCTTCTTGATCGCGCCCCAGCCCTTGTACCGCTCGGCCCAGCGCGAGTCGGGCGTGAGCCACACCGCGAACGTCTCGGCGAAGTCCTCGTCGGGGTGCTTCTGCGCGTACCAGCCAGAGATGTGAATGACGTACTTCCGCGAGAAGGGGCGCGGCTTGTAGGTCTCGAGGTACGGCTTGCCAAAGTCGCCGAACAGCTTCCGCCACTCTTCGGTCTCGTAGAGCTTGTAGGCGTAGTTGAACGCGTGCCCTGCCTCGTGGCGCAGGTACATCATGATCTCGCGTTCATCTTCAGCGCCGCTGCCGAGGCGATCTTCGATCTGCGTCAGCTGCGGGTCGGCCAGGTAGAAGGGAATGCCGATGACGGGCACGCCCGACGGACAGCCCCACTGATCCGAGAGGTAGCACTGCGGTCTGAGCGAGATGCCCTTCGCCTCGAGCTCTTCGTACAGCTGCCCGATGAAGCGCTCGAGCCGCGTGCCCTTGAGGTGAAGCTGCAGATCCTTGATTCGCGCCTGCAGAATCGCCGCGCTCGCGTCGGGCAGATCAGCGCCGAAGTGCCCTTCGGGCGCCTTCTCTTTGAACGCAACCTGTGTCGCCAACGCGGTAGTCATGGAGGGGTCTCGACGGCTGCGGGCACCATACCCGACGAGACCAACGCGCAAACCACCCCACGCGTTCCAACTCAAATTCACAGAAAAATCAGTAGCTTGATTGTGCTGGTGTCGCCCCCGACCTCACTCAAAGGCGCTGATGTCGTCCGTCGGCGGCTTTTGTGGGTTCTTGACTTGGGCCGGAGGTTTGACGGGGTTCGAGGGCTTCTTCACCCCTTCGAGGGCGAACTCGAACTCCTGGTCGGACTCGGGCTTCAAGGCCTTCTCGAGATCGCGATGGCCCGCGAGCTTGAAGACGAGCGTGCGCTTGGTGGCGCGGCTCCACTCGAGCGAGAGCGGCGTGGTGCCGAGGGTGACGCCGTCTTCGAGCACCTCGGCGCCGGGCGGGAGCGTCTTGAGCGCGACCCGCAGCATCGCTGGCTCCGTCGGCGGTGGCACGGGCGGCAGCACGGGGGTGGGGGGCGTGACGGTGGGCCGCTCGACGACGGGCTCGGGGGTGCGTTGGCTCTTCACGACGAGCGCGCCGATGATCACCGCGACGAGCACGACGGCGATGAGCCCGAGCGCCGCCATGGGCAGGCCGCGCTTCTGCGGTTCGGCGGGCGGCGGCGCTTCGACCTTCGAGGCCCCCGACTTCGACTTGTTGTTGACCGACGAGACGGCCCTCACGGCGGCGCGCGAGCCGGTGCGAGAGCTGCCACGGCGCGACGCGCTCGACGAGCCCGAGCCCGACTCCTTGCCTGACTCGGCGACGTGCTGTGGCACCGCGTCGAGCACCGAGTCTGGAGTTCCCGAGAGGGCCGCGTGCAGCGACTCGATGAACTCCTCGGCGGACTGGTAGCGGGCGTCGCTCTCGGCCTCGAGCCCCTTCTGACAGAAACGATCGATCGCGTCGGGCACCGGCGCGCCCTTGCGGTACGTGGCGATGGTGGGCGGCTTCTGGGTCAGCGAGGCCTGCAGCGCCTTGCGCACCGTGTTCGCGCCGAAGGGCGAGTGGCCGGTGAGGCAGTAATAGAAGACGCCGGTGAGGGAGTAGAGATCGGAGCGGTGGTCGACCTTCTCGCCGCCGGCCTGCTCGGGCGGCATGTACTGCGGCGTGCCGAGCACCTGGCCGGTCGAGGTGAGCTGCTCCTCTTCCTCCTGCTCCATCGCCTTCACGAGGCCGAAGTCGAGCACCTTCACGTACTCGTTGCCGTCGATGAGGCTGAGCATCACGTTGTGCGGCTTGAGATCGCGGTGAATGACGCCCTGCTTGTGGGCATGCCCGACGCCCAGCGTGGCCTGCTCGATGACGGCCGCGGCCTGACGCAGCGTCATCGGCCCGTCCTGCTTCACGCGCTGGCGAAGGCTCACGCCCTCGAGCATCTCCATCACGTAGTAGCAGAGGCCGTCGTTGGTTCGGCCGAAGTCGAAGATGGTGATGATGTTGGGGTGGTGCAGCCGGCTGGCGATCTCGGCTTCGCGCTTGAAGCGCTCGAAGAAGGTCGCCGCCATGGCCAGCTGCGGGTGCAGCGTCTTCATCGCGACGGGCCGCTGCACCGAGGTCTGCACCGCGCGAAAAACGACGCCCATGCCGCCCTGGCCGAGCACGGACTCCACCTTGTAGCGCCCGTCGATGAGCCGCCCGAGGAGCGCGGTGGCGTTGAGCTGTTCGATCGAGTCAGCCATGCGCGAGGGCTAGAGCTTACACGCAGCCGAGCCTCGTCGGACTGAAACGCGTCAGGGTCGAATGACGCCGCTCACGACGCTCGCCGTCAGCGCGGGCAGCGTGAGCCAGCCGGTTCCACCGAACGACATCGCGTCGATGAAGAAGACGTAGGCGTTTCCCGCGACCAGAATGCCCGGCGGCAACGTGACGCCAGGGTTCGTGGTGATGATGTTGAACGACTCGGGCACGGTGCCATTGGCGGCGACGCGCGAGATGCGAACGCGGTAGGTCGAGACGGTGCCGGTCGTCGGTGCGGTCCAGGCGAGGGTGGGGGTGGTGCCAACGCCGCTCTGATCTTCGACGAAGTTCCGCGCGGCGATCTGGGCCCCACGCACGGGCGAGATGCGAGGCGTGAACATCGCAGGCAGCTGCTCGCCGCCCTCGTAGATGGTGATGCCTCCCGAGAACCGCGAGGGCGTGCCTCCGTCGGTGATGGTTCGCGGCTGATCGACCCCGAAGTACGAGATCACGAGGCGGCCCCAGCTCGCTGGCACTGCACCCACGGGCACGTCGATCGAGGTGGGGGGCGTCGCCTCGGGCGCGAAGCGGCTCGCCAGAATGATGGCGTCTTGACCGGCGAAGCGGAGCGGCGCGGGCGTCGGCGACGCGCTCAACTGCACCCCGAGCGTTGCGACGGCGGTGTCGCGGCCAAAGGCGCCGCGCAGGGCACGGAAGGCTGCGGCATCGAAGTTCACCGGCGTCGGCTGGCTGGTGGGAACGACGAGATCGGCCACGCCGTCAGCCGTCCCTCCGTTTGCCAGGGTGACTGGCGCGAACTCCCCAGCGCGAAGCAGGGTGTACTCGCCCCCGCCGTCGGCAGCGACGTTGCGGTACTGCAGGGCGTAGCCACGGTCGCCGAACGAGGCATTCGGCAGGCCGTAGCCCAGCGCCGACGTCACCCCAGCCCAGTTGAGATCGGACTCGATGCTGGTGGCTCCAGCCGCGACGGCGGGGCGAACGAAGCCCTCGATGTTCGAGAACCCACCCGAGTTCTGCGTGAAGAACAGCAGCATGGAGTTACGGCCCGAGGCGTAGGGCTCGAGGTTGCGAATCGTCAGGCGCAGGGTCGTCTCGGCGGTCGCGGCCTCGGCGCCATTGAGTCTCGAGCCGAGAAAGCTCTGGAAGTCGACGCGTCGCTGGGTGGTGACGAAGTAGGTGCGCTCGACGCGCACGGTGACCTCTCCAGCGGGCACGTCGCGAACGATGAAGGTGCCATCGGCGTTGCCCACGCCCCGCACGTAGTCGGGCCTTCCCGCGTCGCTGTACCAGACGCCGACGTTCGCGCGATCGAACGAGGCTCCAATCGGGCTGAACCCGCCGTCTCCGTCCCAGCCGTGAATGAACTGGTACGAGCCCTGAAGATCGTTCGCCGAGCTCGAACCACCGCCCGTGCCGCTGGAGCCGCCTCCCGTCCCGCTGCTGCCGCCACCCGTTCCCACGGGGCCGATGCACTCTCCGGCAGTGCACAGCTGGGCACCGACGCAGCGATCACACAGCAGGCCCGAACGACCGCACGCCATCGGGGTGGTGCCCGACTCGCAGGTGTCGTTCGCCGAGCAGCAACCCTGGCACGTGGTGGGGGTGCACTTCTTCGCGGGCGTGCACGACTGCGAGGAAACGACTCCGATGACGAAGGCGATGAGGAAGGCAGGAAGACGCACGGAAGACTCCAGACTCAGGGACGAATGATGCCGCTGACGACGGACGAGCGGCCAAAGGGCAGGGTGAACGAGATACCGCCCTCGCCGAACGAGAGCGCCTCGAGCTCGAAGACGTAGACGCTGCCGAGGGCGAGAACGCCCGGGGG
>JBEOKA010000417.1:0-27130 GCA_040275325.1 Myxococcaceae bacterium | reverse complement strand
GCGCTCGATCAGGCCGAGTGGAGCGGCGCCGAGCTGCCCTTCGAGCTGGGCGTCGTCGGTGACGTCTCGACCTTCGACGTCTCGCTGGTGCGCGACCGCTACGACATTCCCGTCGAGATGCACCCGCTGGTGGCGCAGTACATTCGTTTCTTCCAGGGGCCGGGCCGCAAGTGGTTCCGCCGGTGGATGAGCCGCAGCCATCGCTACATTCCGTTGATGCAGCCCATTCTCGAGTCGAAGGGCCTGCCGCGAGACACGGTGTACCTCGCGATGATCGAGAGCGGCTTCAACACGCAGGCGAAGTCGTGGGCGCGCGCCGTGGGGCCGTGGCAGTTCATTCCCGGCACCGCGAAGATGTTCCGCCTCAAAGAGGACTTCTGGGTCGATGAGCGCCGAGATCCCATCAAGGCGACGCACGCCGCGGCCGACTACCTCGCCCTGCTCTACCAGACGCTCGGGCACTGGTACCTCGCGTGGGCCGGGTACAACACGGGCGGCGGGCGCGTGCGGAACATGATCGAGCGCTCGGGCACGCGCGACTTCTGGGAGCTCAGTGAGCTGAAGCACGGCTTCGCCAAAGAGACGAAGCACTACGTGCCGAAGCTGATCGCCTGCGCGCTGGTGGCGCGGCACCCCGAGGCGTTCGGGTTTTCTCCCGAGGAGTTCGAGCCTGAAGGTCCGTTCGAGTTCGATGAGGTGTCGCTGACCGACTCGGTCGATCTCGAGGTGTTGGCGACCAGCGCGGGCGTGAGCCTCGACGCGCTGAGTGAGCTGAACCCCGAGCTGAAGCGGTGGTGCACGCCGCCCGCGACGCCCGAGCAGCCGTACGTGCTGCGCATTCCCAAAGGGCGCAAAGCCGCCTTCGACGAGACGTTCGGCAAGTACGCGCCGCAGGAGCGCCTGCACTTCAAGATTCACCGCGTCGAGAAGGGCGACACGCTGTCGAAGATCGCGCTCAAGTATCACTCTGCGCAGGAGGCGATCATGCGAATGAATGGGCTGACGAGCGCGCGATCGCTGCGGCTGGGGACCGATCTCGTCGTACCCGTGCCGAGCGCGTCGGCGATGAAGGCCGGCAAGAGTGACACGGCGCTGGAACGGCAGGTGGCGCGGGCGCGGCGGAGTGGGCTGTCGGCGGCGCGGCCCGAAGACGAGATTCCAGCCGGCACGCAGACGGGCTCGGGAAAGATGGTCACGGGCGGCACGGTGACCGTCTCGACCGAGGGCGGAAAGACGAAGGTCACGTACGGCGTTGCGAAGGGTGACTCGCTGTGGACGATCGCGCGCCGCTTCGACGTGCGGGTGGCCGAGCTGAAGACGTGGAACGAGGTGCTGACGAGCAATCGCTTGAAGGTGGGGCTGGCGCTGGTCATCTGGCCGGGCCCGAAGGCAGACCTCACCAACAATGCTGCGAGCGCCACGCCTGCGAGTCCTGGGGTCGTGGCTCCTGCTCCGGCGGCGAAGGTCGAGGCGCCGAAGGTGGTCGCGACAAAGGGCACGAAGCACACCGTGGAGTCTGGTGACTCGTTGTGGTCGATCGCCCAGAAGTACGGCGCGTCAGTGGCAGATCTGAAGAGCTGGAACAACCTGGGTACGAGCAAGCTGAAGCGCGGCCAGGTGCTGGTCGTCGCGGCGCCGTGAACGTCAATTACCGTATTTGGCGATGAGCGCGTCGAGGGCGGCGTTCACCTTTGCACACTCGGCGGGCGTGGCGATGGTGCTCATTCGTGTCATCAGCGCCTCCTCGTCCTTTTCGTAGCGCATGAAGAGCGGGTCGTCGTTGTGGCTGGCGACGACGCGTCTGACGTTCGCGAGATCGACCTCGGCGGCGCGTTGCCAGCGGCTGTCACAGACGATGGCTGGAGCCGACTTCTTTGGAGCCACGGCAGGCTTCGGTGGCTCGGGGAGCGCGACTGGTTCGAGGACTGGCGGGGTCGCAGCGGTTGGGGCGGGTTCAGGGCTCGGCGTGGGCGGCGATTGAACGACGATGACGGAAGGGCCGACGTCACGGCGTTGCATGACGATGAGCGCGAGGCCAGCGCCGAGGGTGAGCAGCCCGAGGAGGAGCACGAGGAGCGGTGCGCGATTGGGCCGACGGGAGGGGAGCAGCTCGGTGTTCGCGTGGCGAGTGTTGCCGACAGCGGGGAGCGGTACGGTCTTCTCTTCGGCGGGCACGACGGCGAGGAGCGCGGGCCTGCCGTCAGAGGTCTTCGCGCGAGAGAGTTCTCGCGTGGTCGGTCGAAGTGAGGTGGCTTCTTCGAGGAAGATCTTCGCGGTGAGGCCTTCGTCTCCGCCTGAGGACAGGCAGATGATGGCCTCTTGTCCTGTACTGGGGTTGCGCGCGAGGTACAGCAACCCCGCGCGGCCAGAGCCGAGCGTCTCGGAGATGATGAAGCCGTTGACGTTCAGCCCCCGCATCGACTCAGGGACAGGCGGCGACGGGCGAGGTGTCGGCGAAGCCGGAGTTTCGATTGTCTCGCTGGTACTTCGGCCATGGAGCCGAGCGATCGAGGCCTGGCGAGTCGACGATGACCGCGGTGACGGTCGCGACGCCACTCGCCACGCTGGGAACGTAGAGAACCCCCAGCCCCCTCGAGCACTGAGCCATGCCAGCGCCGTCACGGACAACGTCGAGAGCTGGCTGACCAACCGCGTCCGGGGGTGAAAGGTTGAAGAAGTTGGCGTTCCAGGTCGCGCCAGGCACGGTCGCACCGAAGTCCACTGCAGTCACCACACCGGCAGCGTTGACGGCGTACACGAGCCCGCCATGGCCCAGAACTGGAGTCGTCTTCGAGAGATCTCCGAGATTGCTGACGGTATCCCTCGTGCTTCCCAGCATGGTCCCCGAATAGGGGAACCGACGCAGGTTGCCCCCTGCGGTGCCTGCGAAGAAGTGACCTGAGCCTACCGAAATCGGTCCGTACGGTTCGTCGCCCGTTGGCTCCATCGAGGGCTCTTTTGAGGGGGCTCCGGCCAATGCGACACCGACAAGGTTGCCGGCGAGCATGACGAGTCCATTGTTCGGACCAACGCTACCGCCGCTTCCTCCGACGAAGTTCGCACCCGTTGCAAGACTGACGAGACTTCCGAAGCCCGAGAAGGTGATGCCAGCATTGGAACTCCACCCATTGTTGAAGGTGAACTTCTCGAGTGTGCTGTTGCCTCCGCGATTGACGAAGACCTCGACGTTCTGTCCTGAACCGGGGCGCGCCACCACGAGAGGGGTTCCGGTTGGAGTCGACGTGCCGATCGGAAACGAGGTTGGTGTGCAGGAATAGATGAAATTGATTCCCGTCCTCATGCCGATCGGCGTCTCATAGCTCGTTGCCGACTCTGTCGCCTGCGTCAGTGCGAAGTCACCGTCGAACCCATTTCCTGACACCTGGCATCGCTGCTGTTGAAGGGAACCGTTCGCCAGCGAGAAGGCTGACATCGCCACGCTCGCTCCGTTCTTCGTCCCAACCCAGACCGACGACCCAACGGCCGCTCCGGTGGTCACCACGCCAGCATCAATGGACCACACCTCGGCACCATTCTGGTTCAGTGCGGTGAGCCTACCCGACAGACCGTCGATGGCAGGGGCGAGCACAAGCCCGGTTGCCGCAACAGCAACTCCGCGAACAGGAACACCCGCCGACGCTGTCCCTGTCACCCTTGACCACTTGAACCGCGTGACGATGGTTGAGCCATTCCCCGAACCCGTGTTCCCGGCTCTATCTGCAGCGCCATTTGCTGTGATCGTGACCATTCCACGTCCGCCTGAGATATCGGCTCTGTCCAGCGGCACGCGGAAACAATTGCAGCCGCTCAAGGACGCGCCGGTCGCCGCATTGCAGCCAGAACATGTCGCGGTCATCGCGCTCGCACTCCCCGGGCCCTGAACCATCGCAACGGTCACCGGATCGACGGGAGAAGTCGCGTCCGTCACCGTGACTGAGACCAGCGCCGACTCGTCCTTCTTCCACAGGTTCATGCCACTCGGATCCTGCTCGTAGGCCTGTCGCGTCGGCGGTAGCACGGAGACGGTCACCATCGGCGGTGTCACGTCGTAGGTCACCGAGCGCTGTGCCGAGAACCCAGCCCCTGCATCCCAACCAGCCGTCAGGGTCTTTACGCCATCAGGACCCGACAACGTGACGAGCGCTGCGTAGTTGTTCGACGTTGGCGAGACCCGATTCGCATACACAATCGAGCCGCCAGGCACGGTCACCGGAACCCTTGCCGGCAAGCCGCCGTCGAGAGACGTCACCGTGACCTGTACCGACAAGCCCGCGTCTCGCGTGTAGCCCATGTCATTCGCAGGAATGGTCACAGAGACCGTCAGCGGAAGTGCCTGGCACGAGCCGCCCCGCGAATCACTCACACACTGCTGGTAGTCATCACATGTGAGGAGACACGAGACGAACACAACGCTTCGCGCCTCGATGGGTCCTCCGGGCCAACCGATCGTCACCCGCCCGACACCGGCGTCGAGCGACCCCGGAATGAGCATGCTCGTGCCGTTGGTGAAGCGACTCGACTGGCCCCAGTCTGCATTGACCGGTATCGAGAGCAGACCCGGCCATGGCCCACCGTCTGGAAGCGAGAGGATGGCTGAGACCGAAACCGATTGGCCCGCATCGTAGACAGCGCCCTCGCTCGGAGAGAGCACGGTCAAGGAGCCACGCTCGCACACGCCTCCGTCAAACTGCCCGTTGCAGACGGCCCAGACATCGCAGCCTCCGTCGCACAGAGGGGCGGGGCCAGCGTCAGTCCCCGCGTCCGCGCCCGCGTCCATGCCTGCATCCGCGCCCGCATCAATCCCTGAATCGACTGAGCCTCCAGCCGTGCCACCACCCATCGAACCGGCAGCTCCGCCCGCGACGACCTGACCGCCGGCCGCGCCACCACCGACCGAGCCACCCGCCGAACCTTGAACGCACAGCGATTCGACGCACTGCGAGCCCGCCGGACAGTCTGCGTTCGCCGCACAGCTCTTCGCAGGCTGCTGACAGGCGCTCAAGGCCACGATGGTCGAAATCAACACACGCCGAATCATGGCAACTCTCCTTCAACGCCAACGAAGGCCCCACCACCCTGCAATGGCATCACAGACACCTTCGCAGGCGCCGACGGAGCCAGAATCACCATCACGACCCCCGCAGCAGCCGCCGCGGCTCCGAGCGTCAACGTCACCAGCCCAGCAGGCTGCAGGCCCAACGCCTGCCGATACGCCTTCGCGGCGTCAGCGGGGGTCTCGCCTTCCTTCGGAACGATCGCACCGTCGGCGATGGTGCGCACCGAGCCCGAGCCAATTCCATACAAGATCGCCCCGGTGACGACGCCCGCGGCACCGACGCCCGTGGCAACGTAGCCGATGGTCTTCATGGGGCTCTCCTCGAGCGGGGGAGGCGGTGGCGGCGTCATCACCACACCCGCATCGACGGGCTCCATCTTCGCCACAGCCGGCACACCAGCATCCACCACCGGCGTCACCTCAGGAGGCTTCACGACGACCGGCTTCGCCGCTGGCAGCGCGCCCAGCTTCAACTCATCGCGCATCAACCGCGTCAGCAGCACCTTCGCGACCGCGTTGAACGTGTCTTTCCCCTGCGGGAGCGTGATGGTCTTCGGCTCGCCCATCGCCTGCCCGTCGTTGCGCACGACGCGCCCCGAGACGGTCACGTTTCGCGCCACGTCGAAGTCGACCGCGACGTACATCGCATAGAGCGTGTCGGCCTTCACCGCGAGCAGCGTCAGGCACTGGTTCTCGCGGTCACAGTCCTGCCGGCGCAGATCGGCCAACGCCGATGTCAGCATGAAGCTGTTCGGCACCTGCACGCCCACGTCCCGCAGCACCTTGCGGAAGTCGACCTGCAGCGTCTCTTCGTTCTTCGTCGTGAAGTCCGCAGGCGCTCGTCGCACCTTGAGCGGATACGGCGTCAGCGTCGGGCCACCCTGCGCCCAACTCGCCGACGCGAACACGCTGATCGCGCACAACAACGCCCCTCGCACGGTGTTCTCTCCTTACTTGATGGCTTTGCGGGCCAACGCCTCGACGCGGCCCGCCACTCTTGCGCACTCGTCAGCCGTCGCCGCGGCTTGAACCTCTCCGCCAAGGACGATGACCTGCTTCGCCACATCGACGGGATCCATCGCGTTCGCCTTCTCCTCGATCTCCTGAAGGTCGGCCTGGCGCCGTTCCTTCCACACCGCGTTCGGCTCACACGCGGGCTTCGGCCTGGGGTTCGTCACCTTCGGCTTCAGGGTGATCGGTGCAAGGGGATCGTCTACCGCTGGCCCAACGTCAATCACTACTTGAGCACCAGCGTCCACGACGGGGGCGACCACCACCGGCTCGAGCACCGGCGGCTTCACCTGAACGGGTTCGATCGGAGCCACCGGCTTCGGTTCGGGCTCGCGCAGCGCGCTCTTCAGCGCAAACCCGCCGCCCAGGAACGCGAGCAGGCCGACCGCGATCATCCACTTTCGCGACGCAGGCTGTCGCAGCTCTGGCGCAGACTCGGTCTCATGCTTCCGCGCCGGCTCGACCACGCCCACGGCATTGGTGGCGCGATTCTCGCCTTCGGGCGTTCACCTCTGCGGCTTCTACGAGACGCTGCAGCTCGAGCCGTGGCGCGACTTCGAGAAGGACCTGCCGATTCTCTTCACCCACCCGATGCTGCAACGCCTTCGTCACGTGGTGCTCGACGGCCGCGGCGCTGACGACAAGTGGTGCGGCGCAGCGAGAATCGAGCTCATCGTCGAAGCGGCGCGACCCTTCCTCGACCGACCGTTTCAGATGGACCTCGCGGGACAACCCTTGCGCGCGTGGCTCTGAACTACCGCACCTCGCGCACCGTCACGCCGAACGGCATCAACGCCAGCATCGCCAGCTTCACGTGCTGCAGCGCGAAGGGAATACCGATGATGCTCACGGCCAGCCCGAGCGCGAGCGTCAGGTGGGTGATGCAGATCCACACGCCGGCCAGCAGGAACCAGATGATGTTGAGCGGCACGTTCGTCACACCACGCGGCCGCGAGTCGTCGAAGTCCTTCCCGAAGGGAAACAGGGCGAGCCCCGCCAGCTTGAAGCACTGCACCCCGAAAGGAATGCCCACGATCGTCAGGCACAACACGAGGCCGGCGAGCACGTACTCGAGCGCCGTCAGCAGTCCGCCGCCGAGGAGCGCCCACAACAGGTTGAGCAGAGGCCGCATGACTCCTTCTACGACACGGCCGACTGCCCATTGCCCCGCGTCTGGAACTTCCCGACACCCCGCGGCGTCCTGCGCATAGACTTCGGGCGCTTCAGCTCGAGGGGAACCACCATGACCCATTCGTCACTCCGCGGCGCGGTGCGCAAAGGCCCGCTCATCGCCTTCGCCATCATCGGCCTCGTCCTCGCCGTCATCGCCTCGCGCACCTGCCTCTCGACGGGCTTCGCGCACGGCCTGTGGCTCGACGAGTGCCCCGACGGAGAGCTGCGCCAGCTCGTGCAACTCGACACGGGCTCCGTCACGCGAGGCGCCAGGGCCGTCATCACCGTGCAGGTCTTCGCGGCGTACACGAACGGACCCGCAGACGTTCAGCAGACCGCGAGCATGTCGCGCTTCACGCCGCAGCTCTCGCTCGTCGGCCCCTCGGGCGAACAAGTGCTCACCCCGAAAGACGGGTGGAAAGAAGCGGGCCCGCTGCGCACCGCCGACGTCGTCATGCCCACCGTCAACGACGGCGACTACCTGCTCCGCGCGAAGGTGAACTCGTCGCTCGGAGAGACCACCGTCGACGCGCCCCTGCCCCTCTTCGCGCCTGCGCGCATTCACGTGCTCACCGATCGGCCGCTCTTCGAGCCCGGCAACACCGTTCAGTTCCGCGCCGTCGTGCTGCACGCGGGAACACTCGCGCCGCTCGACGGTCGCCCTGGCATCTGGCGCGTGACCGACCCGAACGGTGAAGTGCTGCTCGAAGAGAAGGCCCCCGCGGGAGACTGGGGCGTCGTGCGCGGCAGCTTCCCGCTCGACTCGCAGGCCCAGAGCGGCACGTGGAACGTCAGCTGGAGCAGCGGCCCCGCCTCGGAGTCGCGCTCCTTCACCGTGAAGCCCTTCACCCTGCCCCGCTTCCGCGTCGAAGCGTCGACGTCGAAGCCCTACTACCGCCGCAACGAGCGCCCCGAGCTGCGCGGGGAGGTGCGGTACAGCTCTGGTGCTCCCGTCGCGAACGCGAAGATCGAGCTGCAGTGGAGCACCTCGGGCGCCTGGCCACCGCCGACGTCGTGGGTCGATGGCACCGCGCTCCCGAAGCAGGCGCAGACCGACAAGACCGGCTCGTTCTCGGTCGACTTGCCCACCGTTCCCGAAGACCTGCAGGGCGAGGCGCACCTCACCGCGGCGATCTCGGCCGTCGATCCCTCTGGCGATCGTGTCGAGGGCTCGGCCGACGTGATGCTGAGCGAAGACGCCATCGCCGTCACTGCGGTGAGCGAGCTGCGCGACGGCCTCGTCGAGGGCTTCAACAACCGCCTCTACCTGCGCGCCACCACCGCCGACGGCCGCGTGCTCTCGAACACCGACCTGCTCGTGAAGCGACTCTGGGAGCCGACGGACAAAGGCGTCGTCGCCACCTCGGATGAAGACGGCGTCGCCACGCTGCAGCTCGACCCGGGCCCCGCGGTGAACGTCATCATTCCTGCGCTGCCGTTCCGCCCGCCGCCCAAAGCCGACCCCGTCACCCGCACCGACTTGAATGATCGCCTCGCCGACGACGAAGTGAGCCTGGCAGATCGCCTCACCTTCGATCGCGCCGAGACCGCGCTCGCCAACTGCACGCGCTACGTCGGTGAAAAAGGTGGCGGCGTCTCGTACGGCCTGCACGTGCGCGCCTCGGGAGCCATCGCCGGCATCGCAGGCGCTCCGTCGCGCTTGAGTGCGTGCGTCGAGAAGGTGCTGCGCGGGCTGAAGTTCGCGCCTGCTGACGAGCGGCTCTTCGGCGTCAGCTTTCAGTTCAACGACGAAGACCTGCCTCGCCTGAACGAGACCTCTGAAGGCGTTCCCAACGTTCCGCCGATGCTCGACCAGGCGCTCGCCGAGGCGATGCTCGAAGTACGAGACTGCCTGCCTTCGACGATTCAGTCAGGCACGCTCCAGCGCACCGCGTTCTGGAACTACCAGCCCGGCGACAAAGAGGTCACCCTCACCTGGGTGCCGCAGAAGAACGGCGGCCGCGTGCCCGACGCCGCCATCTCGTGCATCACCTCACGGCTCACGAAGGTGAAGCTGAAGCGGCCAGAGACCCCAGAGGAAGACGTGGGCAACGACTTCGCCGCCGTCGGGTTCGTCTCGTTCGATGTCGACGCGCCCGAGAAGTACGAGGCCGAGCGCCCGCAGGAGACGATCATGGAGGGCTACGAGTTCTCGGTCGTCGCGAAGGCCGGCAGCGAGGTGCTCGGCACGACGAAGCTGCGCATGCGGCCTGGCACCATCCCCGACATTCGCCTGCGCGCCTCGAGTCAGCTCGTGAACCCTGGTGAGAAGGTGACGGTGCAGCTGCTCCGCGGCCCGAACTGGAGCGGCACGCTGCCCGAGAAGCTCTGGCTGCGGCAGGGCGCGCGCACGTGGGAGTCGAAGTTCGACGAGAAGGAGAAGTCGGCCAGCTTCGACCTGCCGACCGACGTCGAGGGCTGGTTCTCGGTGCAGTTCGAGAGCGCCGAGGTCTTCATCTACTCGCGGCCCCGCAACGTGCTCGGCGTGACGGTGAAGCCCGAAAAGGAGCGCTACGCCCCCGGTCAGCTCGCCCGCCTCGACATCGAGACGCGCATCGGTGGCGTCGGTGGCGCTGCAGCCGTCGGCCTCTTCGGCGTTGACGACAGCCTCTCGCAGCTGGTCCCGCTCCCGGGCACGGGTGAGCTCGATGGCCTGCGCCCGAAGGTGACGGGAGAGATGGCCTTCCCCGGCATCGACGCGCAGGCGCTCTCGCAGGGCCGCGTGCGTGGAAAGAACGCGCAGGCCGCCACGCTGCTCAAGGTGTCTCAGCTGCCACCGCCGCCCGAGCTCGACACGCCCGTCGTCGCCAACGCGCGCACGGTCATCGACCCGAACGAGACGCTCGTCGATCGGTTCTACGTCGCGCTGTCAGAGCTGCACGTGCAGACCCGCGAGTGGGAAGCCAGCGCGCCCGCGACCGAGAAGATGACGCCGCGGGTGATGGCCACGCTGTGGAAGAAGTCACTCGACGCGATGGAGCAGCGCAAGGAGTCGAACCGCGACTTCTGGGGCCGCCGCCTGCGCCTGCACCGTCTGCCGATGGATCTGCTGGCCCTCACCGAGCCGCGTCAGGTCGTCGTCGATGGCACGCGGCTGCCCGAAGACTCCGAGAACTGGAACCTGTGGGTCGCGAAGGAGAAGCCATGAAGAAGGTCCTCGTGTTGTTGGCGACGGGGTTCGCGATTCTCGTGCTCTTCTTTCTGAGCGCGAAAACGACCGCGCGCCGCTCGTTCGCCCCCTCGGCTGACGTGCTCGGCGGCTCGGCAGACAAGCAGGCCAACTTCTACGACCGCGAGATGAAGGAGGAAGCGTACGCAGCAGAGCCGAGCGCGCCCCCTCCCGTCAGCCAGCCGTCGGCCATGGCTGACGTCATGGCTGAGGCTGGTGGCCTTGGAGGCATCGGCCTGAAGGGCCGAGGCGGAGGCGGCGGAGGCTACGCCTCGGGGATCGGCACCCTCGGATCGGCCAAGAAGGCGGCGAGCCCGAAGCGGGCTCTGAAAGTGGCAGAGGCCGAAGAGAAGCCCGCCGATGGAAAAGACCAGGGAGGCGAGGCTGCGCCGACCCGCGCCTGGTTCCCCGAGACGTTCCTCTTCGAGCCGCTCGTCGTCACCGACGGCAGCGGCCACGCGACGGTGCCGGTGAAGGTGCCCGATCGCCTCACCACGTGGAGGGTGCTCGCGCTCGCGCACTCACGGCAGGGCGGTCAGGCCGGCGCAGCCACGAGCTTCCTCGGCACGCTCCCGACGTACGTCGAGCCCGTCGTTCCGCCGATGCTCTACGCAGGCGATCAAGTCGTGCTGCCGATTCAGGTCGTCAACACGACCGAGCGCGAGGTCTCGAGTCCTCTGCGGCTCGAGTCTTCGGGCGTCCTCAGCTCCAGCGGCAGCACCGTCAAAGTCGCCGCTGGCGGAAACGTCGTGCAGAACGTCTCGCTCACCGCGCCCCGCCCCGGTCCCCTCACGCTCAAGGCGACACTCGGCAGCACTGACGCCGTCGAGCGCGTCATCGACGTGAGGCCCGCCGGCCAGCGAGAGACCGTCACGCACGGTGGAACGCTCGCCGCGCCCCGCACCTTCTCGCTCTCGGGGCCCGCCAACGCGCTGCCCGGCAGTGAGCAGGTCGTCTTGCGCGTGTTCCCCGGAGCCCTGGGCCTCGTGCGCTCCGAGCTCTCGGCTGCACCGGGTCGTGGCGGCGTCGCGGAGGATGCGTACCTGCTCCAGCTGCTGGGCAGCGCGCCGACGTTGCTGCGTGCGCTCGGTGAAGAGCCGAACCTGCCCGTCATTCGAGATCTCTCGGTGCTCGCGACCCAGCGCGTGATGCGTCACTCCCGCGCGCCCTCGGTCGACTCGGCCACGCTGCTCGCCGAAGCCGCCCTCGCCCACCCCGAGAACCCCGTGCTCGCCCGCCTTGGAGAACGGCTCGCGACGCAGGTCGCCCAGGCCCAGCGCCCCGACGGAACCTGCCAGGGCGCCGACGGGTGGACCCTGCAGCGATTGTTGGTGACGACGGGTGACTGCCTTCGCGCGGTGAAGGCGTCGCAGGGGTCGCCTCGCGCAAAGCAGCGCTTCACGGCCGTCTCGCTCAAGGCCGCGGGCGCGTACGAGCGCAACCTCGGGCGCATCAATGACCCCTACACGGCCGCCGCAGCGCTCGCGTCGGGCGCGGTGACGGGAACGGTCGCCGAGAAGCTCAAGGCCATCGTGCTCGCCGGCATCTCGTCGGGGGGCGAAGGCGCGTCACTCACCGTGCCCTCCGGGGTCGTGCGCGCTGACGGCCTGGTGCCTTCGTCCATCGAAGCCACCGCGCTGGCGGTGCTCGCGCTCGAAGGCGACGCGAAGGCGCCGATGGCCGATCTCGGCACGACGCTGCTCGGCGCCTACGACCCGTTCATGGGCTGGGGCGATGGCCGCACGAACCTGCTCGCGCTGCGCGCCATCACCACCATCTTCAAGGACAAGGTGCCGCCCGGCGTGAAGATCTCCCTCGCTCGTGACGGCAAGGTGCTGTCGACGGGAGAGCTGACACCCGAGACGCTCAAGAGCGTGCTGGTGCTCGAGGCCGAAGCGATGGGCTCCTCGGGTGATCACTCGTGGAGCGTGACGGCCGAGCCGCCTGTTCCCGGTCTCGGCTACACGCTCGGCCTCGTCGCCTACGTGCCGTGGAAGCCGTCGAGCGAAGCAGGCCTCGAGCTCGAGACGACCCTCTCGGAGCCGCTCACCGTCGGAAAAGCCGCCGAGCTCTCGATGACCGCGGCCTACCCGGGTGGCACCGCCATGAAGCTGCGCCTGGGCCTGCCCGCCGCCGTGCAACACGACACGCCTTCGCTCGACGCGCTCGTCACGGCGGGCACCATCACGCGCTACGAGACCGAAGACGGCGCCATCACCCTGCACCTGCCGCAGGTCGCGAGCGGCGACACGTGGGCCGGCAAGCTGAAGGTGATTCCGACGCTGGCCGGCAAGCTCCAGGCCCAGCCGACGACGCTGTCGGTCGAGTACCGCACCGATCGTGCGAAGACGTTCGTGCCGAAGGCCTGGACCATCAAGAACTGATCAGCGCTCTTCCAGCAGCACCTTGAGTTCACGAATGCGGCGGGTCACCTCGTCGCGCTCGAGCTTCTGGAAGTTCTCGGGCAGCAGCTCGCGGCTCGTGCACTCCTGCACGGCCACCAGGTTCTGCAGCTCGATCTCCAGCGGGTAGCTCGGCGGCACGAAGTCCTTCACCACCGCCTCGACGTCGGCGGGCGTCACCTGATCGCGCGAATCGGTCGCGGCCTTGAACTTCGAACGAATCAGAATCGCCTCGATGTCGGCGCCAGAGAACGGGTGCCCGTTGGTGAGCTTCGAGAAGTCGGGCACCTCGACCTGCACCTTCGTCTTCTTCTGCATCGCCTTGAACAGCTCGTCCCGCTCGGCATCGGTCTGCGGGTAGAACAACGCGAGGTGCTCTTCGGCGCGGCCCTGGCGCTTCAAGTCGATGGGCAGCAGATCGGGCCGGCACGTCAGCAGGAACCAGACGATCTTCCCGCGGTACTCGGTGTTGCCCATGAAGCTCGCGATGGAGCCGAAGATGCGGCTCGAGGTGCCCGAGTCTCCGCCCGCGTCGCGATCGCCCAGAAACGCGTCGGCCTCGTCGATCATCACCGCCACCGGCCACAGCGCCTTGAGCAGGTTGAAGATCTTCTCGAGGTTCGACTCGGTCACGCCCTGCCACTGGCTGCGGAAGTTGAGGAACTTCACGCACGGAATGCCGATCTCTCCGGCGAAGCAGGTGACGAGAAACGTCTTGCCCGTGCCGACGGGCCCCGACACGAGGTAGCCCATGGGCATCACCTCGATGCGGCCCTTCTTCAGCATCGTCGAGGCGTCGCGCAGCATCTTCTTCGCTTTCGCGTGCCCGGCCACGACGTCGAGCGTCCACGCGGGCTCGATGAACTCGAGCAGGCCGTGGCACTCGGCCTGAATGATCTCCTTCTTCTTGTCCTTCAGCGTCTCGGGCGTGATGCGGTGGCCCGCCTCGATCGCCTCGGTCAGCACGCGGTCGAGGTTGATGCGTGAGAGGCCCGCCGTCATCTTGGCCAGCGCCTGCACGCCCACGTCAGAGACCGATGACAGCTTCTTGCCCTCGAGCTTCCACTTCACGAAGTCGAGCCGCTCCTCCTCGGCCGGCAGCGTGATCTCGATGTTCGCGACGTAGGGGTTGCGCGAGAGCCGCGCCGAAATGTCGGCCAGGTTCTCGACGACCAGCACGATCGACAGATCGCCCTGCAGAAACTGGGGATCCTGAGACCACTTGATGAGCGTCGCGAGCGTGAAGCGGTCTTCGGCCGACAACGAGCCCATGTCGCCCGCCGGAGCGATCGTCTCGGCGAAGTCGATCACCAGCGCCATCGACTTGCCGTCGCTCACGCGCAGCCGCAGGTAGTTCTCGATGATCTGCATCGCCCGGCCCGGATCTCTCGGCATCACCCGCGCGAAGTCGGTGCCGTAGAGCGCGTCGTACGACGCCATGGCCCGCGAGAAGTCCTGCTGCGTCTCGGGCGCCTGCGATCGAATGCCCGACGACCGGTCGTAATAGAGGACGTGATCGCGCCCGCCGAAGAGCTCGGCCCCGAGGAACGTCTTCAGGTTCGCGAAGTCGCGCCCGCCGTCGTCCTTCGTGACGGGCTGAAGATCTCTGACGGCGCCGTACACGACGAAGGTCGAGACGGTGCGCGTGTAGTACCGCTGCGCGAGTTTCTGCGCCCACGCCGGCAACCCGGCGAGGGGATCATCGGTCTTCCTGGTCTTTGCCATGGTCTCTTGAGTCAAGCAGGAGCGCGGCTACGGCCCACTCTTCTTCTTCGGAGTGCCCTTCAACGGGCTCGGCTCGTTGCCTTCGACGACGGTGACGGTCTCGGTGAAGGTCTCGTAGCCGGGGATCTTCAGCATCACCATGTGCTTGCCCGCCGGCACCTCACGCACCTGGGGCCAGTCACTCACCGGCTTGCCGTCGGCCTCGGTCAGATCCTTGCCGTCGATGCTGACGCGAATGGCGCCGCTCGCGCCGCTGGGCACGTCGATGATGAGCAGCCCCTTGGGGCCGGGCTTGAACGCCACCGCGAGCCCGATGAGGGTCGCCACCACCAACACGCCAGCGCCGAGAATCGCGAACGCGGTCTTGTTGCTCGAGCCGACCTGCGCGAGCTGCGCGCTGCTCTGGTTCGGGCTGTAGGCCGCGAGCTGCGGAGACGTGTCGCTCGTCGTCTGGAGCGCCGGCATCGACGGGTTCGACACGCCGGTACCCTCGACCATCATGGGCGCGGCCATGCGCGGTGGCAGCGGCTGGCTCCCATTCGTCGGTCGGCGCGCGGCGTTCGGAGGCAAGCCGTCGTTCATCAGCACCGGCGGCCCGGGGCGGCCCATGCCCACGCCCATCTGCGTCATCGCGTCAGGGCCGGCCATGTTCGGGACCATGCCGCGCTGGAGCACGGGCCGGCCGGGGTCGGTGGCTGGGTCGGCCTCGGGCCGGTTGCGAATGTCGATGGCCTTGGTCGAGTCCTGGCCCGGGTTCGTCGCGTCTTCACTGAGCCCGTCTGCCAGCACCGTCGCTTCGTGCTCCTCTTTGCCGACGGTGTGCACGGCCTGCGCGGCGGTGAGGCGCGGCAGGCTCGGGGAGCGCGGCGCAGCGGGCGCGAGCGTCGGCGGCACCTGCCGAACGATCTGCGGCAGCCCCATCTGCGACTGCGCCGGCGCGACCGAAGGCGGAGCCATCGTCGGCATCGCCGTCACCGCGCTCGCGTTCAGGGCGATCTGCGGGTTGCTGGGAACGTGGCCGACGCCAAAGCCCATCTCGGCGGCCGCGAGCATGCCCTCGGGCGGCTTGATGTCGTTGTACTCCTGCAGGCGGGCTCGCTCTTTGTCGACGTCTTCGGCGAACGTGGCCTTCATGAACGCCGCGAGGTCCTTGCGGCCGAACGAGTAGCCCGACGTGTAGAGGAACTTGCGCAGATCTTCGCCAAGCTCGCTTCCGTACGAGTAGCGCTCGTCGACGTCCTTCGCGAGCGCCTTCATGACGATCTTCTCGAGCGCGTCGGGGATCTTGCGGTTGAAGTGCGACGGCGGCAGCACCTCGACCTTGCGCACCTTCTCGAGCACCGAGAAGTCGGAGTCGCCGACGAACAACCGCTCGCCGGTGAGCATCTCGTAGAGGCAGACGCCGATGGCGAACACGTCGCTGCGGCGATCGAGCGGCAGGCCACGAATCTGCTCGGGGCTCATGTACCCGAACTTGCCCTTCAAGATGCCGGCCTGCGTCTTCGTCGCCTTGCCTGCCGCCTTGGCGATACCGAAGTCGATGACCTTGACCTCGCCCTCGTAGCTGACGAGCGCGTTCTGCGGAGACACGTCGCGGTGCACGATGCCCATCGGCCGGCCGTTCTTGTCGTTGGCGCGGTGGGCGTAGTCGAGCCCTTCACAGCACTGGGCGATGAGGTAGCAGCTGAGCGGAATCGGCGCGGGCTCTCCACGCTTGCGGCAGCGATCGAAGACCGCGCGCATGTCCTTGCCCGACACGTACTCCATGGCGATGAAGTACGAGTTCGCGATCGACGACAGCTCGTAGATCTGCGCGATGTTGGCGTGGTTCAACTGAACCGTGATCTTCGCTTCATCGATGAACATCGTGATGAACTCTTCATCCTCCGCGATGTTCGGAAGAATGCGCTTGATGGCCACGAGCCGCTCGAAGCCGCCGGCGCCGAACGTCTTGGCGCGCCACACTTCGGCCATACCGCCGATGTTGATGCGGTCGAGCAGCAGGTACTTCCCGAACGGAATCGGCTGGCGTTTCGGAGCGGTAGTCACGGAGTCCTTCGACGTCGATGCACGCTGAAAACGAGGCGAGCGTACCCGACCGATTTCAGAACCGGGCAACGAACCGCATCACCCGTTCTCTCGATGTGGGCGCGGGTGTGGAGAAGGACGCCTCAGCCGGCGAGCACACGAACCGGGTCGGTGCGTGAGGCGTCGCGGGCGGGCAGGAACGCGCCGGCCACCGCGGCCAGAACCCCCAGCACCACGCCTCCCGCCATCAGCCAGAGCGGCCGCTCGAACCAGGTCTCTGGCTTGAAGGGAAACTCGGGCACGAAGCGCACCGCCGCGACGTCGAGGCCAGCCCCCGCGAGCAGCGCCAGCGCCGTTCCGATGACACCGCCAAGCAGCCCGAGCAAGAGCGCTTCGACGAGCACGAGACGGAAGAGCGCCGAGCGACTGGCGCCGACGGCCCGCATGACGCCGAGCTCCTTCTCTCTCGCCCGCACCGAGGCTGAGAACGCGTGCGCGATGTTGAAGGCCGCGAGCAGACAGATGAGCACCGAGAGAAGCGCGAGGCTCGAGGTGCTGATGGCCACTGCCGCGCCGGCGTTCTCGGCCATGCGGCGATCCTGATCGTCGACGCGCAGCCCCATCGCTTTCACGGCAGCGACGAGCTGCGGCACCTGAGACGGGTCGGTCGCCGCGAGCGTCACGGCGGTGAAGGTCTTCGCGTCTTTGTTGGCTGCTGCATTGAGCCTGCGCGCGACGTCGAGGGGAATGGTGATGCCCGCGAGCATGGCGCGGTCTGACACGCCGACGAGCTGCGCCTGCGCGGGAATGGCCGACTCGTTCGGGTTCGTGCTGGTGACGAAGGATCGGTTGAAGTCGACGGGGAAGATGAAGCCCGCGAGCATCTGGCCCGAGAGCTGCGGCAGCGAGCGCTGCGGCGCAAAGCTCTTGTTGTAGATCTCGAGCAGCCGCGTCGAGGCGACGGCGGGAATCGGTTTGTCCGGGCCCGGGTCGGCGAAGTCTCCGAGCATGAGATCGCTCTTGATGAAGTCGGGCTCGACGCCGACGGCCAGAATCTCGAGGCCCATATGCAGCGGCCGGCCGAAGAAGTCTCCGCGGTAGATGGTCACCGCAGGAGCCCGCACGTTCATCTTCTTGTACGCGCGCTTCACGCCGGGCAGCGCCTCGAGGCGCGCGACCGTGGCTTCGTCGAGCGTGCCGCCGCCAAGCAGACCGAACGAGAGCTGCGCAGGCACGACCTCGACGAGGCTCGTGTCGACGGGGAAGACCTTCTCACGAACGATGCGGCCGACTCCGAGCCCGAGCGAGACGAAGAAGACGAGTGACGCGACACCGATGGCGAGCCCGAAGGTCGATGAGATGGCGCTGCGGCGATCGCGTGCGAGCGACAGCTTCACCAGCGGCCAGAGGGAGCCGCTCATGGGCGCACCGCCAGGTCGCGCATCGCGGAACTCGCCACGCGATTGAAGGCACCGCAGCACTGAGCCCCACGGGCACTCTGAACCGCGGCGCCGTCGCGGAGCGCAGCGCCCTCGCGCGACGCAACTCCGTCGTGAAACGCAGCGCCGTCCTTCAACGCACCGTCGCGAAAACCCGTGCTCACGACAGCACGCCCTTCGAGAGCGTCAGCACCCGACTCGCGGCGCCACGAAGCCGATCTTCATGCGTCACCGCGACGATGGTCAGCCCCGAGGCGTTGAGCTGCTTGAACAACGCCACCACACCGTCGGCCGTCTCGGCATCGAGGTTGCCCGTCGGCTCGTCACACAAGAGCACCTTCGGAGACGAGAACAGCGCCCGCGCAATCGCCACGCGCTGACGTTCTCCGCCCGAGAGCTGACCGGGGCTCCGCGCCGCATGACTCGTCAGCCCCACCCGCTCGAGCGCCGCCTTCGCGCGCCCTTCGAGATCGGTCACCGGCGTCGCCGAGAACCGCGCCGGCAGCAGCACGTTCTCGAGCGCAGACACGCCCGACATCAGGTGGAACGACTGAAAGACGAAGCCCACCGTCTCGTTTCGAAAGCGGCTCAGCGCCGCGTCGGCCAGCCCATCGAGCCGAGTGCCCGCGACCGTCACCTGCCCGCGAAAATCGGTGTCGAGCCCGCCGAGCACGTGCAGCAGCGTCGACTTGCCACTGCCCGAGCGACCGACGATGGCGACGAACTCGCCCTGCGCCACCGACAGCGAGACGCCGTCGAGCACCTTGAGCCGGCCCTTCGCGCCGTCGTCGTATTCGCGGCTGACGTCCTTCGCGTGAATCACGGCTCACTGCACCTTCGCGGCGGGCGCGGCGATGGCGAGCGACAGCTTCACCGTCGTCAGCACCTTGCCGTCCTTCGCGCCGGCGGTGACAGTCAGGCCCTTCAGATCGTCAGTCGCGTCGAGCCAGCGCACGGTCGTCGGCTTCAACGCGAACCCGCCCAGGCCCCACGCGCTCTCGGGCAAGCCGCGCACCGAGTTCGCCAGCTTCGTGAAGTCGACCGACATCGAGAACGCCTCGGCGCTCGCCGCCGCGGGCTTCGGAGCCACCTCAGAGGCGAGCACAGCGTCGAGCCGCTGCACGGGTGACGCGAAGGCCACGAGCGAGCCCTTCGGCCCGAAGTGCACGCCCTGCCCCTGCGCCCAGGTGGTGAAGAACAGGTCTCTCCCCTCGCGCTGCTGCTTCTCGAGCTTCGCGCCGAACCGTGGCGCGACCTCGGCCACCTTCGTCAACGTGGGCATGATGACGTCGGCCGACGTGACCGGCGCGACGCCCGAGAGGTGCGCGTACGCGAACGGGTTCGTCTGCCGTATGTCGAACGAGGGCACGCCACGATCCATCGGTGGGCGATCGGCGAGCGAGAGCGCGAACACGGCGCCGGGCTGCAGCCGCTCGAGCACCTCGGTCTTCAGATCGAAGCCACCGACCTCGAAGGCCCGCGCGAGGTTGGGCCCGATGAGCTGCCGAGAGATGACGCTCAACCCCTTCGCATCTCCCGTGTACCGCGCCGTGAGGAACGCGTCGGCGGGCAGCACGCCCGAGAAGTCCTGCGCGCTCTGCGGCGTCAGCGCAGCGAGCAGCTCGGGCTTGTCCTTCCACTGCCCCGAGATGCGCGCCTCGAGCGCTGTGTTCGAGAGTGAGACCGTGACGAACGCGTTGAGCAAGGGAGTCGACTGAAGCACCGGGCTGCCACTGCCGAGCCACGCGTACAGATCGTGCGAGCCCGCCGTCTTCAGCGCCTCGGCGAGCTGCTCATCCTTCGAGAGGCGATCGGTCTCTCCGAGCGACGCGGCCTGACCGAGCTTGGGGATCATCGACTCGCGCCCAACGAAGGCCCACCCGTTCGCGATGGCGTAGCCGAGCCGTGCAGGTTGCCCCTGCTGCGTCGAGAACGTCTTCACGGTGATGTCGCCCTGCTTCTGTTCCGCCCCCGCGCCCGCACCGAACCGGTTCACCGAGATGCCCTCGAGGCGCGCGTTCAGCGCCGACGCGTCCTTCACGGGCAGCACGAGATAGACGTCTCCCGTCAGCAGCACCGCAGCGCCCATCGCACGGGAGGGATCGAGGCCGACCTTCTCCATCTCGGCTGGGCTGCGCACGTCGACGCCGAGCTGACGTACCACCTCGTCGGCGAACGCCTTTGCGCTGGCGAAGCCCTGCAGCGGCGCGACGAAGCCGGCCACCTTCACCTGCTCGAGCAGCGTCAGCTTCGCGCCCGAGTCCTTCAGCGACGGAACCACCACGACGGCGATGGCTCCACGCGGGAGCACCTGCTCGATGCCACCCTTCGCCGCCTCGGGCTTCTGGCCGCACTTCGAGCAGCCCGCGAGCGCGAGCAGCACCAGCACCAACACCCGCCTCGTCATGAGCGCACCTTCACGGCCTGCGAGCCCGGCGTCGACGAGAGCTCCTCAGTGATGACCATGAACGACTCCATGTCGCGCACGGTCTCTTCGGTGGCAGCCACCTCGGCCGACAGCGCGTCGAGCTGCCGCGTGACCGTCTGCGGGTCCCTGATGGCGATGGACTGTTCGTGGGTCAGGCGCAAGAGGTCCTCGATGCTGGCGAGTTGGTGGCTCACGACTTCACGGCTCTCTTCGGCCTGTACGAAGCGGGCCAACCGTTTCTTCAGGATGTCGACGCGCCGGCTCTTCACCTCTTTGAGCCGCTCGTTCTTCTCCGTCTCCACCTCGGCCACCAGCTCGTGGAGCTCCCGCTCGACGGCCTGACGGTCGGCCGCATTCAAGAACTTGCGGTAGCTGTTGAGCGTCGTGACGAGCCGGAGGAACGACGTGAGGAGTGTGTCGAGGCGCTGCTCGCTCGAGGCCTGCAGCACACCACCGCCCGGAAGCTTGCCGTACTCGTCGAGAATGCGTTGCTTGAGCGCGCGCAGCTGCTCGTAGTGCTCGCGTTGGCTCGGCGCGAGCTCGGCCAAGAGCGCCTGCTCTTCTTCGGGGCTCGCCACTTCAGCCGACGTCTGCGCCTCGGAGTTCGCGCGAACCGCCCGGCGAAACGACGGCATCGTCGAGAGGAACGCGAGGTACGCCGCCGACGCGCCACCGGCCGCAGCGAGCGGCACCCAGTCACCCATGATGAGCGACGCGACTCCGCCCGCGGCGAGCGCGAACAGGTTGGCCGGCATGAAGAGCGCGGCCCTCAGGTAGTTGGGAGATCGTTTGCTCACGGGCGCTGCGTCGCTGAAACGTACTTCAGCGCTCCGAGGTCCGCAGTCTCTTCGGCGCTGGGTGCGTTGCCCGGCCCGGTGAGCTTCTGACTGAGGGAGACCGCCGACTGATACAGCTCGGCGTACGTCACCGGCGCCTCACCGGAGAGCCCGAAGAAGGCCAGGTTCTCACGCATCGTTGCGGGCGGTGCCGCGAGAATGGCCTCGGTCGGGTCTCCCAGCTCGGGCGCGAAGCTGCCCAGCACCCGCGCGGCCTCCTCCGGCGCCTTCACCACCTGCGCGCTCGCGTCGAGGCAGCCACGAATCAACCGGCGCACGGCGTCGGGGTAGCGGGCCGAGAAGTCTCCACGCGCGACCAGCACCGTGGCCAACAGGTGTGGCGCGTCGGCCGTCGTCGACACCAGCGAGCCGCCCAGCTCTCGAACCATCGGGTGCACGTCTCCCACGAACCCAGCGACGACGTCGGCCTTCCCCGCTTGCAACGCAGCACCTGCCTGAAGCGATGACTCCAGCGGCACCCAGGTGACGTCGCGCATCGAGAGGCCCGCGCGCGAGAGCACCCACAGCGCGAAGTAGTGGCCAGGACTGCGTGGCTCGGTGGCGACGCGCTTGCCAACCAACTGTGCGGGAGCGAGCGAGCCGCTGCGCGTTCCCAGCACGTCTTGCCCGCGGCTGCGCCCGAGCAACATCACGGTGCGCGGCGCAGCATCACGGAGCGGAGTGGACAACATGCCCAGCGTCGAGACCGAGAGCGCCGCGAGATCGACCCCGCCATTGTCGGCGCCCTTCACGAGCGCCCGGCGCAGCGTGTCTTCAGACTCGAAGCGCACCACCTTCACGTCGAGCGCGTAGGCCGAACGAAAGAGCCCGGGCCGAGCGTCGTCTCCTGCAGCCCAGACGAGCGGTGCCACCGTTCCGCGAGGAACGACGCCGACCAGCACCGGCCGCGTGGGAATCGAGGCGACGTCGTCGACGGGAGCGGTGACGCCTGCGGGAAAATCGCCGGCCGTCAGCTTCGGCGCGCGGCCCTGCACGCGGTCTCGAAGGCGGTCGACATAACCGAGCCTCAGCGCCAGCAATGCGCCGGCACCGAGGCTCAGGAAGAGAAGCGTGGCGATGAAGCGACGGCCGCGCATGGGCCCGTCACTTCACCTCGACCTTCTTGCCGATGGTCTTCTCACCCGCCGCCGAGACGTCAGAGACGGGCGCGGGGCTGTCGAGGCCCATCTCCATCTTGAACTGCTTCACGAGCTCGGCGGCCTGCAGCTGCTCGGCCTCTTCTTCGATCTTGATGCGCTCGTGATCGACCGACTCGAGCGCCATCTGCATGCGCGCCTCGTTCACGGCCGTCTGCTCCTCGACCTTGCGGAGCATCTCGTCGTGCGTCGCGTCGATGCCGGCGACCTCGAACGACTCCATCGCGTCGGCGACCTTCGACTGCCACTTGGCGCGGCGGGCGTCGCGAATGGCCGCCATCGCCTCGGCGGTCTTCTTGTCCTTCTCGCGCATGAACGCCTTCTTCACGTTCAAGGCCTTGTCGTAGGCGGCGCGGGCGGTCTGCAGCTGCGCGTCGTTGCGGGCCAGCGCGCTCTTCTCCATCTGCAGGCGCGTCGCGTACTGCGCGGCGAGATCATCACGCCCACCCGAGATCGCGGCCTTCACCTTGGCGGTGAGATCGCCGACCTCGGTCTTGTACTTGGCGTTCTCCTTCTCGAGCAGCGTCACGTTCGCTCGCACCATGGCGATCGACTCGTTCATCTTGGGCACCTGATCGTTCAGGTCCCTGATGTTCTGCTCGAGGATCAGCTCTGGATCTTCGATGGTGCTGACGAAGAACCCAACGAAGCTGCGCATCGCCCGCTTGAAGCGTTGCCACATGATGGCTCGATCTCCCTGATCTGTCGGGCGATTGAGTGCCCGACCACTGACTCACTGTACCGCCGTTCGTTCAACACGTCTTGCGCTGGAGTGCGATTGCGTCTCCAGCCTTCAAGGCACGAACACCGGGAGGTTGCCCGGCGTTCCCGTGAACCAAACGGCTGAAAGCAGGCTACTGGCCGGGCAGCGGCGGGGCGTCTGGGCTTCCGGCGTGCAGCTTCGGACCGAACGGCGCCGCGCCCCAGGCCGTGCCTTCGACGCCACCACGGTTGATCACGAAGTCGAGCTTGTAGTCACCGGGAGGCACGCGCAGGCGGTAGTTCGGCCCGCCGCCGCTGAAGCCCCACTCGTACATTCGGCCGTCGTAGCGCTCCATGCGCAGGCCGACCTCTTCGCCACCGATGAGCTTCTGAACGACCTGCCCACCGACCCGAATCGGGCCGGTGACGAGCACCGTGTTGTACTCGATGTTGTCGTTGATCATCTCGTTCTGGCGAATGAGCAACTGCGTGGCCGTGAGCCGCCAGCCGGCCGCGTACTCGGGGTACAGATCGCGCTCGATGATGAAGAAGACGTCGTAGTCGCCGACCGGCAGGCGAACGCGGAACTGGCCGTCTTCGGCCGTCACGAGGCGGCGGCGGAAGAAGCTGTTGCGGTACTCGGGCGAGCGGTTCGCGAAGAAGAAGGTGCCCGCGGCCTGCCCGGCCGGCGGCGGCTTGCCGTCGATGAGCACCTTGCCGCTGTAGTAGCCGGTCTTGATGTCGATGGGCATGCGGGTCGGGCCCTGCACCTGCTTGAAGCGATCGACCACGAACCAGCCGTCGACGAGATCTTCGGCGAACTCGTCAGAGAGCTGGAGCACCGTGTAGTAGTTGCCGGCGAAGGCGCGCAGCTGGAACGAGGCCGACTCGAGCGGCACCCGGTACTCGAGGAAGCTCTGCGAGTTCGCCGTGCCCGCGAACCCGTACATGAACATGTTCCAGTTGTAGTTGGGCCGCGGGCGCACGGGCACGCCGTCGATGCTGATGCTGCCCTCGATGAACTCGGTGCCGAGGTTCGCGGTGAGGCGTCCGTCGCGGCGCAGGTCGAGCGCGCCCACCAGCGGCACGCTGAAGATCTCCGCCGGGTAGGTCTTGTCGGGCGTTCCCACGAGGCTCAGGGTGATGCCGTACTCGGCCTTCGGTACCATGCCGGTGATCGTGCGGTAGCCGCCTTCGTGGTGCGTGAGCACGGTCGCCTCGCGCTCACCGGGGATCGTGTAGTTCAGCGAGAAGTCGGTGCCCTGCCGGCGATCGGGCAACGGCATGCCGTCGATGGTGATCTCGCCCTCGAGCGTGGCCGTGGGAATGTCGATGTCGAGCGCCTGATCCCGATCGAAGACCAGCTGGGTCGGGTGGGCCATGTAGCGGCGCAGCTCGGTGCCGTACAGCGCGGCGGGCGGCGCGTTCAGGTACACCGCGAACTGGCCCTCGAGCAGCTTGAGCTCGTATGAGCCGGCCTGGCTCTGCGTGCTGACCCGCTGGGCGGCTGCGTAGCCGAGGCGAGACGCGCCGTAGACCTCGAGGCCCGTGTCATTCGGGAGCCGCGTGGGCGTGAAGGGAAGCCCGCCAAAGAGCGCGGTGCCGGCCAGCGTGTGCGTGCGGCCCTCGAGCCGCTTGTTCTGGTTCTCGCGAAGGTCGATTCGGCCGAAGTCGATCTGCCCCTCGTGCGTCACGAAGACGCCAGCGGGCTGGTAGTAGAAGATGTCGTAGTTGCTGCGGAGCACCTTCACGTCGTACTGGCCCGTCGGCGGCAGCAGCTTCTCGTACTCGCCGTTCGCGATCGCGCCCTTGAACTGCAGCTTGAACCCGCTCGCAGGCCGCCCGTCGAGCAGCGCCTGACCCGACACCGTGCGCACCGCCGCGCAGAGCCCGAAGACGATCGCGCCATCAGGCGTCTCTTCCACGCCGCCGTCGTCGAACACCAGACGACCGAACGACTCGGGAGGGCACGGCTCTCCGGCCACCCAGGCCGCCTCGACCGGACCGGCGTCTTCGACCATCATCACCGGCCGGCCAGCGTCGCGCGGAGTGCCTGCGATGGTGATCTCGTACGCAGGGTCGGGCACCGCCGTCGACGCCGGAGGGCACGCCACGAACACGGCCGCCGCCGACACCACCAGCACCATCGCGCTCGACGTTCGGTTCACCACGGTCTGCTCCCGGGTCGATGTGGCAAAAACAGCCGCATCACATGCGACGGCGATCAAGCAAACGCAACGCCATCGCGCAAGCCCCCGTCGTTCTTATGGAAATTCTCGACGGCCGAGAAGAAAACGAGGCAGCGATAGGAAAATACCGCCGCGATTCTCGCGGTTTGCGGGGGCGCTCAGTCGAGCTGTTTGAGGAGCCGACTGGCGTGGCTGGCCGCGCTCTTTCGAACGGCGTCGGCGTTCATCGTCTGGGGCACGCGATCACGCAGCACGAGCTGGCCGTCGATGATGACGTGCCGAACGTCTCGCGACTGCGCCGAGTACACGATGGTGGCGACGGGGTCGTCGGAGATCGGCGTGAGGTGCGTTCCCGAGACGTCGACGAGCGTGAGATCGGCCTTCTTGCCCACCTCGATGGAGCCAATCTCCTTCTCGAGCCCGAGCGCCTTCGCGCCGTTCACAGTGGCGAGCTCGAGCGCCTTCATCGCCGAGAAGCCGGTGGGCCCGACGCGCGGCAGGTGAATGAGCGCGGCGAGGCGGAGCTCGTGGAAGATGTCGAGCGTGTTGTTGCAGGGCGCGCCGTCGGCGCCGAGGCCCACGATGATGCCCTGCTGCACGAGCTCGGGAATCTTCGCGACGCCAGAGGCCAGCTTGAAGTTCGCGCTCGGGCAGTGACAGACGCAGGTGCGCGTCTCGCGCAGCACCTTCTGCTCTTCGGCCGTGACCCAGACGCAGTGCGCGAGCGTGGTGTGCGGCCCCAGCATGCCGAGCGAGTCGAAGTACGAGACGTTGTCGAGACCCGTCTTCTCGCGAACCAGATCGCACTCGGTCGGGTTCTCGGAGGCGTGAGTGTGAATTCGAACGCCGCGCGCCTTCGCGAGCTCGCCCACCTGCCGCATCAGAGCCTCGGTACACGAGAGCACGAAGCGCGGCGCGAACGCGTAGGTGAGCCGCCCGTTCTCGGCACCGTGCCACTTCTCGAGCAGGCGAAGGCTCTCGGCGATGCTGGCCTCGGTCGTCTCGCGCAGGCCCGCGGGCACGCCCTGCCCCGCGTCCATCATGCACTTGCCGCCGACGAGCCTGAGCCCGGCGTCACGGGCGGACTCGAAGACGGCGTCGTAGTGACGCACCGAGCCCATGTCGAGGCACGCGGTCGCGCCCGAGGTGATGAGCTCGAGGAAGGTGAGATCAGCCGACGCCCGCATCGAGGCCGCGTCGTGCGAGGCCTCGAACGGCCAGATGCGCTCCCGGAGCCAGTCGAGCAGCTCGAGCCCATCGGCGTGGTTGCGACAGAGCGTCTGGCACGCGTGCAGGTGGGAGTGAATGAGGCCTGGCAGCACGACCAGGCCCTTCCCCTCGATGACCCGCGTGGCGAGACGGCGGCGGGCGCGCGAGTGCGGGCCCACCGAGACGATGCGATCGCCGTCGATCAACACGTCGGCGTCACGCAAGACCTCGCGCGACGCATTCATGGTGACGACAGCGGCGTTGCGAATGAGCAGCTCCACGGCGGGCGAGCATGTTGGCTCACGCCGTGACAGAGGTACACTTTTGAAACCGTGCTGACGCTCCGCGCCCTGACGTTGCTCATCGACCTGCCCGGCCAGGCCCCCGACTACGTTCGCCCTCCGAGCGCGACCAGCCCCCGCTACATCGAGTTGCTCGAGAACAACACGCACCTCGTCTACCCGGCGCTGGCGGTGCTGGTGCTCCTGCTGATCGTCCTCGGCATCCTTCAGGCGTGGCGCTCGGAAGACATGGACGGCCTTCAGAAGGCCGAGCTCAAGCGCGACATCATCAAGGAGCTTCGCCGCGAGGTGCACGGCCTCACGG
>JBEOKA010000416.1:0-19725 GCA_040275325.1 Myxococcaceae bacterium | reverse complement strand
TGCGGCTCCGATTGCGGCTCCGATTGCGGCTCCGATTGCGGCTCCGATTGCGGCTCCGATTGCGGCTGCCGCTCAGCGCCGGCCGTCGGTTGCCTCGAATTCCTCCCAATCACCGCTCGTCCACATCGACCCTCTCGTGCCCACCGCGGCGTCGGGCTCGGGCAGCGGTGTTCGCAGCGCGGCTGATCCTCAGCCCGAGCCGCTGCGTGACGAACTCACGGTGCTGCGTCTCGCCATGACTCACCACGACTCGGGCAACGCCGCCGCCGCGCTCACGAGCCTCGACGACTACCAGGCGCGTTTCCCCAACGGCGTTCTGCAGGTCGAGGCGCAGGTGCTGCGCGTGCTCGTGCTCTGTCAGCTCGACCGCAAGGCCGACGCCACCACGGTGCTGCGCTTCCTGCAACGCACCACACCGACTTCCCCCGCGCTCGAGCGGCTCTCGTCATCGTGCGCGCGGTGACGGATTCACCCAGCGTGGCCACTCAGCAGGGCGCACCCTCGCGGAGAACGCTCATGTTCCGAAGCCTGCCCCTGCTGGTCCTCTTCTCGAGCTCGTGTCTGCTCGCGGTCGATGCGGGATCGAATGCCGGGTGTCTGCCCCAGACAGGCAGCAGCTGTGATGGTGGCTCACTCGGCACCGACGCAGGCGCCTCCAGTGCAGATGGGCTCCCCGCCGTCATGTTGCTGGTGGACATCTCGGGTTCGATGAACTCGCCGCTCTCGTTCAATGGTCCCACGTGTGGGACCTGCACCGGCGCAACGTGCCCACCGACCTGTCCGACGCGCAGGTCCGTGTTGATTGGCGGGCTCGGTCAAATGCTCCAGTCCCAGGCGACGACGGCGTGGCTCGGGCTGACCACCTTTCCTGATGGGGCGAACACCGCGTTCATGCCGTCGGGTTGCGCGCCTGCGACCGTTCAGGCCGTGCCGCTCGCGCCAGTCGAAGGTGATGCCCCGAGCGCTGTCTTGGCCCAACGTCAGGCGGTGCTCAGCGCCGTCGAAGCCCTGGGCTCGGCGGAGCGACCCTTCAGCGGCGGCACCCCAACAGCGCCCAGCCTGCGGTTCCTCGCGAGCTTGCCTGCCCTGACCGCCTCGACACGCCCCAGAGGCGTCATCCTCGTGACCGACGGTCTCGCCAACTGCAACCCCAACAACGCGCTGTCGTGCGACAGCAGCCCGCGTCCTGCCTCGAACCTCTGCACCCTCGGCGCGAACTGCATCGGCCCCTATTGTCGAGCCGGGTACCTCGACAACGCCGACGCGGTGCTGGCCGTGCGGGCGTTGCGAACGGCCGGGGTCAAGGTGGCCGTGATCGGGCTCGGCGCGGACTTCGACGCTCCCGAGTCGGTGCAGGTCATGAACGCGCTCGCTGACGAGGGCGGTGCGACGGCCTGCGCTCCGGGCCTCTCGTGCGACAAGCGCTTCTTTGCGGTGAACAACGAGGCGCTGCTCTTCGGCGCCCTTGCGACCGCGATGCTGCGAGTCACCCAGTGATCGGTCAGAGCCGGTCGGCCGTGTAGTTCTCGAGCAGATCGCACGCCATCGCGCCCGAGCCGCGAGTCGAGAGCGAGCCCACGAGGCGAACGCCTCCCTGGGTCGTGCCACCGTCCGTGGTCGCGCTCGTGTTGCCCACCACCGCTCGTCCGCGCAGCGAATAGGTGGTCTCGCTCCGCCCGCCGAGCATCGAGAAGTCGAAGGTGTCGTACAGCGTGCCCCGCAGCTCTTCTCCGCCGATGAGCACCGAGAGCTGATTGCCCTGCTGCGTGAAGTTCAAGTTCACCGGGCGCGGCCCCATCGTCGGGCAGCCGTCTTGAGGAAAGCCCGACTGCCACGACACCAGGTAGGCGCCTGCGATCATCGGACACGTCCGGCACGGCAGCTGATCACCACACGCGAGCACGAAGAACGGGAGCAGCATCACCAGTCGACGCATGCGAGGCTTCTACCATGGCCGCCCTCGACCGACTGCCCATGCCCGTTCAACGCGCCATTCGGCCCTTCCTCGACGACCACTCCGCCCCGCGCGCAGCCGTGTTCGACGCTGACGGCACGCTCTGGCGCGGAGACGTTGGAGAAGATCTGCTGCGCTACCTGGGCGCGAACGCGCTGCTGCCCCATGCGCCGCCGCAGGTCTTCGCGAAGTACGACGCGCTCCACACGACGACGCCGACAGAGGCGTATGGCTTCGCGGTGCAGGTGATGCGCGGCGTGAGCGAGCTCGAACTCAACCGCGTCTGCCAGACGTTCTTCACCCAGCGCTTCGTGGGCCGGGTGTTCCCCTTCGTTCGGCCCCTCTTCGACGTGCTGCGCGCGGGTGGGGTGGAGGTGTGGATCTGCTCGGCCTCTCCCCGGTGGGTCGTCGAGGCCGGCGCGCGCAGCCTTGGGCTCGAGCCAGCCAACGTCATCGGCGTCGACGCCGAGGTGGAGCAGGGCGTGCTGACCGACCGCCTTCAGCTGCCCATCACGGCCGGGCCCGGCAAGGTGACCTGGCTTCAGCGCAAGCAGGTGTCGTTCGGCTTCGCCGCGGGGAACGGAGAGCTCGATGTCGACATGCTCGAGGCCGCCTCTCACCGCCTCGTCGTCGCGCCGTTCGATGGCCTCGAGAACTCGCTGGTGCGCCACGCCAGAACCCACGGTTGGCCGATTCTCAAGACTTGAGAGGCCCTCGCCGTTGACCGCTGGCCGTCAATGACGGCAGAAGGCCGCCATCCATGCGTGCTCTGCCGCTCGCGCTGTTCCTTGCCGCCGTCGCCCTGTCGTCGCCTGCGCTCGCCCAGAAGTACCGGGTGGTGGTGCTGGAGATCGACGGTGATCAGAACAACAAGCTGCGTAACCAGATCGAGGCCACGCTGCTGAAGGCCGACACCGTCGAGGTGGTCGCGCTCGACGAGTTCCGCGCCGCCGCCGCGAAGAAGAAGCTCAACGGCGCCGCCGCGATGACGATCATCGGCATCAAGCGCGTCGGCAAGCAGCTCAAGATCGACGCGGCCGTCACGGGTGAGGTCGGCGACAAGTACAAGGTGCTCATCTACGACCGCGTCGGCAACGACCTGTGGACGAAGGAGCTCGCGGTCAAGAAGGGCCTGCTGTCTGAAGACTTCGCCCAGAAGCTCGCGCGCGCGATCAGCGCTGCCGCAGAGCAGGGCGCCGCGAAGAACCCCGACACGGCTGACGGCGCTGATGGCACTGGCGGCGACACGGGCTCGGGGAACACGGGCGGTGGTGACACGACGGGCAGCAGCGGGCCCGAGATCGATCTCACCGGCGGCTCCGACACGGGCACCGGCACCGGCAACGGAACGAAGACCAGCGGTGGTCGAACGGTCGTCTCGCCTGGCTCGGGCAATGGCAGCAGCACCGGCTCGGGCTCGGGTGACGACACCCAGAACCGCGACACCGACCTCGACTTCGAGGCCTTCAAGAAGAAGAAGAAGATCGGGCCCCGCACGATCACCGTCGCCATCGCCGGAGCCACCACCTGGCGCTCGCAGTGTCTTCGCCCGGGCAGCCTGCAGCTGGCCAGCTGCGCAGACTTCGATCGCCTCGCCGAGGCGCAGCAGCCGGTCGGCACCACCGTCACCTTCACGCCGCAGGTGCCGTACCTGGGCTTCCACGCCAACCTCGAGCTCTTCCCCCTCGCCAGCTTCGAGAACCGCATCGTCAACGGCTTCGGGTTGCTCGGCAGCTTCATCTACGGCTCGTCAGTGACGACGATCTCCGAGATCAACATGCAGGGCATGAGCGAAGAGAAGCAGGTGCAGAGCGCCGACCTCGGGTGGACTGTCTCGGCCGCCTGGCGCTTTCACTTCGCCATGGGCGCAGGCGAGCCCCAGGGCATCGGCTACGTCGGCATTCGTGGTGGGCTGTCTTCACGCAGCTTCAACATCGACCCGAACGCAGGAGTGCCGCTGCCCTCGAGCCAGCGCGTCGCTCCGACGGGAGCCGGCTTTCCTTCGATCGGCGCCGATCTCGCCTTCCCGATCGTTCGTTTCTTCCGCCTCGAGCTCGGCGCCTCGCTCTTCTTCAACCCTCGCCCAGCGGACGAACAGATCATCGGCTTCGGCAACCTGATGGACGACACCGGCGGCGCGATCTCGACTGGCTGGGGCCTCGACATCGGCGGCTCGGGCGACATCGTCGCGCTCGGGCCCACCATGCTCGGGTGGACGCTCAAGGCACGCTACCTGTCATTCTTCGATCGCTACTACGGCCAGGGCCAGAAGTGGACCGTCTGCAATGAACAGCAGTGCGGCGGCCTCGGCGAAGAGTCGTACCTGAGCATCACGTGGGGCGTGTCACTCGCCTACTGATCCCGGCGTGCCTGATCGCCGCCAAATCGGACGCAGCGCGTGAGATCGATGTCGGAGCCGCTGCACTCGTGTGTTGACACGTCACACCGCGCTGCATAGGACGGCGCGCCTTCTTTGGGCCGCAATTCACAGGGGTAATTCCGTGAAGATGATTCGAGTCGTCGCGCTGGTCGCCGTCACCACGTCGGTCTTGATGGCGTGCCCGCCTCCTCCGCCCAAAGACGACGCCGGCGTCGATGCAGGTTCGGGTTCCAACCCCGACCCGATCCTGGCCTGCTCCGGTGGCTGTGCTGACAACCAGATCTGCGACGCTGACGGTGGCCTGCGCGGCACGCCCCGCACCTGCGTCGACGGCTGTGGTGGCTGCGACGCTGGCCAGTGCCGCCGCAACCCCGCGACCAACACGTTCTCGTGCGTGCAGCCGGTCACGACCTGCAACGGCGCCGCGTGCGCTGGTGGCCAGTCAGCGTGCGTCTCGAACGAGTGCAGCTGCCTCGTCTCGGCGCGCTCCACGCAGGACACTTGCCAGTCCGAGTCGCAGTGGTGCCGCGGCAAGAGCTGCAGCAACCCCCGACGCTACGAAGAGTGCATTCCCGGCTCGGCGGCTGCGTGCCCCACGGGCGAGGCGTGCGTGCCCCTCTTCAGCAACGGCGACATCGCGGTGTGCCTCAAGGACTGCCAGGCCGGCGACAACCTCTGCGACGTCGGCGAGCAGTGCTTCGGCCCGATTCGCACGTTCCCCAGCGGCAAGGTCTGCTTCCCCGACGGTCTGATCAACGAGTGCAGCCAGAACGTGCCCCTCGACGGCGGCTTCAACGACGCCGGGCAGCCCCTGCCCACCGACGGCGGCTTCGATCGCCTGCCTGACGGCGGCCTGATCCTCAAGACGGTGCCCGTCGGCAACACGTGCCTCGTTCGCTCGGGCGCTGGCGTCATCACCGACAACCCCGGCGCTGGCCGCGGTAACTGCACCTACGCCGCGTTCAAGGTGTGGCGCTTCGGCTTCTTCCCGCTCGACACCTGCCTGCCTCCCGGCACCGCGGCGCTCGGCGACAAGTGCACGCGCGACTTCACCGCAGGCACGCAGGCCACCCGCTGTGGCACCGGCCTCGAGTGCGCGTACACGGGCGGCTCGACCGACGCGGGCGTCGACGAAGGCGTCTGCCTCAAGACCTGCAACGCGAACCCCGGCAAGGCTGGCTTCGTGTCGCAGCCCTCGTGCGGTGGCGGCGAGTCGTGCGTGAACCTCTACCGCTACACGGACCCGAACGACAACGCGGTGCTCGGCGTCTGCATGAAGGACTGCAACGTCTTCAGCGCCACCTCGTCGACCTGCGCGAACCTGGGCCCCACGCCGACCAGCTGCGTGCCTGCCTCGGCAGACGGCCAGCTCTCGCTCACACTCGATGGCGCGGGCATCTGCGTGCCGCAGCAGAAGACGATCGCCAACCCCGGCGAGCGCTGCTCGAACACCGACACCTTCCGCGGCGCCAGCTGCGGCAATGGCCAGGTGTGCTCGGGCCTCTCGTTCACCGACGCGCCGACGTGCACGCCGGTGTGCGATCTCTCGTGCAACGTCGCCAACCCGCCCGCTCGCTGCATGAACCAGCCGAACGCCCGCTGCGCCAACGGCAAGACGTGCAAGCGCGCGTCGAGCACCACCGGCGCGAACGTCGGCTACTGCCTCTGAGTCGTCACCTCAGCTGAAGCAGTGCGACGGGCCAGGTCACTTCGACCTGGCCCGTTTCGTTTCGGCCGTCACTTCGAGAAATTCGGGTGATTGACCGGGGCGCCTGATCGGTAGTCTACGAGCCTGGTTTTCCGCGCCGGGAGGGCGAACGCATGTCCTTCACCCATCTGCACCTTCACACCCTGTACTCGCTGCTCGACGGTGCGATCCGCATGAAGGATCTCATCAAGACGGTGAAGGCCAAGGGCATGTCGTCGGTGGCCGTCACCGATCACGGCAACATGTTCGGCGCCATCGACTTCTACAAGAAGGCGAAAGAGGGCGGCATCAAGCCCATCGTCGGCCTCGAGGCGTACGTTGCCGGCCCCAAGGGCCGCGAAGATCGCAGCGAGAAGATCGCGAACCACCTCATCCTGTTGGCGAAGAACAAGGAGGGGTACCAGAACCTCAGGTACCTCGCGTCGACCGGCTACATGCACGGGTTCTACTACCACCCGCGCATCGACAAGAAGGTGCTCAAGGAGCACTCGAAGGGCCTCGTCGCGATGACGGCCTGCCTCGGCGGTGAAGTCACCAGCGCGGCCTTCCGCGGCGACATGGATCACGCCCGTCGCGCAGCGCAGGAATACAAAGACATCTTCGACCCCGGCCACTTCTTCCTCGAGGTGCAGTGGAACGGCATGGAGGAGCAGGACAAGGCCAACACCAACCTCAAGCAGCTCTCGCGCGACCTCGACATTCCCCTCGTGGCAACCGCCGACGCGCACTACATCAAGCAGGAAGACGCGCGCGCGCACGAGCTGCTCATGTGCATCGCGTCGGGCAAGACGCTGGCTGACAACAAGCGGCTCAAGCACTCCACTGACAAGCTCTACGTCTCGACGCCCGAAGAGATGCGCGCGTACTTCTCCGACGTGCCCGAGGCCGTCGACAACACGATGCGCATCTCGGACATGTGTGAAGACCTCGACCTCATCAAGAAGCCGATGCTGCCGAGCTTCAAGGTGCCCGAGAGCCACACCGCCGAGTCGTACATGGCCGAGCTCGCGATGGCCGGCCTCGAGGCGCGCTTCAAGGAGATGAAGGCGCAGAACGTCTCGTACAAGTGGGACCCCGACGTCTACCGCGCGCGCCTCGCCCTCGAGACCGGCGTCATTCAGAAGATGGGGTTCTCGGGCTACTTCCTCATCGTTCAGGACTTCATCAACTGGGCGAAGCAGCACGGCATCCCCGTGGGGCCGGGCCGTGGCTCGGGCGCCGGCTCGATCGTCGCGTGGTCGCTGCGCATCACCGACCTCGACCCGATTCCGTACAACCTGCTCTTCGAGCGCTTCTTGAACCCCGAGCGCGTGTCGATGCCCGACTTCGACATCGACTTCTGCCAGGACCGCCGCGACGAGGTGATTCGGTACGTCGAGCGCAAGTACGGCGAGGCCAACGTCGGGCAGATCATCACCTTCGGCGCGCTCAAGGCGAAGAGCGTGCTGCGCGACGTGTGCCGCGTGTACGGCCTGCCGTTCGCGGAAGGTGATCGCCTCTCGAAGCTGGTGCCCGACATTCTCGGCATCACGCTCAAGCAGGCCATCTTCGGAGACCCCGAGAAGGAGATCGCCGGCGAGCCGAAGCTGAAGGAGATGTACGAGACCCCGCAGCCCATGGCCGAGGTCGAAGGCCGGCAGATCACCAGCAAAGACGTGCTCGACGTCGGCATGGCGCTCGAGGGGCTGAACCGTCAGGCCGGCATGCACGCGGCAGGCGTCGTCATCGCCGACAAGCCGCTGTGGGAGTTCGTGCCCGTCTACCAGCCGCCCGGTGAGAAGTTCCTCGTCACCCAGTTCGCGAAGGACGAGGTCGAAGCCGCGGGCCTGGTGAAGTTCGACTTCCTCGGGCTCAAGACGCTCACGGTGATCGAGAACGCGATCAAGCTCATCAACCGCAAGCTGCCGGCTGATCAGCAGATCTCGCGTGACGGCATTCCGCTCAACGACGTCGACACCTTCCAGCTGATCAGCGCGGGCGACACGGCCGGCGTGTTCCAGATGGAGTCGAGCGGCTTCACCGAGATGGTGATGAAGATGAAGCCGTCGTGCTTCGAAGACGTGATCGCCGCCGGCGCGCTCTACCGCCCGGGCCCGCTCGATCAGAAGCTCGAAGACGGCCGCACGATGGTCGACGTGTACATCGACCGAAAACACGGCCGCGACACCATCACCTACCCGCACCCGACGCTCGAGCCCGTGCTGAAGGACACGTACGGCGTCATCGTCTACCAGGAGCAGGTGATGCAGATCGCCCAGGTGCTGGGCGGGTACACGCTCGGTGGCGCAGACCTGCTCCGCCGCGCGATGGGCAAGAAGAAGGCCGAGGAGATGGCGAAGCAGCGCGCCTTGTTCCTCGACGGCTCGAAGAAGAAGTCGGTCGACGAGAAGATCGCCAGCGGCGTCTTCGATCTCATGGAGAAGTTCGCCCAGTACGGCTTCAACAAGTCGCACTCGGCAGCGTACGGCCTCATCACCATTCACACCGCGTGGCTCAAGGCGCACCACCGCGTCGAGTTCATGGCGGCGCTGCTCACGCTCGACAAGGACAACACCGACAAGGTCGTCGCGTACATCGCCGAGGCGCGTGAGTCGGGCATCGAGGTGCTGCCGCCCGACGTCAACGTGTCAGAGATGGCCTTCGGCGCGGCTGACGGAAAGATCCGCTTCGGCCTCGGCGCCATCAAGGGTGTCGGCGAAGGTGCGGTCGAGGCGATCATCGAGGCGCGCAAGGCCGGCCCGTTCAAGTCGTTGTTCGACTTCTGCGAGCGCGTCGACTCCAAGCGCGTGAACAAGAAGGTGCTCGAGGCGCTCGTGAAGGCCGGCGCGTTCGACTTCGAGAAGCGCCCACGGCGGCAGCTGTTCGAGACCCTCGATCGCGCCGTCGATGGCGGCTCGGCCACCCAGCGCGACAAGCTCTCGGGCCAGGAGTCGCTCTTCGGCCTGCTTGCCGGCCCCGGCTCCACCGCGACGCCCATCGCCAGCGACTACGTGAAGGTCGACGAGTGGAGCGAGAAGGAGCGCCTCGGCTTCGAGAAGGAGTCGATCGGCTTCTACGTCTCAGGCCACCCGCTCGATCAGTACCAGAAGGAGCTGCGCCGCTACGCGCGGCCGGTCACCTCGATTCAGCGCGCCCGCAAGGACGAGAAGGTCACCGTCGCCGGCATCGTCGCGGCTCTGCGCGAGCGGCCCACGAAGACGGGCAAACGCATGGCGTGGGTGACGTTGGAAGATCTGAGCGGCTCGGTCGAGCTCGTCTGCTTCCCCGGCAAGGACGGCACCCGCTCGGTGATGGGCAAAGACGGCAAGTGGACCAAGGCCGGCCCCAAGCCCGGCTTCGATCACTGGGAGCCGCTGCTCAAGAGCGACGACCCGATCCTCGTGACGGGCACGGTGCAGATCAACAACCGCGACGAAGAGAACCCCATCGCCGAGCTGATCGTCGACGACATTCAGTCGCTCAAGGAGGTGCGCGAGAAGCGCGTCAAACGCCTCGAGCTGCGCCTGCACGTCGACATGGCGAGTGAGGAGCGGCTGCTGAAGTTGGCCGAGATCGCGAAGAAGTACGCGGGCGCGACGCCGATCGCCGTCTCGGTGCTGCTGCCGGGCGAGGCCGAGACCCTCATCGGGAACACTGCGCTCAAGGTGCAGATCTCGGACGAGCTGCTCGAGGCCGTGAACCGGCTCTTCGGCGCGCGTGTCGCCGAGTTCGGGTGAACTTTTCGGGCAGGCCCGCGTCTGTGGCCCGCATCATGCGCTCGACTCTGGTGGTGGCGTTGCTCGCGGTCGGCTGTGGCCGAACTGAGTTGCCCGCGGAGGAGGTCGCCGAACCCGCAGCGACTCCCTCGCCAGCCGAGCGGTGTCCCGTCGTCGTGACCACGAGCCACACCGGACAGGGCACCGGTGCGCTCGCTCGTGACGGGAACCCCGAGACCGGCTTCGTGTCGAGCCACCGCGATTGGCAATGGCTGCAGGTCGACTTCGGCTGCGCTGGGTCGTTCCGGGGCCTTCGCCGCATGCTGGTCGGCGGCTCCATGGGCAGCACCTCGCGCGGGCTCCAGGGCGAAGGCGTCGCTCATTCGCTCGATGGACAGATGTGGACGAGGCTGACCGCCGCCACCTCGTCGGGCTGGGAGGGCGGGGTGGCCTACGCGCCGTCTGCCTGGCACTCGCTCCCGACCGGCTGGACACCGATCATTCGCCCGAAGAGCGCGGTCACCGCCCGGTTCGTTCGCTTCAACTGGGACGGCGACGGTGACTCGCTGCGAGAGGTCGAGATCGACTTCGCCGCTGCGCCCTGACGCCTCACGGCAGCGGAGTCCACTCTCCATCGGGCAACGGCGCGAAGAGCGCCTCGAGGTCGACTGGCTCCGTCGACCACCTCGGTGCATTGTCCTTCTCGATGATCACCGCGCGCACGCCCTCCTGAAAGTCGTGGGTGCGGACCATTCGCGTCGCCAGGCGGAACTCCATCGTCATCACGTCTTCGAAGCGCGACGCGGCCCGTCCACGTCGAAGGTGTTCGAGCGTCACGGCCAGCGAGAGTGGCGACCGGGCTCGGAGCACCTCGGCCTGCGCGCTGGTCCACGGCTCCTTCGCGGCGTCGAGCGCCTGGAGGATCGCCTCAATCGACTCCCGCCCGAAAAGCGGCACCAGCGCGCCCTCGTGGTGCGGCATGCGCGGCCCGGTCGTCTCCAGTCGCTGCAGCGCTTCGAGGCCCCGTTCAGCCAACTGCGTCTTCAGCAGCTCCACGTCAGCGGAGGGACAGAAGTGGGTCGCGACGCCGACGCTGAGCGTGTCGCGCCCTTTGATGCGTGCGCCGGTGAGCGCGAGCCACGTGCCGACGTGGTGCTCGAGCCGCGGCAGAAACCAGCCACCACCGACGTCGGGGAAGAGCCCAATCGCGGTCTCGGGCATCGCGAAGAGGGTGCGCTCGGTCGCGATGCGATGACTGCCATGCACGCTGATGCCGACCCCGCCGCCCATGGTGACGCCATCGAGCACGGCGGCGACGGGCTTCGGGTACGCGTGGAGCAGGTGATTGAGCCGGTACTCGGTGAGGAAGAACCGACGCGCCTCGGCGCCGTCGGAGCAGCCGCTCTCGGCCATCATTCGCAGATCGCCGCCCGCGCAGAAGCCACGGTCGCCAGTGTGATCGATGACGATCAGCTCGACCGCGGAGTCGTTTCGCCAGGCCAGCAGCGCGTCGGTCATCAGCTGACACATCGTGGTGTCGAGCGCGTGCAGCGCCTTCGGCCGGTTGAGCGTGATTCGACCTGCGCGTCCTTCTCGTCTCGTCAGCACCACCGGCTCCGTCATGGGTCAGCAGTCAAACCCTGCAGAACGCTTTGGGCTACAGTGTCGTGAATGGTGGGGTTCGCCGCAGACACGAAGAGACATGCACGCTCGGGAGCCGGCCGACTCATGCGCGGGTTGATGGTGGGTTGCGCCCTGCTCGCGGGCGTCGCGTTCGCGGAAGACGAGGCGCAGCGCCGCGCGCGGGAAGAGCTCGAGAAGCAGCTCAACCAGATGGTCGAGAAGGCGCCGTCGCGCGTGCGCGTCGAGTTCCTGCCCGTCGACGATCCGAACTTTCAGGTCGAAGAGCTCGAGATCTCGCTCGACGGCAAGGCGCTCAAGATGCCCACCGCCGCGGCGATCTCAGGCTGGGTGCAGGACGGCGCGATGCCCATCGGCACGCTCGACGTCACGCCCGGTCGGCACAAGGTCGTCGCGAAGGTCACCATTCACAACACCGCGAGCCCGCTGGTGAGTGACGAAGGTGACTTCCGCTGGAAGATCGCCGGAGACGTCGGCTTCGACGTCGCGAGTGGCATCGAGGTGAAGGTGATCGTCTCGCCGGTGCGTGATGCGAAGCAGGCCGATCTCGGCAAGCGCATCAAGCTCACGTTCCCCAGCCAGCCGGTGATGATCGCGAAGCTCGACGACGGGTCGATGCCCGAGCCCACGAAGGTGAAGCCCGCTCCCGTGGTCGTCGATGCAGGTCCGACGAAGGAGCAGCTGGCCGAAGCGAAGAAGGCCGCTGACGACGCTGCGAAGGTCGCTGCAGCCGAAGCGAAACGGGCCGCCGCCGAGGAGCAGCAGCGCAAGCTCGAAGAAGCGAAGCTCGCGAAGGCTCAGGCCGCGGAAGAGAAGCAGCGCAAACTCGAAGAGGCAAAGCTGGCGAAGGCGCAGGCTGCTGAAGAGAAGAAGCGCAAAGCCGAAGAGGCAAAGCTGGCGAAGGCGCAAGCGGCCGAAGAGAAGAAGCGCAAACTCGACGAAGCGAAGGCCGCGAAGGCAAAGGCTGCCGAGGACGCGAAGCTGGCCGCTGAAGAGAAAAAGCGCCTCGCGGAAGAAGCCAGGCTCGCTGCTGTGCTTCCGAAAGAAGTGCCATCTGCAGTCGTCGATGCGGGTGTGGTTGCTGAAGCGCCCATGATCGATGCCGGCGCAGTGCTGGCCGAGGTGAAACCGACGGAGCCGATCGACGCCGGGGTCGCTGTCGCCACCGCGAAGCCCGAACCGGTGCCCGAATCCGAAGGTCCGCCGTGGATGATCATCGGAGGCGTCATCGGCGTCGCTGCGCTCGGGTTGATCGTGGTTCTCGTGCGCCGTGCCGGCCGCGTTCCCGAATTGAAGGACTGACGCGACAGGCTTCGGGTCCACTCCGATCGTGAACGGCGAGCGGGTGATCATCGCGGGCTGGGCGCGGTGGTCTTCGCTCGACCTCGTTCTCTGAGCAGGGCCCGCGCTCTCTCGTGTCCGCGTCTCGCTGCAAATTGAAGATGGGCTCGCGCTTGGTTGTCCGAGAGCAGTTGGCCCAGAGAGAAGTGCGCGCTGAGGTGACCGGCTTTCGCTGCCCTTCGGTACCACCGGAGCGCCGCCCTGCGATTGGGACGAACGCCGATGCCGTTGAGAAGGTTGTACGCGAGTGCCACCTGCGCGTTGGCGTCTCCGCCTCGAGCCGCGCGTCGGTAGAGCGCCATCGCGCGCCGCAGGTTCATTCGAGCGCCTCGTCCGAACTCGAACGCGAGGGCGAGGTTGTAGGCGCCCACGGGCCTCAGTGCCTTCATCGCCTCGAGGTGCAGGAGCCATCCAACGGACTCCACCTGGGCGGCGCGGCGACCGGAGCCCAACAGCCACGCAAGCTGCTCCATCGCAGACACCAGCCCATCGTTCGCACCCAGCCGATACCAGCGCATGGCATCGCGCCTGTGCCCCAGTCGCTCGTATGAGAGCCCGAGGTTCCACGCGGCGATCGCATCGCGTTCCATCCGCCACGCCTCGCGCCACAGTCGTCGGGCTCGCTTTGCTGAAGGCCGACAGCCATCTCCGTGGAGGGTCATCGAGCCCGCGTTGATGAGGGCTGTCACCTGACCTCGTCGCCCAGCCGCGAGATACAGGGCGAGCAGGCGACTCCTGCTGAATCGCGCCGTCGTCTCCGCTCGCCACGCAGCCTCGAGGAGCTCTGCTCCCGGACCGTTCGGCGTTTCAGCCGCGAAGGTTCGATAGGTGTGCCGCGCCATCGCTCCCGGACTTCACCACAGCGGCTTCGCTCGGCGCGCCTGAATTGGCCGAGGGGCGAACGTCTCGACCGTCACGTCCTGGCCGTCGCTGCGGAAGGTGATCGCGCCATCACGATCGGTTCGGTAGCAGCGTGCGCCCGCGCGCTCCCATCGCTCGACCACGTCTTCGCGTGGAAAGCGGAAGCGGTTGTTCACGCCGACGCAGAACACGACGTACTTCGGCCGGGTCGCGGCGACGAAGCCAGGAGATGACGACGTGTCAGAGCCATGGTGCGGCGCCTTCACCACCGTCACCTCCCCCGTCGGCCCGAGCAGCTCTTCCGCGACCTCTTCGATGTCTCCCGTGAGCAGGAACGAGACGTCGCGATGCAAGAGCTTCAACACGATCGAACGATCGTTCTCGTCCTCGATGGTCGAGCGATCGACGGGCGGCCCCAGGACCTCGAGGCGAACGTCTCCGAACGAGAGCCCTTCGTGGCCACGCTCGACGACGTCGACGTCTGCACCATCGGCCGCCGCCATGAGATCGGTCGTGAGCGGGCCGGCCGGAGATGGGGACAACCACAGCCGCTTCGTGGGCACCTGCTCGAGCGTCGAGATCAGCCCCAGCGCGTGATCCGGGTGGGCATGACTCAACACCGCGAGGTCGAGCGATCGAATTCGCCGCTGTCGCAGGAACGGAATCACGAAGCGCTTCCCCGTGTCGGAGCCCTGCGGAACGCCACCACCATCGATGAGCACGTGATGTCCCCGATGGCTGATGACGGTCGCGTCTCCATGGCCGACGGCCAGAAACGTCACCTCGAGCGACTCCGCGGGCTGTACCGGGGCGAGCAGGTGAATCGCCGCAGCGATCGGCGTCACGAGCGCCGTCCACCGCCACCGCCCCTTCACGAGTACGAAGCAGGCGAGCCCGAGCCACCACAGCAGCGCGACGGCGAGCGACGGAGCGGCGAGCTCCCAGGTCGAAAAGGGCAGGGCGGCGAACCACTGCGCGATGGCCAACAGCACCGACGACAGCCGCGTGCCCACCCACAGAATCGGCACCGCGATCGGTGGCGCGATCACGAACACCGCTGCCGATGACGCTGCCAACAGCGTGAGCGCTCCAGAGACAGGCATGGCAACGACGTTCGAGACGAGCCCCGCCACGCCGAGCCGCTGAAACGTCATCGCCACCAACGGCGCCGAGACGACGGTGACCGCCAGACTCGCGAGCGCCGTCATCAGCCCCGCCTCGTTCCACTTCCACAGCTGCAGCCGAACACCCTGCGCGACGGCCGGCGATGGCACGGGCACAGGAACGAGCTCGCGAAGCGTCGGAGTGAGCAGCACCAGCGAGAGCACGGCCGAGAACGACAGCTGCAACGAGAGATCGAAGATCGCCGAAGGGTCGATCGCGATCATCACGGCCGCCGCCAGCGCCAGCGCGTTGAGTCCATCGGAGCGTCGCCTCAGCGTGTGCCCCAACAGCAACACCGAGCACATCACCGCCGAGCGCACGGCCGGCGCCTGAAGGCCCGTGAACACCACGTACCCCCACGTCAGCGGCAACGAGAGCGGCGCCGCCACACGACGGGGCTCCACACGTCGAAAGAACTTCCCCGGCGCGCGAATCGCGAGCCACCGGATGAACCCGAACAACGCGAACGCGAGCACCGCCACGTGCAGCCCGCTCACCGAGAGCACGTGCGCGAGGCCGCTCTTCGCGAAGTCGTCCTCCACCTGCTCGTCGAGGCTCGCGCGAAGACCGGCCGAGAGCGTGAGGAACAACGACGCCGACGCGTCACTGGGCGCCAGCCTGCGCGTCTCGGCCTCGAGCGCCGCGTGCGTCTTCGTCAGCCACCGTCGCCAGGCCCACGGCTGCTCCACCCGCACCAACCGCACGCCCTCGTAGCTGCCGGTGACGATCTGCCCGCGCGTCAGCGCTCGTCGAAAGCCATTCCACTCGCCGGGGTTCGCCGTCGCGACGAGCGGCTTCAGCTTCGCTTCGACCGCGATGCGCTCACCGACCTCGACCGGCGCCGACTCGAAGCCGAAGAGCTGCGCTCGAAACCGCGCCGGCTGACCTGCTGCCCGCACCACCTGCACGAGCAGCTGCACGCCGCCCTCGACCCGCCGCGCCGACTCGACCTCGCCTTCAATCACCACCCGCTTACCGGGCTCGATCTCGAGGCCCTGCGTGCCCGCGTGCAGTGACGCGAGCCCACCACCCAACGCGAGACACGCGATCAGCATCGCGACCCGCGAGAAGGGCTTTCCCTGTCGCCAGAAGGCGATCAGCCCAGCCAGACAACCAACCAACAGGAACAGCCAGGGCGGCGGCTCTGTCTCAGCTGCGAGTGCAGCCCCCACGAGCAACGCCACCACCGGAAACACCGCCGGGCGATTGCCCAGCGCCCACCACGTCCACCCGCCCATGTCCCACCCCCGCCCACCTACACGCCCATGGCAAGGCTAGGGGATGTGCGAGTTTGTAGTCAACGCCAAGGTGTGGTAAGAATGAGTTCTTCCGACCGAAACGGGCGGAAAATAAGCAGCAAAAACAAGGAGTTGTCGAGTGTTCAAGCCAGGTGACAAGGCGGTCTACCCCGGCCACGGCGTCGGGGAAGTGGTGGGCATCGAGCACACCGAGGTGGCCGGCCAGCGACAGAGCTTCTACGTGCTCAAGATGCTGGAAAAGAACGGCGGCCGGTTCCTCATCCCCATCAACAAGATCGGCCAGGTCGGGCTCCGCGAGATCATCAGCGAAGACGACGTGAAGCAGGTCTACGCGATCCTCAAAGAGAAGGACATCTCGGTCGACTCGACGACGTGGAACCGTCGGTACCGGGAGTACATGGAGAAGATCAAGACGGGCTCGGTGTTCGAGATCGCCGAAGTGCTCCGCGATCTCTACCTGCTCAAAGGCGACAAGGATCTCTCGTTCGGCGAGCGCAAGATGCTCGACACCGCACGTTCGCTGCTCATCAAAGAGCTCGCGTTCGCCAAGGGCGTCACCGAGCAGGACATCGAGAACGATCTGAAGAAGATCTTCAACATGGCCTGAAGTCGTTCGAGCCGGGTCTTCCCGCTCGAGTGAACCCCGGACTGCCCAGCGCACTCCGGGGTTCTTTCTTTTCTGCACGTTCAAGAGGGTTCTGTCGTGACCGACAACGAGCGTCCGAGCGCTGATGAAGGGCCCTTCAAGGAGCCCACGGCCATCGAGGAGCGCCGCGAAGAGCAGGAGAAGCGCATCGCCGAGCTCGAGGCGAAGCTGGCGCGGCCGAGCAACGTGGGCGTCACGCCCGTCGTCGCCATCGTCGCCCTCGCGTTCTCGCTGTACCTGATCTGGGGCCAGCGCTCCGATCTCGAATACCAGTTCACCGCGCCGAAGGAGCCGATCGATCTCGGCGCCGAGGGCGGCTACCGCTTCGATCTCGCGCAGTCGAATCGCTACGTCATGGTGCACGGCAGTCCGTCACCGCGTGGCTGGTTCTTCATCGAGCGCAACACGACGGTGGTGGTCGTCGGCATTCTCGACACGCCCATCATTCTGCGCCGGCCCACGCTGCCTTCCGAGAAGTGGACTCCGGGAGAGCCGCCGCCTCGCCCCGACCCACGCCCGTTCACCGTGAAGGGCCGTCTGCTGTCGAGAGAAGAGGCTCCAGTTCGTTATGTCGACGCCTTCACCGAGTACGAGAAGTGGCTCGGCACGCCCGCGAAGTGGATTCTGCTGCAGGAGGACAAACCCGGCGGCGATCTGGGCGGGCAGGCGTGGGTCGCGGTGCTCGGGCTCTTCGCAGCCCTCAACTTCTGGCTGCTGATTCGCGGCACCATGCGGCTGCTCGTGCGCAGCTGAGGGCTCGCCTCAGGGCGTGACGAGGCGCGAGCAGACGACGGTCAGGTTCCGCATCGGGGCGCTGGCTCCGAAGTTCGAGCTGACGCACTGCACATCGAAGCCACGCTGCGAGCTGGCGTTGGTCACGATGGTCGCCGAGTACACCGCGACGCCTGCGTTCGCGCAGGTTCCAGTCCACGACTGGGCGAAGAGGCCTGCCGGGCAGAAGCAGGGCCCGATGGCACAGGTCGCGGTGGTCGCTCCGACGCTGAAGTTGCTCGCCGAGATCACCTGGCCAGCGCCCTTGGCGACGAACTGCAGATCTTGAGTCGCGGCCGAGCCCGTGGCGACGATCGAGTTCCAGCCGATGCCGACACCCTGGGTGAGGTTGTCATGGCGAATGTCGACGATGGGGTCGGTGGGCGAAGCAGAGTTCGAGCTCACGAAGAGGGCTCGGGTCGTCTGCGCTGGGGGCGTCACGGTGCTCACCGTCGCTCCGCTCACGACCTTCACGGGGGTCGCGACCGTGCCCACCTTGCTTTCGAGCCACTCCTTGAGCTGGGCGAAGTTGGTGTTCACCTCTTCGGCAGAGGCGGGCGTGTCAGCGGCGAAGCAAAAGGGCAGGCCATTGGGACAAGCGCCGTTGGCAGCCGACGCCCCGGTGGCGATGAGCACCACAAGCAGTGCCGCAGCGCCTGCGAATCGGAGGCGACGACGGAGCCGCTCGCGGTCAGCCTCGAGCACGGCGAGGCGGCTCCTCAGCTCGGCAAGCTGCGAAGGAAGGTCGGTCGAAGCGTCGTTCATTCGACCGAGTCTGCCAGATGATTCGGTTTGGCTCAGTCTCCGAAGGCGTCGTCGATGCTCGTCTTGCTCGGCGCCTTCTTCGGCGTGGGCTTCGGAGCCGCCGCCGCCGGAGCCTCGTCATCGCCGCCACCACCGCTCAGGTTCGCGAGCGCGCCCTTGGCCTTCGAGTTGGCGGGGTCGTTCTTGAGCGAGGCGCCGTAGGCCGCCTTGGCCTTCTCGTCATCGCCGTTGGCCTCGTACTGCTTGCCGACGAGGAAGTAGAGGTTGCCGAGGTGCTTGCGAATCTCGCTGCCGTACTTGCCCCAGCCGCTCGAGAGTTGCTCGTCGAGTGAGAGGGCTTTGGTGAACTCCTTGATGGCGACGGTGCCGTTGTTCGAGAGCAGCGCCTCCTGGCCGGAGTCGTACGACGAGATGAACTTGAGCAGCTTGTCCGACAGTTCCTTGTCGCCAGCCGACTTCGCGAGCTCGAGGGAGCCTTCGGCGTTCCCACGCTCGTAGGGCGCGAGGATCTGCGAGCGCTTGGCGCCACCCTTCGACGCGCCCGAGCCCGACTCCTCTTCGTCGGCCGCGGCAGCAGTGTTCCGTGCACCTGCAGCGCGCTTGGCGGCGGCAGCGACCCGGTTCGGCGTGGGGCGAGCGGGAGCGACAGATGGCGCCGCTCCTGCCACCACACCCGGTACCGACTTCACGGTCGCGGGGCCTTCGTCGATGCTGGGCTCTTCGACTGGCGCCTCTTCGGGAGGCGGCGTCGCGCGGGCCACGACCACCTTGCCGCCTTCGGCCTGCTTCCGCTTCAGCGCGTCGGCGATGGCGTCATTCGGCTCGTTCGCGATGGCCGCCTTGGCTGACTTCTCGGGGGGGGTGCTCGTGCCGGTCGCCATACGAATGAGGGCGAAGGCGAGAACGGCGGCCAGACCAAAACCGACCGCGCCCGCGAAGACGGCGATCTTCACCATGCGGTTCGAGTTGACGGGGCGAACGTGACCGCTGGTCTGCGCTGAGGTCGGGCGGGCCACGACGGCGGTGGGCACTCGCGCCTTGCCAGTCGACGAAGCGACGGGCTTCTCGCCCTTCTGCATCGGGCCACGCAGCCGAATCAGCGCGTTTCCGAGGGCGAGCGAGTCGCCGATCTTCACCTCGACCTCGCTCGCGATGCGGGTCTTGTTCACGAAGGAGCCGTTCTGCGACCCGAGATCCTTCACGAAGAACTGCTCTCCGATGCGGCGCACCTGGGCGTGCCGGCGGGAGATCGATGGGTGCTGCAGGCGCAGATCGGAGACCGAGGCTCGGCCGATCACGACGGTGCCCTGCTTCACCTCGAGCAGCTGACCGGCTCCGGGCCCACGCTCGACGTAGAGGAACGCTGGTTTGTAGCTCTGCTCACCCATGCCGTACGACGCCTGCATCTCCTGGTCTGCCTTCTCGGTGTCGTAGATGGCCGTGGGAATCGCTTCTTCTGCCTTCTTCAAGGGCCGCCTCGCTCCGGTGGTGCTGCTGGGGTACTGGGGAACCCGCTGCGGGCGGGGATCATCGGCTCTGA
>JBEOKA010000415.1:0-31788 GCA_040275325.1 Myxococcaceae bacterium | reverse complement strand
GAACCGTGACGGGGTGGCCCATCGACTCCAGTACCCGCTTCAGCACTTCGGTGATCGACGGATCGTCGTCGACGACGAGAAAACGCTCCATGTTGTTGATACTCCTGGGGTTCTTCTGGCTGGAGACCGACTCTAGCGCCCACCACCCATTGTCGGCCTGAAAGTGTCGTCGCAACGCTTTTCTGGCCGCAAACGTGAACCGTCGTCTACCATCGGCTCACCTTATGGCGAGAGGCCCGACGCGCGCGAAGTCTCCGGACCCTCAACCAGCTGCGGCAACCGGGCGTGTTCCAGTCATCGTGATGGGCCTCGGCGTGATCGGCCAGGAGATCGCGAAGGCCGCACTCTCGAACGACGAGGTCGAGCTCATCGGTGCGGTCGACACGAGCCCCCAGCTCACGGGGCGCGCGTTGTCCGACGTGATTGGCCAGCCCGTTGGTCACCTGAAGATCCAGGCGTCGTTGTCCGCGGCCGTCGCCCGGCGCAAAGGCGTGGTGCTGCTCCACGCGACAGGCTCGCGATTGCCTCAGGTGAAGGACCAGCTGCTCGAGGCGATGTCGCACGGACTGCACGTCGTCTCGACCTGTGAAGAGCTGGCGTTCCCCTGGTTTCACCACCCCGAGATCGCCGAGAAGCTCGACGCCGCGGCACAAAGGGCTGGTGTGTCGATCGTGGGCAACGGCGTGAACCCGGGCTTCGTGCTCGATCGCCTCGTCGCCACAGGCGGCCAGGTCTGCGGCGCCGTTCATCACGCGAAGGTGTCGCGCACCGTCGACGCGCTCACGCGCCGCGAAGCCCTTCAGCGCAAGGTCGGCGCAGGCCTGTCAGAGGACGAGTTCTTCAAGCTCGTCGATCAGGGGCGCATCGGTCACGTCGGGCTCGTGGAGTCGGCTGCGCTCTGTGCGCTGGGCCTCGGGCTCGACTGCGACGACTACGAAGAAGAGCTGACGCCCGTGTTCGCCGAAGAAGAGATCACGGGCGGTGCCTTCACCGTGAAGAAGGGTCAGGTCGCGGGCATGCACCAGGTCGCGGTCGCCCTCGACGACGGCCAGGAGCGCGTGCGCCTCGAGCTCACCATCGCACTCGGCGCCGACGAGCCCGGTGACGTCATCGAGCTCGACGCTGATCCGAAGATCAAGGTCGTCATTCCCGGTGGCATTCCAGGAGATCGCGCCACCGCGCATCTGGTCGTCAACGCAGCACCCCGCATGACTGCCTCGGAGCCCGGGTTGTTGACGGTCCTCGAGCTCCCCGCCGGTCGTTGAGGAGACCCATCACGATGCTCGATCGCGCTGCCGTAGGACGAACGACACCGCCGACGTTGAATGAAGTGGAGCGGGGCGCCATTCGCCGGTTCGCCGAAGCGCTGGGTGACTACAACCCGATCTACTTCGACGCCGAGTACGCCCGCGCCTCGGGCTTCAGCAACGTGGCCGCGCCACCGTCGTTCCCGATCTCCTTCGCCGCCGGCAGCGATCTTCGCGAGCTCGTCGGCGTGCCCGCCCGTAACCTGCTGCTCGGCGAGGTGAGCTTCGAGTACGAGCGCGCGATCGTCGCGGGAGATCGACTGCTCGTCACGAGCCGCGTCGCCGAGATCTCCGATCGCCCCGGCCCCGCGGGTCGCGTCGAGGTCGCCGTGATCGAAGACGAAGGCCGCGATGAAGAAGGTCAGATGGTCTTCCGTGCCCGCCGCTCGTACGTCGTTCGCCTCACCCGGGAGTCCTGATGCCTCCGCGTAAGCTCTACTTCGAGAACGTTCGCGTCGGTGACGAGCTGCCGGCGATGGCGAAGTCACCGATCGATCGGGTGCAGCTGGCTCGCTACGCCGCCGCCACCAACGACTACAACCCGCTCAACATCGACGAGCTGCAGGCCAAAGCCATCGGCATGCCGTCCGTCGTCTCTCCCTCGACGCTCGGCCTTGGGTTCCTCGGGCAGCTGGTGACCGACTGGGCTCGCGGTGGGCAGGTGAAGAAGGCCTCGGCGCGCTTCACCCGCATGCTCTGGCCCGGCGACACGCTCGTCTGCAAAGGCCGCGTGAGCGATCGCTGGGGCGAAGGCGGCAAGTACCACGTCGAGCTCGACGTCTGGGCCGAGAACCAGAAGGGTGAGCTGGTCGTTCGCGGCAATGTCACCCTGAAGGTCTTCTATTCGTTCGAAGACGAGACCCGCTTCCGCACCGGCCAGCCACCGCTGATCGTGAACGTGGCGCGCGAGTCGATCCTCGTCGCGCCGCCCGCGCCCGCACCGTCTCCTGCCGGCAAGGTCTCGGCTGCGAAGGGCAAGGTCTCGGCGAAGGACTCGCGCAAGCCTGCGAAGAAGGCAGCCAAACCGGCGAAGGCTCCAAAGGCGAAGGTGAAGAAGCCCGCGAAGGCCGCCAAACCCGCGAAACGGAAGAAGTAGTTCCGCTGTCGTGCCGCGCCGCGTCGAAAAACGTTGACTTGAAAATCAGGTGACGCGCAGGATTCGGCTCGTTACGACGCACGGTGTCACGTGCCTCGTGACTTGGCAGTTGGGCCGTCTCCTGGAGCTACGCACATGTCCGTTGGAATCAACCGCTACAAGGCAGATCTTCGCGAGTTGCAGTTCGTGTTGTTCGAGCAGTTCGGCTTCAAGGACATCGCCGGCAAGGGTCCCTACGAGAGCTGGGACGAAGAGACGGCGAAGGCGATTCTTCAGGAGACGTACCGCTTCGCGCGCGAAGTGCTCGGGCCCCTCAACAGCAGCGGCGATCGTGAGGGCTGCAAGCTGGTCGACGGCTCGGTGATCACGCCCAAGGGCTACAAAGACGCCTGGAAGAAGCTGTTCGAGGCCGGCCTCAAGCAGATCTCGATTCCGACGGAGTTCGGCGGTCAGGGCGCTCCGGTCGCGCTCTACGCGCTCATCGAAGAGATCACCTCTGGCGCCAACACGGCCTTCAACATGTACTCGGGGCTCTCGTGGGGCGCGGCCGAGGTGATCGCCGACTGCGGCACCGAGCACCAGAAGAAGGTCTACGCCGACAAGATGTTCAACGGGCACTGGGGCGGCACCATGTGCCTCACCGAGGCCCACGCCGGCAGCGACGTCGGCTCGGCGAGCACGAAGGCCGTGAAGCAGGCCGATGGCCGCTACAAGATCAGCGGCACCAAGATCTTCATCTCGGCCGGTGACTCCGATCTCGTCGACAACGTCGTGCACCTCGTGCTGGCTCGCATCGAGGGCGCGCCCGCCGGCACCAAGGGCCTCTCGCTCTTCATCGTGCCCAAGCGCCGCGTGAACGCCGACGGCTCGGCGGGAGCGCTCAACGACGTGCAGGTCGCCTCCATCGAACACAAGCTGGGCATCAACAGCTCGGCGACGTGTGTGCTGAACTTCGGCGAGAACGGCGAGTGCTTCGGTGAGCTCGTCGGCACCGTCGAGAACCAGGGCATGCCGCAGATGTTCCGCATGATGAATGGCGCCCGCATCGCCGTCGGCATTCAGGGCCTGGCGGTGGCGTCGAGCGCGTACCTGAACGCGCTCGAGTACGCGAAGGACCGCAAGCAGGGCGCGAACTTCAAGCACTTCAAGGACCCGTCGAAGCCGCGCGTGGCGATCATCGAGCACCCCGACGTGCGTCGCATGCTGCTCGAGCTCAAGAGCCACGTCGAAGGCATTCGCGCGCTGGTGGTGAAGCTCGCCGCGCACCGTGACCTCGCCCTCATCTTCCAGGGCAAGGACGACGAGAAGGCCACCTACCACCAGAGCCAGGTCGACCTGCTCACGCCGCTCGTGAAGTCGTACGGCAGCGACGAGTCGTTCCGGCTCTGCGGCATCGCGATTCAGGTCTTCGGCGGCGCCGGCTTCCTGAAGGACTGGCCCGTCGAGCAGTACCTGCGCGACTCGAAGATCTTCAGCATCTACGAGGGTACCAACCACATTCAGGCGATGGATCTGGTGGGCCGCAAGCTCGGGCAGAACGGCGGCGCGAACTTCCAGGCGTTCATGAGCGACATCGCGACGTTCGTCGAGAAGTACAAGGCGCACCCGATCTTCGGCAACGAGGTCGCGGCGCTCGGCTCGGCGTCCGAGGCGGTCGTCTCGGCGGCGATGGGCTTCATGGGTTGGAGCCAGTCCGAGAAGGTCACCCTCGTGCCGCTCTCGGCGAACCGCTTCCTCGAGATGATGGCGAAGACGACGGTTGGCTTCCTGCTGCTCGACGCCGGTGTGAAGGCCGAAGAGGCGCTCGCGAAGTTGCCGGCGAGTCACACCGACCGCGCCTTCTACGAGGGCAAGCGGTACTCGGCGCTGTACTACGGCCGCAACGTGCTCCCGCAGGTGAAGCAGCTGGCCGAGCTGATCACCCTCGAAGACACCAGCCCGATGGACATCACCGACGCGGCGTTCGCGTCGTTCTGAGTCGACGTCTTCCCTGCGCCCCGTCTCTCCTTCGCGAGAGGCGGGGCGCTTTCATGTCACGATGGCCGCATGCGGAGGGTTCGGCGCGTGCTCGTGGCGGTGATCTCGATTCTCGGCGCCGTGTACGTCGCCATCGCAGCGCTCGCCTTCTTCGCGCAACGCTCCCTGCTGTTTCCCGCGCCGCCGATCGCGGTGAACCCCTCTGCCGCTTCGCAGGTGATCGAGCTGCCCGAGACGGTGCTGCTGTTCCGGGCACCTCCGATGCCGACCGCTCGGGTGGTCGTGCACTTCCATGGCAACGGCGAGCAGATCGCGTGGACGGAGTGGATGGCCGAGGCCTGGCAACAGCAGGGCGTGGGCTTCGTCGCGGTCGAGTACCCGGGCTACGGCCTGGCGAAAGAGAAGGGCGCTCCGTCGGAGGCGTCGATCGTGAAGGCCGCAGAGGCCTCGATTGCGTGGCTCGAAGGGCAGGGCTTCACGCGGGAGCGGCTCATCATCTCGGGCCAGTCGGTCGGCTCGGGCGTGGCGGTCGAGCTCGCCAGTCGTGGCATCGGCCAGCGGCTGCTGCTCTTCACGCCCTACACCTCACTGCCCGACGTGGCCGCGAGCATGCTGCCGTTCCTTCCCGTGAGGCTGCTCATGCGAGATCGGTTCGACTCGGCCTCGAAGGCCGCGCGCGTGAAGCAGCCAACGCTGATCATCCACGGCACGGCCGACGAAGTGGTGCCGTTCGTGCTCGGGGAGCAGCTGTCGAAGCTGCTGCCAGCTGCGACGCTCGTGCGCATCGACGGCGGCCACCACAATGACGTCGCCGATCGCCCCGAGGTCTGGAGTGCCGTGGGGCGCTTCCTTCAGTAGATGTTCACTTCGACGTTGCTCGGGTCGAGTGGGCGCTCCATGCCGTGGGCGGTCGCCTGAATGCGGTTGGGGCTCACGCCCTCCTTCTCGATGAAGAGCCGCAGCGCCTCGGCCCGCTGTTCCGACATCGCCTCGCTCTCGTTCCGGGTCGCCTGATCGCTCACGAAGACGTCGAACTTGATGCGGGTTCCCGGGTTGGCCTTGAGCAGCAGCGCGAGCTGCTTGAGCACGCTCTCGGTGGCGGGCGTTGGCTGGGCCTTGCGAGGCAGGAAGTCGAGCTTCGCGCGAAGCTGCAGCTTTCCACCCACGAGCGCGACCTTTCCCTCGCCAGGGTCGGCGCAGCCGTCGTCGTCGAGGTTGCCGTTGATGGTCTCCTTCTCGGCGGGGCACTTGTCCTGAGCGTCGGCCACCCCGTCTTTGTCGGCGTCGGCGAAGGCCACCGCAGCGGGCTTCGCGACGTCGGTGGGCTTCACCTCGGGGTCGCGCTTCGGCGCGGCGACGGCCCAGGTGTCGACGTCGGCCTTCGTGTCCCTCGTGTCCTTCGGCTCGTTGACGGGCTCCTGCTTCCAGAACGGGAGCGGCGTGTGCTGGTACGAGAGGCCCGCCACCACCGTCCACCTCGCAGCGCCCCAGCCACGGGTCAGCCCGCCACCCGCGCCGAGCTCGATCGCGAAGCGATCACCGATTCGGTACTTCACGCCAGCGAGCGCGTCGACCGGGTTGCCTGCCTGACCCGCCCCCGAGAACCCGACCGCGCCCGTCACCGACACCTGGAGCAGCAGCGTGTTCTGATTGCCGAACAGCGGGAACTCGCCGCCGAAGCCCCAGGTGAACTCCTGACCCACCTTCAGGTTCAGCAGCCGCTGCTCGGCGGTGCGGAACACGAAGCCCACGTTCGCCACCAGTCGCAGAATCGGGAGCGTGAGCTCCGCCATCGCGCGCGGGGCGATGAGCAGTGGCCCGCCACCGCGAAAGGCCGCCGCGTTTCCCGTCGGGAGTGAGATCGGCATCGTGACGCCGACCTGAAACGCGCGGTCGCGGGGAAAGATCGCGTACTTCGGCACGATGCGAAGATCGCCCGCCGAGAAGCCGTTGACGGCGGTGCCGAGCGCGGGGTCGAGGGCGGTGAGCTCCTGCCCGCGGACCAGCGACATCGGCATGGCCAGCGCGATCTCGAAGTGATCCTTCATGGCGAGGCCGACCGAGAGATCGAAGAAGGTGAGATCGTCGACCAGCCGCACCACCGCGTCACGCCCGCCCGGCGTTCCCAACACGAGCGGATCATCGGCGTACCCCACGAAGACCCCACCAAAGGGTGTCATGTGCGGCGCGACCCGCGCGGAGTCGAGGTTCAAGAAGTCCTGGCTGCCCGAGCCCGCCTTGAAGCGCTGCACGTCGATGGAGGTGTTGACCGAGCTCTGCGCGAGCGCTGACAGGGGAAGGGCCAACGTGGCCGCGACGGCAAGCCCTGCCTGCCGTTTGCGGCGCGCGAAGAAGACGAGGAGCCCGGCCAGCAGGAGCCCGGTGGGCGTCTGCGTGCACCCACCACCGCCGCGCGCCTCGAGATCGTCGAACTTGTCGAGCGGGTTCGAGCCGCGCTGCCGCTCGATGCCATCGTTCGCGCCACCCCCATCGGAGTCGGCGACGTTGGGGTCGGTCTCTGCGCTCTCGAGCTTGCCGTCGCGATCGGTGTCTTCGTCGCCATCGATCACGCCGTCTTCATCGGTGTCTGCGACCTCGGGGTTCGTCGGGTTCGAGCCGTTCTTCTCGACGCCGTCGTCGATCTTGTCTTCGTCGGTGTCGGCCTTCGAAGCGTCGGTCTCGCCTTCGTCATCGCGGCCGTTCTTGTTCGCGTCTTCGAGGCCGTCGTTGAGGCCGTCGCCATCGCTGTCCACCACCTTGGGGTTGGTAGTGCTGTTCGGGTCGGCGTCGGCCACGAAGAAGCCCTTCGTGACGTCGGTCTCGCGCGGCTTGAGGGTCTGCTCGGTGGCGCCGGTCTCGGTGCCGTCGAAGATGCCGTCGTTGTCGCTGTCGGGGTCGAACGCGTCGATGCGGCCGTCGCCGTCGGTGTCGGTGATGCCGTCAGCACCGTCGAGCACGCCGTCGTCGTCGCTGTCGCCATCGTTCGGGTCGAGGCCGGCGTTGCGCTCGGCGGCGTCGGTGAGCCCGTCGCGGTCGGCGTCCTGGCGGTCGTCGGAGGGATCGTTCGGGTTCGTCTCACCCCCGTCGATTCGGCCGTTCGAGTTGGCGTCTTCGGTGCCGTCGCTGTCTCCGCCCGAGTCGGTGTCGCGCCGCAGCGGGCTGGTCGTCGTCGTCGGGTCGGCGTCGGCCTTGAAGACGGTGAGGCGGGTGTTTCGGCCCTGCGGCATCGTGAGGCCGCGCTCGAGGCCGTCGGGCAGCATGTCGCCATCGGTGTCTGTCACCTTCGGGTCGGTCTCGTTGGCGGCCTTCACGCCGTTGCGATCGATGTCTTCGTTGCCATCGAGCAGGCCGTCATCGTCCATGTCGTCGTCGAGGGGGTCGGTCATGCCGACCTTCACCTCGATGCCGTCGGAGATCAGGTCGTCGTCGGTGTCGGCGTCGTTGGGGTTCGTGCCCGCGACGAGCTCGTCATTGTCAGAGAGCCCGTCACGATCGGTGTCGGCGCCGATGGTGAGCGAGACGATGGCGGCCGCGATGCCGTTGTTCGAGTCACGCACCGTGTAGGTGAAGGAGTCGGGCCCGATGTACCCGGCCGTGGGCGTGTACCGAACGAGCAGGCCGTTGGGCGCGATCACGAGGCGCCCGTGGGCGGCAGGCGAGGTGACGACGATGGTCAGTGTCTCCATCGGGTCGGGCGCGCTGGTGTCGTTGGCCAGCACGTCGAGCACGTTGTCGACGCTGTCCTGCGCGACGCTGAAGACGTCGGGCGTCGCGGTCGGCGGGTCGTTCTGGTTCAGCACATTGACGGTGACGGTGCCGGTGGCGGTGCCTCCGTTGCCGTCGGTGATCGTGTACGTGAACGTGTCGGCGCCGAACGTGTCGGCGGTGGGCGTGTACGTCACGCTCGCGCCACCCATCACCAGCTGCGCGGTGCCATTCGTGGGTTGCGTGATGGCGGTGATGCGCAACGACTCGCCCGTGTCGGGGTTGATGGAGTCGTTCGCCAACACGTCGATCGCGTTGTTCATCGAGTCTTCGGCCACGGTGGCGGTGTCGGCGGTCGCGGTGGGCGGGTCGTTCACTGGCGTGACGGTGATGCCCACCGAGTCGGTGTCGCTCAGCGCTCCGCCGACGCCGGTGTTGCCGAGGTCGTTCGTCACGATGCGCAGCGAGGCCATGCCGTTGAAGTCGGCGGTCGGCCTGAAGGCGAGCGTGTCGAGCGCGGCGTTCGCCTGGGGCAGGGTGGCGAGGAACGTCATCGAGCCGTCGTTGGTGCCGTCTCCGACGGTGAAGACGAGGCCGGTGGTGGTGGTGAGCGTCACCGTGCCGTTCGTCGCCGAGAGCGAGATCTGGATCTGCTGGTTGGCGGCGTCGGGGTCGCTGACGGCGATCGCGCGCATGGCCGCCATGTTGAACTCGAGGGTGGCGTCTTCGGCGACCGTCTGCGCCATGGGCACGGCGTTGACGGGTGGATCGTTGGCCGGCCCGACGACGATCTGTGCCGTCGCCATTGCGGTGAGCCCTCCGTTGTCGCTCACCGTGTACGTGAAGCTGTCTGGGCCGTTGTAGCCGGGCGCAGGCGTGTAGAGCACTGCGCTGCCGCCAGGCTGAATCGTCACGGTGCCGTGGGCCGGTGTGCTGGTCATCGAGACCGAGAGCGTCTCTCCGAGGTCGGGCGCGGTGCTGTCGTTCGCGAGCACGTCGAGGCGGTTGTTCGTGGTGCCCTCGACCACGCCGAAGGTGTCGTTCACGGCGCTGGGCGGATCATTCAGGGGCGTCACGGTGACGGTGACGGTCGCGGTGGCCTGGCCGCCGTTGCCGTCGCTGATCGTGTAGGTGAACGAGTCCATGCCGTTGAAGTTGGCGTTGGGGCGGTAGGTGAGCATCGTGCCGGCGGCCGAGACGATGCCGTTCATCGCGCTGCCGACCGCGACGATGGTGAGCGTCTCGGGCCCGTCGGGGAGCGACGAGTCGTTGGCCAGCACGTCGAAGCCGCCGATGGAGTCTTCGGCGAGGGTGAAGGTGTCGTTCACCGCGGTGGGCGGGTCGTTCACCGGGGTGATGGTGATCGAGATCGTGTCGTCGTCGACGCGCGGCCCGCCGTTGCCCGTGTTGCCGTTGTCGCCCGTGGTGATGCGCACCGAGGCCGCGCCGACGTAGTTGGCGAGCGGGCGGAAGGTGACGGTCTGCAAAGCGGCGAGGATCGGGGCGAGGCGGCCGGTGAACGTCATCGTCACGTCGTCGAGCCCGTCGCCCACCTGGAAGGTGACGTTGGGCACGACCGCGACCGAGATCGTGCCGGCCGTCGCGGTGAGGGTGATCGTCAACTCGCCCATGCCGAGATCGACGTCGGCGACCGAGATCGAGTTGCCGGTGCCGACGGTGAACACGAGCGAGGTGTCTTCGATGATCGTCTGGCTCGGCGGCACCGTGTTGATGGGTGGATCGTTCACCGGGTTCACCACCGTGACGAGGGTGGAGGCGTTGTTCGACATCTGCGGGTCGGGCACGGCAGTCGACACCGAGACCGGAACCGACAGCATGCCGCCGGCCATGGTGACGTTCGCGGTGATCGTGATCGGCTCGGCCATGCCCGGCGCGAGGGAGCCGCGGGTGCACGTCACGGTGGAGCCCGCGCGGCTGCACGACCAGTTCGTGCCCGTGGCGCTGACGAAGGTCGTCTCGGGCGGCAGGGTGAACGTGACCCGCACGGTGGTGGCTGTGCTCTCACCCGCGTTGGTGACGTTCAGCGTCCACGCGACGTTCGAGTCTTCATCGACCGGTGAGGGTGTCGCGCTGATCGCGATCGAAAGATCCGAGCGCGGCGCGAGCGTGTCGGTGTCGACGGCGAGGTTGTTGAGCAGGTTGGGGTCGTTGATGATCGTTGGGCTGAAGACCGAGGCCTGGTTCACCAGCGTGCCGGTGGACGACGGGTTGATGGTGCCGGTGATGGTGAAGACGACTTCCTGGCCCGAAGGAATGTTCACCAGTGCATTGATGCTGCCAGCGCCATTGGGAGGGCAGGTGGCGCCTCCGGTTGCAGCGCAAGTCCACGTGGGGGCGAGGAGCGCACCGGGCATCGTGTTGATGACGCGGGCTCCGTTGGCTGGGCCCGGGCCGAGGTTGCGAACGCGAAGCGTGTACGTCGTCGGGGTGCCGGGCACCGAGGTGGTGACGCCGTTGGTGATGGTGACCTCGAGGTTCGCGGGCTCGAGGCAGAGCGGAATGTCGACGACCTGGCTGCCGACGATGGTGGCGACGACGGCGGTGGAGTTGCCGGCCGCGCCGCGCGTCGCCCCGTTCGTGGGGAACTCAGTGAGGCCGTTGGAGTTGGTCGTGCCGCCGGCGCCACCCACGGCCGATCTCGTCATGGGGCCGCCAGAGGTCGCGATGAAACCACCCGAGCCTCCGCCGCCGGGGCCGGTCGCTTCGTCGAGACCCGATGAGATGAGCTGGCTGCCACCTTCTCCACCGTTCGCTGCGATGGAGAAGTTCGCGATGGAGGTCGCGCGCACCACGACCGTTCCGCCTGCTCCGCCGCCACCCGGTGAATCGCGGTGGCTACCGCTCGTGTTCGCGCCTGGGGCTCCGTTGGCATTCAAGGCGCCCGAGCCTGTCACCGTCGTCGCTATGACGTAGATGATGCCGGCGCCTCGACCACCAGCGCCCGAGGCATTCTGATCGCCGTCGCCTGCACCGCCGCCACCTCCGAAGAAGAGTCGACCCGTCGCAGAGGGATCGAGCGGCCGGCCGCCCAGGCCACCGCGATCGCGACGATTGTTGCCAGACCACGCTCCAGCGCCTGGCGCCGCCACGACTGCGTTCTGGTTGTTCAACGAGTAGCTGTACCCGCCGCGACCGCCGCCCGAGTTGTTCGCGAGGGCGGCCGCGCCGCCAGTGTTCGTCGGCAACGTTCGACCCGGGTCGAGCTGCCAGGCCTGAAAGCCGATCGCGGTCGCGTCCATCACGCCCTGGCCGCTCCACAGGTTCGTATTCGTCGCGTTGGCACCACCGCCGCCACCGGCGCGCACCGCGTTGCCACCACCACCGCCGTTGGCTGGAGCACCGCGGCCGTACCGCCCACTCACTGCGTCATAGGCCGCCTGGTAGCCGGCGATGCTCTCACCCTTCTCGCCGCCGAGGTCGGCGGTTGCGCCGCGGGTGGTGGTGACGTCGGTCGCGATCGCCGCCGTCGTGTTGTCAGTCGCTCCGCCGCGAAACCCGAGCCCGTTGACGTCGATGGTGCCCTGCAGCGTCAGCGTGTCACGTACGTGGAGCGCGACGATGCCGCCACGCTGGCCGTCCCACGGAAGCGCGGTCACGGTGCCCGTCATCGAGACCGTCAGCGCGGTGAACTGGGGAATTCGAACGACCTGCGTACGGCCCGCCACCGAGTAGCCGTTCCTGAGGCCCGCACAGCCGTTGCCGATGGTGATCGTGTTGCCGGCGATCGACGAGACCTCGACCATCTCGTGCAGGCCCGCGCCGTTCAGCGCCGTCACGGCGCCGTAGTTCGCGGAGTCGGTCGCGTCGATGGCCGCGCCCTGCGCCTGGTAGATCATGATCAGATCGCCGGCAGCGAGCGGGCCGAAGGTGGCGCTGTCGAGCTGGGTGACGTCGGCGACCTGCAGGCTCGTCGCGCCAACCGCCGCGTTGGCCGTGAGCGCCGTGTACTCGTTCAATTGCACGACACCGTTGACCGTGAAGGCGCCGTCTTGCCCCACGATCGCCTGCGCGCTCTTCGCGACGTCAGCGGGAAGGTGCTTCTCGGTACAACCCACGACGAGCACACCCGTCAGCAACAGGACGAGCCTCGAGACGTTGATCACGTGAAAGCCTCCCAGACGGCCGCGAGTGCTGGCCGAGTGAAGAATTGCGACTCTAGTGGAACCCCACGGCACACGACCACCAACGTCTGATTGACGCTGGTGGGCTCGAGGTGCGGGGAAGTGGGTGTGCCGCTCGGTCAGATCAGCGCAGTGCCCAGCTCAGGGGCAGCGCCGAACGACTCGGTGTAGCGGGAGAGGAAGCCCTGGCGGGTGAAGGCGTGCTCCTGGCAGCCCTTCTTCTCGATGGCGTAGGTGGCGGCGAGCGCGGCGACGCGGCCGGTGACGTCGAGGGGCAGGGCGCGCGAGAGGCCGAACGCGAGGCCGGCGAGGTAGGCGTCTCCGGCCCCCGTCGGGTCGACGACCGAGGTCACCTTCGCGACGGGGATCTCGATGGTGGGCTTGCCGCGCTGGAAGATCCGGCTGCCCTGCTCGCCGCGGGTCATGATCGTCAGGGGCGCGGAGTCGATCAGCTGCTGCTCCGACATGTTCGTCGCCTTGGCCATCATGCCGAACTCGTAGTCGTTGCCGATGAGGGCCGAGCAGCCGTCGAGGCCCGAGAGGATCTGGGCCTTCTCGAGGCGGGGCGTCTGCTTGCCCGGGTCGAAGATGTACTTGGTGCCGACGCGACGGCACTCCTGCATGTGGCGCATCATCGACTCGGGGTCGGTGGGCGAGATGAGCGCCCAGTCGTCTTTCGACAGCCCGATCGACTCGAGCGTCACCTCGCGCGCGTGCACCACCGCGCCCGGGTAGAAGGCGACGATCTGGTTGTTGGCGACGTCGGTGTTGATGAAGCAGCTCGCGGTGAACTCGTTGTCGACGAGCTTGATGCCGCGCGTGTCGATGTTCAGCTTCTCGAGCGCGTTGCGGTAGTCGACGAAGTCCTGGCCGGCGGCCGAGACGATCGACGTCTTCCCGCCGAGCAGCGCGAGGTTGTACGCGATGTTGCCAGCCGTGCCGCCGCGCATGCGCTTCATCGAGTCGACGAGGAAGCTCACCGTGAGCATGTGGACCTTGTCGGGGAGGATGTGGTCCGAGAACTTCCCGGGGAAGTTCATGATGTAGTCGTAAGCGAGGCTGCCGGTGACGATGACGCGCATGGTGTTCGTTTCCTTGAGAGAGACTTCGGCCTGCCCATAGCCCAGCCGCCTCGGGCTGACGAGGGGTGAACCCATGAAGAAGGCCGGTACCGCTCCATCGGAAATTGGAGCGACACCGGCCTGGCTCAGCGACCCAGCCGAAGCGGGAAAATCAGCTGCCCTTGAGGGTCGACTTGATCAGATCGCGGTTGAGCTCGGCGATGACCCGCGTGGGGATCTCCTTCGGGCACGCGGCTTCGCACTGCGAGAGGTTCGTGCAGGTGCCGAAGCCCTCGGCGTCCATCTGCATGGTCATGTTCTTCACCCGCTCGTACCGCTCGGGCTGCCCCTGCGGCAGGTGCGCGAGGTGCGAGACCTTCGCCGAGACGAAGAGCATCGCCGACGCGTTCTTGCAGGCCGCCACGCACGCGCCACAGCCGATGCAGGCCGCCGCATCCATCGCGAGGTCGGCGTCACGCTTGGGAACGGGCAGGGCGTTCGCGTCGGGCGTACCGCCGGTGTTCACCGAGACGAAGCCGCCGGCCGCGATGATGCGATCGAAGGCCGAGCGATCGACCACGAGATCCTTCACGACGGGGAACGCCTTGGCGCGCCACGGCTCGATGTAGACCTCGTCGCCGTCGTTGAAGTGCCGCATGTGCAGCTGGCACGCGGTGACGCCCTTGTGGCCGCCGTGGGGCTTGCCGTTGATCACCATCGAGCACATGCCGCAGATGCCCTCGCGGCAGTCGTGATCGAACGCGATCGGCTCTTCGCCCTTCTCGACGAGCTTGTTGTTCACCACGTCGAGCATCTCGAGGAACGACATGTGCGGGTTCACGTTCTCGGCGACGTACTGCTTCATCTCGCCGGGAGCGTTTTTGTTCGGCTGCCGCCACACGTGCAGCGTCAACTTCATCAGTTTCTCGTTGCTCACTTGTAGCTCCGCTTCGCAGGGTGCACGTAGTCGAACTTCAGCGGCTCCTTGTGGCGAACGGGGGCCTTCCCGTCGCCCTGGTACTCCCACACGCTCGCGTGCATGTACTGCTCGTCGTTGCGCACGCACTCGCCTTCTTCGTCCTGGTGCTCTTCGCGGAAGTGACCGCCGCACGACTCGTCGCGATCGAGCGCGTCGCGCGCCATCAGCTCGGCGAACTCGAGGAAGTCGGCGACGCGGCCAGCGCGCTCGAGCTCGATGTTGAGGTGATCGTTGGTGCCGGTCACCTTCACCGTGCTCCAGAACTCCTCGCGCAGCGCGGGGATCTTCTGGAGCAGCTCGTTGAGGCCCTTCTCGTTGCGGGCCATGCCGCACTTCTCCCACATCATCGTGCCGAGCTCGCGGTGGAAGCTGTCGGCGGTGCGCTTGCCGTTGATCGAGAGCAGCTTGTTCAGCTTGCCGTTCGCGTCGTCGAGCGCCTTCTTGAACTCGGCGTGATCGGTCGTCACCTTGGGCTGCTTCGCGTTCGCGAGGTAGTGCCCGATCGTGTACGGCAGCACGAAGTAGCCGTCGGCGAGGCCCTGCATGAGCGCCGAGGCGCCGAGGCGGTTGGCGCCGTGATCAGAGAAGTTCGCTTCACCGATCACGTGCAGGCCCGGCACCGTCGACTGCAGGTTGTAGTCAACCCACAGCCCACCCATCGTGTAGTGCACGGCGGGGTAGATGCGCATGGGGCGCTCGTACGGGTTCTCGCCCGTGATCGTCGCGTACATGTCGAACAGGTTGCCGTAGCGCTCGGCGATCTTGCCCTTGCCGAGGCGCTTGATGGCGTCGGCGAAGTCGAGGAACACGCCGCGGCCACCCGGGCCTACGCCCTTGCCGGCGTCGCAGGCTTCTTTCGAGGCGCGCGACGAGACGTCACGCGGCGCGAGGTTGCCGTAGCTGGGGTACTTGCGCTCGAGAATGTAGTCGCGCTCACCCTCGGGGATCTGATCGGGAGCGCGGTTGTCTCCGGCCTTCTTCGGCACCCAGACGCGGCCGTCGTTGCGAAGGCTCTCGGACATCAGCGTCAGCTTCGACTGGTAGTCGCCCGAGACGGGAATGCAGGTCGGGTGAATCTGCGTGAAGCAGGGGTTGCCGAAGCCCGCGCCCTTCTTGTGCGCGCGATACGCCGCGGTGACGTTGCAGCCCTTGGCGTTGGTCGAGAGGTAGAAGACGTTGCCGTAGCCGCCGGTCGCGAGCACCACCGCGTCGGCTGCCCAGGCTTCGACTTTGCCGCTGACGAGATCACGCGTGACGATGCCGCGCGCGTGACCGTCGATGACGACGACGTCGAGCATCTCGTGGCGGGTGTGCATCTTCACGTGGCCGAGGCCGACCTGCCGCTCGAGCGCCTGATACGCGCCGATGAGCAGCTGCTGGCCGGTCTGGCCCTTCGCGTAGAACGTGCGCGAGACCTGCGCGCCGCCGAACGAGCGGTTGTCGAGCAGACCGCCGTACTCGCGGGCGAACGGCACGCCCTGCGCGACGCACTGATCGATGATGTTCACGCTGACTTCGGCGAGCCGGTACACGTTCGACTCACGCGCGCGCCACTCGCCACCCTTCACGGTGTCGTAGAAGAGGCGGAACACCGAGTCGCCGTCGTTGCGGTAGTTCTTCGCGGCGTTGATGCCACCCTGCGCGGCGATGGAGTGCGCGCGGCGGGGGCTGTCCTGGAAGCAGAACGTGTCGACGCCGTAGCCGAGCTCAGCGAGCGTGGCCGAGGCCGAGGCTCCGGCGAGACCGGTGCCGACGACGATGATCTTGTACTTCCGCTTGTTGGCCGGGTTCACCAGCTTCATGTCGAAGCGGTGCTTGGTCCATCGGTCTTCGATGGGGCCCGTGGGGCTCTTGCTGTCGAGGTTCATGGCTTGATGATTCCCAGGAAGACGGAGACGGGGATGCTGATGAACGCCGCACACAGGCCGTAGCCGATGACGAGCGACGCGTTCTTGAGGAAGGGCGTCCACCGCTTGCCCCACAGCCCGAGGTGCTGGAAGAGCGAGTAGATGCCGTGCGAGAGGTGCTGCGCGAGCAGCAGCTGCGCCACCACGTAGAAGCCGGCGATGAGCGGGTTCTTGAAGCCCTGCACCAGCATGTCGTACGGGCTGAAGACGCCGTTGGGTCCCAGCGAGTCGGTGACGCTGGCCACGCGCAGGGTGAAGTGGGCGATGTGGTAGGCGAAGAAGGCGGCGATCACGAGGCCCGAGATCACCATCGTCTTGGCGGCCATGCGGGCGGGCGTCTTGTTGTCGTAGGCATACGCGACGGGGCGCGCGGCCTTGTTCATCTGCGTGCTTCGAATGGCGAAGAAGAAGTGCAGCGGAATGCCCAGCAGCAGCGCGGAGCGAGCGCCCCACAGCAGAATCGGGTTGCCCTTGAGGCCCGCCGCGTACGCGTTGAAGGCGTCACGGCCCACGAAGGCGAGCAGGTTGCCGGCGAGGTGACCGGTGACGAAGACCCACAGGCCCAGGCCGGTGAGGGCCATCATCACCTTCGAGCCCACCGAGCTCGTGAGGAAGTTCACGGTGTGCCCGATGAGGGTCTGGCCCGTGTCGCGTTTGAGTTCTGCCGCAGTCGACATGCACAGCTCCTTGCTTCGAGACGAAGACGCGGGTTCTTACCCATGGCGGGATGCGTCAGCCACGCTCCTGTTTCATGCGAGCCCCATGCAGCAACAGCAAAATCGCGCGCATCTGTGAGCAGCGGTGATGCACGGCGGGTTGTGACGAACGGGTGAGCCCCATAAAGAGCGGGTGAATGAGTCGTGACGCAGCGGTCAGCGGAGTCGGAGCGGACGGCAAGCCGCTCGAGTGCCCCGCGCCGGTGTCGCTGCGTCGTGAGGTGCGCTTCGCCGCCCCGATCGCGCTGACGGTGATGGGCTCGATGATGCCTGCGACCGTGGTGATCCCGGTCATTCGCCCCTTCGTCGCCGCAGGGTGGCCGGGGGAGGAGTGGGTCTTTCACGCGTTCATGGCGATCAACCTGCTCGGCGCGTGCGTGGTCGGGCCCGCGTTGGCGGTGTGGGCCGATCGCACGGGACGTCGCCGGGCGCTCGCGGGAGTGTTGGCGGTGCTCGACGCGGTGATGGTCGCGTTGGTGGCGCTCAAACCTCCGCTCGCGGTGATGCTGGGCCTGCGGTTCGTGCAGGGCGCGGCCAGCGTCGGAGCCGTCTCGATTCTGATGGGCGCTGCGCGTGGGCGAACGACGAGCTCGGCCGCGACGGGCATGATCGGGAGCGCGGTGGTGCTCGCGCTCGTCATCGGCATTCCGCTCGGCGCGATCCTCGGCAAGTCGTCTCCGTCGCTCCCGCTCTTCGTCGGCGCGGTGCTGGGCGGGCTCGCTGGTCTCGCCGCGTTCGTCGTCGTGCCCGATGGCAGCTCGTCGCGGTTGTCAGGGCGCGATGTGTGGGCGGCGCGTGGCGTGAAGTTGCCCGTGGTGGTGGTGGGCCTCGAGCGGTTCTCGGTGGGAGCGTTCACCGTGACGCTGCAGCTGTTCGCCTTTCACGTGCTCGGGCTGCCGGATGGAACGGTGAGCCGGTGGTTTACGATCTTCCTGGTGACGTTCGCGCTCGCGACAGTGCCGCTCACCCGCGTGGGAGATCGAGTCGATCGCCGCACGCTCGTGGTGATCGGCGCGCTGATCTACGCGGCGATGTTCTTCTCGATCCTGTTGCTCCCCGCCGTGTGGATTCCGGTGTCGCTCGCGCTCGGAGGCCTCGCCTCTGCGGCGATCTACGGTCCCAGTCTCTCGCTCGTCACGCAGGCGGTTCCGGCAGAGGCGCGCGGCTCGGCGATGGGGTTGCTGAACGCGGCCGGAACGTTCGGCATGTTCGCGGGGAACGTGATCGCAGGGCTCGTCGCGACGGCGCTGCTCTCACAGGGAAGTGATCGCGCGACGGCGTACTCCGTTGTCTTCGTCATCGCCGGTGCCAGTCAGCTGATCAGCGCGCTGCTCGGCGTGCTGGCGCGTCGCCAGGCCTGAGGCAGCGCCAGTTCGATCTCTGTGCCCATGCTCAACCTGAGGCCTGGATCGCCCACGAAGAGCGCGAGGCACGCGGTCTCCAGCTGCTCGGGAGGCGGGAGTTCACCACATACGCATCATCTCGGTGTCGTGCGTGCCCGTCGTGACGAGCGACACCTTGGGGAGTGCCTCGCGTAGATGGGGCTCCGTCCCAGAACGTTTGAGCTCCGAGAGCAAACTCACGACGCTGCTTCGCTCAGCGCGGGCCGCGCAGGGCGTGGTCGAGATCGCCCCACAGATCGTCGACGTGCTCGATGCCGACGCTCAATCGAAGGAGTGAGGGCGGCAGGTGCTCCTGCCCGTGAATCGCGGCGCGCCGTTCGATCGTCGACTCCACCGCGCCGAGGCTCGTGGCGTGCTGAATGAGTCGAAGCCGGGCACAGACTGCGTCGGCCGCGGCGGCATCACCACGAACGTCGAACGAGATGATCGAGCCAAACCCCTTCAGCTGCGCCTTCGCGATGGCGTGCGTCGGGTGTGACGGCAGGCCAGGGTAGCGGGTGAGGGTGACGTTGCGATGCTCGCTGAGTCGCTCGGCCAGAATCATCGCGTTGCTCTGCGCCCGCTCGAGCCGCAGCGCCATGGTGCGCGCTCCACGAACGGCCAGAAACGCCTCCAGCGCTCCCGGCGTCGCGCCGCTGAGTTCTCGCGAACGCCTGAGCGCCGCTTCGAGCTCGGGCTTGCGCACCGTCACCACGCCCGCGAGCAGATCCGAGTGCCCGCCGATGAACTTCGTCGCCGACTGAAAAGAGAAATCGGCACCCAGCTCGAGCGGCTTCTGGTTGAGCGACGTCGCAAAGGTGTTGTCGACGGCGATCAGACCACCCGGTTTGCGAGGCGCCGCACAAATCGCGCGAACGTCGGCGACGGTGAGCAGCGGGTTCGACGGAGACTCGAGCCACAACAAGTCCGCTTCGCCGCCCGCGTGAACCCACGCAGCCGTGTCATCGACGGCCAGCCGCTGCACCTGCCACGCGCCTTTGCTCCGCCCGACCTCGGCCAGTCCGACGACGCCCTGATAGCAATCGTCCGGGAGCACGATCTTCGCGCCCACGTGCAGTCGATCGAAGATCGCCGCGACGCCGGCCATGCCCGATGAGAAGGCGACGGTTCTCGCGTCCTCGAGCGCGCCGACCACCGCTTCCAGCGCCTCCCAGGTCGGCGTGCCGTCATCTCGCGAGTAGGCACGGTCAGCACCCAGCACGAAGTTCGACGCGGGCACGAGCGGCTGGTTGAGCGGCGAGCCAGGCCGTCCGTCACGGCCGGCAGAAACCAGAATCGACTCCACCGACGGGCGAGTGCTCATACGGCTCGCTCATAGCTGGGAATCGTGCCTGCGAGAGTCATGGGTGACTCGGCTCGAGCGCTCGATGATCTTGCAGGACAATTCTTCGTTTCATCGCTACGAACGCGCGCCATCTCGAAGCACCACCGCGAGGCAGGAGCGAAATGAAAATCCACGAGTATCAGGGCAAGCAGATCTTCAAGAAGTACGGAGTCCCCGTGCCGCGCGGCATCGTCGTGCGCAACGCGGACGACGCCGAGAAGGCCGCGAAGGAGCTCGGCACGAAGGTCACCGTCGTCAAGGCGCAGATTCACGCGGGCGGTCGCGGCAAGGGCGGCGGCGTGAAGCTCGCCAAGAGCCCCGCCGAGGCGAAGGAGCTCGCCTCGAAGATGCTCGGCATGATGCTGAAGACGATTCAGACCGGCCCCGAGGGCCAGAAGGTGCAGACGCTGTACATCGAGGAAGGCCTCGACATCGACAAGGAGTACTACCTCGGCGTCACCCTCGATCGCGCGACCAGCCGCATCACGTTCATGGCGTCGACCGAAGGCGGCGTGGAGATCGAAGAGGTCGCCCACAAGCACCCCGAGAAGATCCTCCGTGAGGCCGTCGACCCGGCGGTCGGCTTCCAGGCGTACCAGGGCCGCAAGCTCGCCTACGGCCTCGGCCTCTCGGGCGACTCGGTGAACTCGTTCGTGAAGTTCTGCTCGGCCCTCTACAAGGCCTACGTCGAGACCGACGCGGCGCTCGCCGAGATCAACCCGCTCGTGCGCCTGAAGGACGGCTCGATTCTCGCGCTCGATTCGAAGATGAACTTCGACGACAACGCGCTCTACCGCCAGAAGGACGTCGTCGAGATGCGCGACGTCGCCGAAGAAGACGAGCGTGAAGCGAAGGCCAAGGAGTTCGACCTCGCGTACATCGCCCTCGAGGGCAACATCGGCTGCATGGTGAACGGCGCCGGCCTCGCGATGGCCACGATGGACACCATCAAGCTCGTCGGCGGTGAGCCGGCCAACTTCCTCGACGTCGGCGGCGGCGCCACGAAGGAGAAGGTCACCGCCGCGTTCAAGCTGATCCTCGCCGACCCCGCGGTGAAGGCGGTGCTGGTGAACATCTTCGGCGGCATCATGAAGTGCGACGTGATCGCCGAGGGCATCATCGCGGCTGCGAAGGAAGTGCAGCTCAAGATCCCGCTCGTGGTTCGCCTCGAAGGCACCAACGTCGAGCTGGGCAAGCAGATCCTCGCGAACTCCGGCCTGAAGATCACGCCGGCCGACAACCTCCGCCAGGCCGCCGAGAAGGCCGTCGCGGCGCTCAAGAGCTGAACAGGAACCGACACCATGAGCATTCTCGTCAACGCAGACACGCGCCTCATCGTTCAGGGCATCACGGGCTCGGCGGGCTCGTTCCACGCCAAGCAGTGCCTCGACTACGGCACCAACATCGTCGCCGGCGTCACGCCCGGCAAAGGTGGCCAGAAGTTCGAGGGCAAGGTTCCCATCTTCGACACCGTCGAGCAGGCCGTGAAGGCCACGGGAGCGAACGCCTCGGTCGTCTTCGTGCCGCCTCCGTTCGCGGCCGACTCGATCATGGAAGCCGCCGACGCGAAGCTGCCCCTCGTCATCACCATCACCGAAGGCATTCCGGTGAACGACATGGTGAAGGCGAAGCGCTTTCTCCAGGGCACGGGCACGCGCCTCATCGGCCCGAACTGTCCGGGCGTCATCACCCCCGGCGCGAAGTGCAAGATCGGCATCATGCCGGGCCACATTCACAAGCCCGGCCGCATCGGCGTCGTCTCGCGCTCGGGCACGCTGACGTACGAGGCGGTGTTCCAGGTGACGGGCCTCGGCCTCGGCCAGTCCACTGCCGTCGGCATTGGCGGTGACCCGGTCAACGGCACCAACTTCATCGACGTGCTGAAGCTGTTCAACGAAGACGCCGAGACCGACGCCGTGATCATGATCGGTGAGATCGGTGGCAGCGCGGAAGAGGAAGCGGCTGCCTGGGTGAAGGCGAACTTCAAGAAGCCGATCGCGGGCTTCATCGCTGGAGCCAGCGCGCCTCCGGGCAAGCGCATGGGCCACGCCGGCGCGATCATCTCGGGCGGCAAGGGCACGGCGGCCGAGAAGGTGAAGGCGATGAGCGAGGCTGGCTACGTGATGGCGTCGTCGCCCTCCGAGCTCGGCACCACGCTCGTCGAGGCGATGAAGCGCAAGGGCATGAAGGTCTGAGCGCCACTTCGTCGTGAAGTGCTTCGGGCGCCGGTGCTTCCTTCGTGGAGCCCGGCGCTCGAGCCGTTTTTAGCGTCTGATCGCGGCGTCGATGGCGTCGGCGAGCTCACGAGCGGTCGCGTGCAGGTCGGTCGGCGGCGTGGCGATGAATTGGTGCAGGTGGAAACGCAGGCCGAACAAGATCTCGGAGCCTGTCGACGAGAAGTCGATCGCCTCTCGAAGGGCCGTCGCGAAGTCCATCGCCCCAATCGCCTCGAGCTGGTTCGAGAGCGCGCGGGCCTCTTCGGCGAAGTTGCGTGACACTCAGCGCTCGCGGCCTTCGATGGCGGGCAGCGTCTTGAAGCCGTCACACGACTTCTTCAGCCCCAGAAAGAAGGGGAGCGATCGCCACGTCATCTTGAGCCACCCGAACCACGCGCGCAGTCGCGACGGCGTCGCCTGACCGGCCCGCTGAACGGCCTTCTGCAGATCGACCACGTGCGTGTCGACCTCTCCGAGCCCTTCGAGGTGCTCCTTCATCGGCTCGGCGAGCGCCTTCATCTCGGGGTCGAGCCGCTCGAAGACGGGCGTGCTCATCAGCACGTACTCGGGCACCGTCACCGAGTTCTTGAGGAACCGATGCACGGTGATCACGTCGACGCCGGCCAGCTCGGTGAAGCGCTTCACCTTCTGTAGCGCGACCTCTCCCAGGTGCGAGACGAACTTCAGCGTGAGCTTGCTCGCCTGCACGCATCCGTCGCAGCTGCACACGCGGTTGATCTCGAGCTCGGCGCGGCGATCGAGGAACGCGCTCCGGATCTTCACGATGCGCTCGCTGAAGGCCGCCAGCTCGTGCTCCTTCGGCGTGTCGGGCAGCTTTGCGTAGAAGAACGCCGCGTCGCCCTCGAGCTTCGCCAGCTCGTACTTCGGCGCCGCCGCGTCGATGACCGCCTCGAGCAGCTGCGCGACCACGTACTGCGCGTGCGCGAGGTTGATCCGGTGAACGGTCATGAACTTCGTGTAGCCACCGATGTCGGCAATGACGAGGAGCGCCCGCACGCTGGGCACTCTACCTGCGAATCGAGACCTGCCTCGGCTGATTGACCATGGAGGCGCCGGGGCTGACGGCGCAGGCTGCGCGACCATGAAGATCGGCCCACCGTCACAGCTCAAAGCCCCGAACCTGATCGACGTCGCGAAGACGCCCAGCAGCGCAGGGCCCATTCCGGTTCCCGTGCCGAACCTGCCGTCGTCGACCTTCACGCCAGCCCCGGGCACGGAGCGTCGCTTCTCGGTTCGCTTCCTTCAGGGCATCGAGCCGCGGCTCACGCTCGCGGGCGTCGATCCAGGCCTCGTGAAAGAGCTCGGCCATCGGTTCAAACACATGGATCGAACGGGCCTCGATCGCGAAGGGCGCATCGTCGATCGCCTGCTCGAGTCGGCGAACCCAGCGCACGGCATGGCGCTGTACGGGCTGATGGCGCAGCTCGGGTCGATTGTTGCGCCCAACGGCTCCAGCGTGTCGGCGAACGCCGAGGGCTCGTGGACGGTGCGGCCCTTCGGTGGCGAGCCCTTCGAGTTGCTGGCGAAGCCGGGCCAGCGCGCAGATCTCGGTGGTGGGTACTCGGCGCTCACCAAGGACTCGAACACCATCGAGGTCGCCGGTCAGACGTTGAACCGCGAGATCTCCGAGCGCTCTTCACAGAGGACGACGGAGTTCGCCGTGGCGCTTGGGCCAGCTTCGTCGATGCTCGGAACGACGAACAACCCGGTGCCGCTCGTCGGCGTGGTCGGCTGGTACCTCTCACAGTCGCTCTCTGACACGCTCGGCGCGCACGCGCGCTTCTTCGATCAGGTCGGGTTCACCGAGGGCGCTGCCGTTTGCAGCGCTGGCGCGAAGGGCACTGCGGTGGCGGCCGACGTGTTCGGCATGATGGCCTCGCCCGCGACCGGCAGGCCGCTCACCAGTGGCTGCGCGCTGATGACCCTCAACGCGATGCCGAGGCCTTCACACGACGCGGTGATGGCGCTGCTCGAGAAGGCCGGCCGCTCAGCTGCGCCCAGCAGCCGATCTGATCCGCTGCTCGAGAAGGCCGCGATCCTCACGTTCGTGGCGAAGAACCCGATGCTCTTTCTCCAGAACGAGCAGCAGCGGTCGGAGCAGGGGGTGACGGCACTCTCGAACTTCGCGGCGAAGATCCGCGGCGCAGCGCGTGAGGTCATCGTCGCAGCTGCGAGCTGAGGCTCTGGAGAAGGTCGAATGAGGAACGTTCGAACGCACGCCGCTTCGTCGAGAAGATCACGACGGCGGGCTGGCCTCGTTCTCCTGCCCGGCTCAGAGGGGTCAGCTTCGCGGTGTACGTCTTGCCGTCGAGCAACCGCACCGGGCCGCCACACATCCCTGTGCCGATTTGCACCACCGACTGGGAGCCGACCCTGGGACCGGGTGACGTGCTGGTGGTGATGGGCAAGACGACCGTCACGCCAGTGTCGAGACTGACTTCGACCAGTCCGTGGGGATCATCGAGTGAGAGCTCCACCTCGGCATACGAAGCGGTGCCACAGCCGTACGCTTCCGAGCGCACGCCCACGAAGTGGGGAAGGGTGACGAACGAGGGCGCGGCAGTGCGTGCCTCGTTGCTGACCTCGAACCGGGCGAGCACGGAGTCGAAGACGACGTTCGCGAGGGCAGTTCCCGAGGCGATCTCGAGCTGCCACCCACCTGCCCGCAGCGGCTCGATCGGTTGCAGGACGACCTGTCGTGAGTTGGCTCCGAGCTCGGTCGAGATCAATTGAAGTCGAGTCACCTGCTCGCCCTTTCGGAGCACGACCTGGTCGGTGACGGACTCGCCTTGCGCCTGACCCTGCAGGTTGAGCACGAACAGGGGGCGGGGAGGAACGACGGCAGCGAGGGGAGCGACTTCGAGCCAGGCCGGAGCGCACTCACTGGCGATTGACGCCGCGACGATCGTCATGAACGCGATCACAGAGCCCCCGCTTTCCGGCTCGCCAGTGCCTTGTCGAACAGGGCACCCGCATACTGGCCGACCATCTCGTGCGTCGTGACCCCATTGGTGGTCGGGGTGACCTTCACGAACTCGCCGGTCGACGGGCTCTTGAAGCTGAGTGACTCCCAGAGCCCGATTGCTTCGGTTGCGATCGCGTAGACCCGCTTCGGATCGCCGGATTGGTTGATCATGCGGTTGAGCGACGTGTGGCCCCACTCATGAACCATGGTTCGCGCAGTATCCACGACGCCACGTTCGTCTGCTCGAGGCAGCGACAGCTCGAACGACTCGGTCGAGAGCACCGGCGTCAGGCCGTAGCTGGCCGAGTTCGACGGGTCGACCCGGATCGGGGCTTTGCCGGGCACGATGTCGACTTCCACTGTTCCTTGCTGCTCCACCCGACGGGAGTGGCCCTCGTCGTCCCGCAGGATTCGAATGAGGCGGTATTCGATCACGTGATGCCCTGCGATGAGCGGAGCCAGTTCGTTCGCGAGCTTCGTCGCCTCAGCCACGTTCGGAGCCTGGGCCACTTCGCGGCTGGCCGGCGCAAAGGTGAGGTGCCTGGTGAGGGGCGACGGTTCCGGGTGGCGGCTCACCGAGTGTGGCTGCTCGGCGGGTTGCTTCCGGCCGGGCGGCACGTCAGCTTCGCCGACGTCAGTGTGGGGGATTCGCGCGCTGCCGATTCTGGGAGGTGACACAGGAACTCCGGGTGAGGGGGATTCCCTGGAGGGTGCAAAACGATCGCTCGCCCAACCCGCTGCGCTTCCTCAGCACGTCGCATCAGGTACGTGCGGGTGGACGGGCCGAGTCTCGCAGAACCGCTTGCCCGAGAAGCCGTTCCGGGCGAAATCGGCCCGCATCATGGCCATCAGCCCCGCCCACTCCCTGGACTTCGAGCGCCCGCTGCTCGAGCTCGAGAAGAAGATTGGAGATCTGCGCAACATCTCCCGCTCCGGCGCCATCGACATGACGCAGGAGATCGGCCGCCTCGAGAAGAAGGCGAAGAAGCTGCAAGAGGAGATCTTCAACGATCTCTCGCGCTGGCAGATCGTTCAGCTCTCGCGCCACAACGCGCGCCCGTACTTCCTCGACTACGTGAACCTGCTGTTCACCGACTACTGCGAGCTCGCGGGTGATCGGCTCTTCGGCGAAGACCCCTCGATCGTCGGAGGCTTCGCGCGCTTCGACGGCCAGCCCGTCATGGTGATGGGCCACCAGAAGGGCCGCAGCACCAAAGAGAACATGCTGCGCAACTTCGGCATGCCGCGCCCAGAGGGCTACCGGAAGACGCGCCGCCTCTTCGAGCTCGCCGCGCGCTTCAACCGGCCGATCTTCACCTTCATCGATACGCCCGGCGCGTACCCGGGCATCGGCGCCGAGGAGCGTGGCCAGGCCGAAGCGATCGCCGTGAACCTCGAGGTCATGGCCGGTCTTCCCGTTCCCGTGATCAGCACCGTCATCGGCGAGGGCGGGTCGGGTGGAGCGCTCGCGATCGGCGTCGGCAACCGCGTGCTGATGATGCAGTACTCGATCTACTCGGTGATCTCGCCCGAGGGCTGCGCGTCGATTCTCTTCCGCGATGCCACGCGCGCCGACAAGGCCGCCGAGGCGCTCAAGCTGGTCGCGACCGACTTGAAGGCGCTGGGCCTCGTCGACGAGGTGATCCCCGAGCCTGCGGGTGGCGCCCACCGCGATCCCGCGACGGCCGCGCAGTCACTCGGCGGCACGCTGCGAAAGCACCTTCGCGAGCTCACCAAGCTCAAGCCCGATCAGCTCATCGATCAGCGGTACGAGAAGTTCCGCGCGATGGGCGTCTTCTCGGGAAAGTGACGAGATGCCGCGCCCGCTCATCGTCGCCATCGACGGACCCGCGGGGGCGGGCAAATCGACCGTCTCGAAGATTCTCGCTCGCCGCCTCGACTTCACACTCGTCGACACCGGCGCCATCTACCGCTGCGTCGCGCTCAAGGCCCGCCGACAGGGCATCGCGCTCGACGACGACGCGAAGCTCGAGACTCTGCTGCACGGCGTGAAGGTCTCGTTCCGCGTCGAAGAAGACGTGAACCACGTGTTCCTCGAGGGCGAAGACGTGTCGGACGAGATCCGCACGCCCGAGAACTCGCTCGCCGCCTCGCAGGTCTCGAGCCGGCCCGTGGTTCGAAATCACCTGCTCGAGCTGCAGCGTCGCCTCGCGCTCTCGGCCACCCACGGCGCGATCCTCGAGGGGCGCGACATCGGCACCGTCGTCTTCCCCGACGCCGACGTGAAGGTGTTCCTCTTCGCCAACCCCGAGATTCGCGCGCGCCGTCGCTTCGAAGAGCTCTTCCAGAAGGGCACCGAGAAGCCGATCGACCAGGTGCTCGACGAGCAGAACCGGCGCGATCGCGAGGACTCGCAGCGTGAAGTGGCGCCGCTCAAGCCCGCTGCCGATGCCGTGCAGATGGACTCCACCGAGCTTCCGCTGTCCGAGGTCGTGCAGCGCATCGAAGATCTCGTGCAGAGCCGCCGGCGTGCGTAGGGCGCTGGTGCTGTGCCTGCTGTCGTCCGTCGCGGCCGCGCATGGCATCGCTCCGCAGACCCTGGGTGTCTCGCAGAGCCCGTGGAGCCCGAACGGTCTCGTCGCGCCAACCACCTTCGGCCTGCTCATCACCGCTGATCGCTGCACGTGGCAGTGGGTCTGCACCGATCACCTCGGCCTGGGCGATCGCGAGCAGCCTTCGTGGTTCGCCACCCCGTCTGGAACCATCGTCGCCGCCGCGTTCTCGGGGCTGTACGTGAGCCGCGATCGGGGCTGCTCGTTCTCGAAGGCGCCGCTGTTCTCGACGACGGGCGCAGCCGATCTGTCGGTGAGCGACGGCTCGTGGTGGATCACGACGGCCAAGTTCGGAGCCACCAATGGGCTCGCCCGGTCGACCGACGATGGCGCGACCTTCGCGTGGACTTCGCTGCGGGCCGATCAGGCGTTCTTCAATGCAGTGCGTGTGGCGCCTTCCCGACCCGAGCGGCTCTACGTCTCGAGCTGGTACTTCGACCCGCGGCTGGCTCGGCTGTCGGTGAGCGACGATCGCGGGCAGACGTTCTCGACTGTCGATCTCCCAGCCTCGGTCGCGAAGGGAACGGTGTTCGCCGTGCACGCGGTCGACTCGACCAATCCTGATCTCCTCTTCGCGTCGCTCGTCGACGACTCGGCAACGCCCGAGCGCACCTCGTTGCTGCGTTCGACCGACGCCGGGCGCTCGTTCACCGTGGTGCTCGAGGCTGAAGGCCGCGTGAACGGCATGCGGCAGGTGAACGGCGCGTGGTGGGTCGCGGTGGGTGATCGTGTGTTCGCTTCGAACGACGGATTGGCGTTTTCGCCGCTCGACGCTCCGAAACAGCGAGCGTGCATCGGCGGCACAGGCGACGAGACCCTGGTCTGCGGGCGAATGGCGACCGATCAGTTCGCGGTGGCCAGTCTGAGCGGCGCTCCGATACTCACGTGGAACCAGCTGAGTGGACCCGTCGAGTGCCCGGCCAACACGCCTGCGGCCACCGCGTGCAGCACGGTCTGGCCCGTCGAGCGCGCCGAGCTGGGCCTCACTTCAGACCATGTAGCAACGTGTGACGGGCTGAAGCCCACCGGCGTCGCGCGCGGAGGTGGGTGTGAGACGACACTGACGCCCTGGTGGCTGGCCTCGGTCGTCTTCTTCCTCAGGCGGTCGAGGAGAGTAGAGTCGGGCGCACTCCGATGAAGCTCGCCCCCGACGAATTTACGGGCAAACGCTACGGGAAGTACGAGGTGCTCTGCCGCCTGGCCGTTGGCGGAATGGCAGAGATCTTCCTCGGCTTTGCCCGATCGGGGCCGTTCGTCAATCGACCGGTGGTGCTGAAGAACATCCTCCCCGAGCAACGCGAAGATCCCGTCGCGCTGCAGATGCTGCTCGATGAGGCGCGCGTCACCGCCACGCTCTCGCACGCGAACGTCGCGCAGGTCGTCGATCTCGAGCGCGCCGGCGAAGACGTGCTGATGGTGATCGAGTTCATTCAGGGCGCGAACGTCGAAGAGGTCGTCGACGTGTGGACGAAGCTCGGCGAGCCGGTTCCGCTCGGCTACGCGCTGGCGACGATTCGTGAGGCCGCCCAGGGGCTCGCCCACGCGCACCTGCACAAGGACTCACGGGGCCAGGCGCAGCCGATCGTTCACCGCGACGTCACGCCCCGCAACATCATGACGGGCTTCGACGGCGCCACGAAGATGCTCGACTTCGGCATCGCGCGGGCCATGGGCGCGCAGCGGCGCACGGTGGCCGGCATGGTGCGCGGCACGACCGCGTACATGTCGCCCGAGCAGGCCGTCGGCAAAGATCTCGATCCACGCAGCGACCTCTTCTCGCTGGGCGTGATCTTCCACGAGCTGCTCACCGGCCAGCGCCTGTTCTTCCGCGGCAACCCCGGCGCCGAGATGGCGGCCGTGTACGAGTCCGAGATTCCGCTGCCGTCGAAGGTGAACCGGCGGGTGCCCAAGCCGGTCGACGCGGTGGTGATGCGGCTGCTCGAGCGAAACCGCGACAAGCGCTACCAGACCGCCGTCGATCTCATTCGAGATCTCGCGCTCGCCGCGGGCTCGACCTCGTGGGCGAAGGATCGCTGCGCCGAGATGGTGCGCGAGCGCTTCGCCGATCGCCTGCGTGAGACCAACAAGCTGCTCGAGCGCGTGCCGCGCGACACGAGCGCCGGGTCGACCGATCAGCACGCGACGCTGCAGGACTCGAACAACGGCGAAGGCCGCACGGTGATGGTGCAGCGGCCGACCGCGCCGCCGTCCGCTCCGCCGCTGTCGTTCGAGCCGCCGATCAAGACGATGATCGAGTCGGGCCCCGCGGTCGCCGAGCTGCGGGAGCGCGCGCGCAAGGTGCTCGCCGAGCGACAGAAGCAGGAGCAGGCCGAGCCGACGGGAGAATCTCCAGAGTTCGCCGATCGCGTGCCGCCGATGCCGATCGAGCCGCGCGCCTCGCGCATGAACATGCCGCCGGTGGGGTCGAAGCAGGCCACGCCGAACCCACAGCCCGCGAGACCGACGACGCCGCAGCCCCAACCCGCGCGGCCCTCGACGCCGCTGCCCCAGCCCGCGAGGCAGGGCACGCCACCGCCGCAGCCGAACCTCAGCGAGGAGTCGCTGTTCGGCGATCTCGACGACAAGCAGGATCGCACCAAGGTGCTGCAGGGGCCGCGCATGTCGATGCGGCAGCTGCAGAACGTTCCCACTGACCCCTCGCGCAACGCGGCCCGTCGGAATCAGTCGTCGAACCTGCCCATCGTCATCGCGGCGTTGCTCGCGCTGGTGCTGGGCGCGGGTGGCGGCGTGTTCTTCTACGCGCGCATGGCGGGCCAACAGCAGCTACAGCCGGGTGGCCTCGGGCGGTTCTCACTCAAGACCGATCGGCCCGTGTCGGTCGTGATGATGGGGCAGGCTCTTGGAGAGACGCCGCTGGAGTCGTGGGTTCCTTCGGGAAGTCACCAGGTCGTGCTGAAGGAAGCCGACGGCACCTCGCGTGCGCTGACGCTGGTGATCGAGTCGGGCAAGCCGAACACGCTCGACGTGAAGCTCGACGAGCTGCCGAAGCTCCCCTGAATCCGATGTCTCACCCGGGGCGCGGAGGGTGTCGAACCGGAGCTGGTCGCGACGAGGTGTCACCGCATGCGGAAGATCTTCACACTGCTCCTCGTTGGCTGCAGCGGCATGCCCATGACGACCGCTGACGGAGGTGGGGCGGGCGGGTCGGCGGCGGGCGGAGCAGCGGCAGGTGGCCGTACCACCGGAGGCGGCAGGTCGGGCGGCGGCCAGGTCGGTGGCGGCACGGCGAGCTGTTCGCAGGTGAATGAAGACGCCGTCACGCTCGACGTCGCGATCGACGGTGGCGTCATTCCGAAGATCGGGCTCGACCCCGATGCCGGCCTCTTCATCGAGACTTCAACCATCGTCACCCGCGTGGCCGCCGACGGCGGCGTGCAGTTCATCGAGTTGGCCGGCCCCTCGGGGCCATTCCTCGTCACCCTCGGCGCGCCGCAGCTGCCGTCTGCCTTCGTTTCGCTGGGCGAGACCATCGGGCTCCGGCTCGCGGTGCGTGCTCACCCCGGCCTCAGCGGGGCCACGACGAACGTCGGGCTGAGTTTGCGGCGAGGCTCCGAGGTGATCGGCTTCGCGTTCACGGGCCGACAGCTGCTGTCTCCGATCGCGACGCCCGACTTCTCGCCAGAGCGCATCGCCGTCACGCCCGGCGCCGTCGAGTGCGAGACGCCAGTGCAGCTCACCTGCGGCCGACGCCTGTACCTGGCCGACGTCTCGCTCGACGGCGGGCCCGCTGTGACGCTCTCGACGGGGCAGACGCGCGACGTGGGGCCGTTCGACGTGACGATCGAATCGTTCGAGGGCGCGACGAGCAACGGGGCCTGCGATTCGCCTGGCCGCACCGAGCTCGCGGGTGTTCGCGTTCGTTGACGAGCGCAGTGTTCCCCTGACGTGGTTTCGAATAAGTCGGCGCGCATGATCCACGCGCTCTCGCTGTCGTTCGCCCTCGTGGCCGGCAACATGCCGCCGCCGCCCCGTCCCAAGCCGCCTCCGCCCGCCCAGGACACCCGCGTCGTCGACGAGAAGAAGGCCGCCGAAGCGAAGGCGTTCGGTGTCGCGCTCAACGCCGATCTCAAGAAGCTCTGGGTGCGCAGCTCGACCGCGGAGTGGATCAAGGGCACGTACATCACCGACGACACCGAGCGGAACGCCGCGGCGATGAACGAAGACACGATGGCCTTCACCACCCAGGCCATCAAGCAGTCGCTCGCGTGGAAAAACGTGAAGCTCGACCCCGAGACCGATCGCTACCTGTACCTGCTGCGCGTCTCGCAGTCGTTGCCCGCGCCCTCCGACGCGAAGAAGCGCACCGAGCTGGCCGCCACCGCCGCGAAGCTCGAGGGCATGTATGGCAAGGGCAAGTGGTGCGGTGAAGGCTACG
>JBEOKA010000414.1:0-46872 GCA_040275325.1 Myxococcaceae bacterium | reverse complement strand
ATGGCGCGAGTGCTGGTCATCGACGACAACGACACCATGCGTGAGGGCATGGCCGTGACCTTGAAGAAGGCCGGCCACGAGGTGCTCGCCTTTCGCAACGGGCTCGAGGGCGTCGCGGGGTTCCAGGCGAAGGGCGCAGACGTCGTCGTCACCGACCTGAAGATGGAGGCGATGGACGGCATCGAGGTCGTCAAGCAGGTGAAGGCGCACGACCCGGGCGTGGTGGTGCTCGTCGTCACCGCGTTCGGCACCATCGAGACGGCCGTCGAGGCGATGCGCTTCGGCGCGCACGACTTCGTGCAGAAGCCGTTCCCGCCAGACCTGCTGCGCGCGAAGGTCGACTCGGCGCTCGAGCTCTCCCGCACCCGCCAGCGCGTCACGCGGCTCGAGGCGGTGACCGAGGCGCTGTCGAGCGACCTCGCCGAGCGCTCGGGCATGCACCTGCTGGGTGACTCCGAGCCGATGCAGAAGCTGAACGTCGCCATCAAGCGGTCGGCCGCGACCGACGCCACGGTCATCGTTCACGGCGAGTCGGGCACCGGCAAAGAGCTGGTCGCGCGCATGCTGCACGACCTCTCGCCGCGAAAAGCGAAGCCCTTCGTCACCACGCACTGCGCGGCGCTGGCCGAGACGCTGCTCGAGAGCGAGCTGTTCGGTCACGAGCGCGGCAGCTTCACCGGCGCCGTGAAGCGCAAGCTGGGCCGCTTCGAGCTCGCCGATGGTGGCACGCTGTTCCTCGACGAGATTGGAGAGATCAACGCCTCGGTGCAGACCAAGCTGCTGCGCGTGCTGCAGGAGCGCGAGATTCAGCGCGTCGGCGGTGAAGACACGGTGAAGGTCGACGTGCGGGTCGTCTGCGCGACGCACCGCGATTTGAAGGCCGAGGTCGCGGCCGGCCGCTTCCGCGAAGACCTCTACTACCGCCTGCACGTGGTGCCGCTGGTGGTGCCGCCGCTGCGCGAACGCCCCGAAGACCTTCCCCTGCTCGCGCGCCACTTCATCGCGAAGCACGGCCCGCGCATCAACCCGCAGGTCAAGGCGCTGTCGCCCGACGCGCTGCAGGCCCTTCACCGCTACGCGTGGCCCGGCAACGTGCGCGAGCTCGAGAACGCCATCGAGCAGTCGCTGGTCTTCGCCGAGGGCTCGGTGCTCGAAGAGAAGGAGCTGCCCGCGTTCCTCCAGAGCGCCTCGACGCGCGTGGCGCAGACGCCGGGCGGCCTGCCGATTCCGCATGGAGACCGCCCGCTGCCCGACATTCTCGAAGACCTCGAGCGGCAGCTCATTCAGCGCGCCTACGAGAAGGCGAAGGGCGTGAAGACCGAGACCGCGCGGCTGCTCGGCATCAAGACGAGCGCGCTCTATTACAAGCTCGAGAAGTACGGGTTCATTCAGAAGGGTGAAACACCCGAGGAGTAGTCGCCCCGCATGCGCTCCATCGTCTTCGCTGTCCTCTGCGTCGCCGGCGTCTCGCTGGCCCGCCCGAAGTCGACGTTCATCGAGATCAAGTCGCTGCCCACGACAGTGAAGGGCCTCGCCGCCGTCGTCGAGAAGGAGAAGAGCGGCGACTTTCGCAAGCAGGCCATCTGGGCGATGGAGGCGAAGCTGCGCGAGAAGGGCGACGAGCTGACCGACGCCGACGCCATCGACTCGCTCGTCGACGAGACGCTCAAGCGCGTGTTCGACGACATGGCGGCGAACACCGAAATCTACATGTGGGAAGGCGACGAGGCGCCGCGCGGAGACGTGCTCATTCGCGACCCGGTGCTGCTGCTGCCCGGCCGCACCACCACGGGCTTCTCGAAGAAGTACGCCGTGCGCCCCATGGGCAAACGCATCGACCGCGGCTACCGCAACACCGACTGCACGGTGAAGGTGACGGTCGCGAAGAGCCCCGCCGAGTGGTTCACCCACGTCGAGTCGAAGGGCTGGGGCATCGCCGTCGACCCGATTCGCACCACCGACAACGTCGCGCGCATCGTGCTGCGCTTCCTCTCGAAGGGCGGCACCGAGCCCATCTCGGCCCGTCATGAGCGGCCGGTGTGGGTCGGCTTCTTCAAGCAGGAGGCGGTGGGCGGCCCGTGGACGCCGGTGTTGTTCGACGGCGCCGCGTCGAAGCTGCAGCGCGAGCAGGAGACGACGCTCGTTCCGCCAGGCCCCAACGAGAAGCTGAACGACGCGATGAAGCAGCACGTCTTCGCGATTCGCGTGGGAGACCTCGCGCTCATCAACCAGAGCCGCTCGTCACTGCACGAGAGCGAAGCGAAGTGGACGTCGCTCAACGGCCTCTCGGGCTCGGTCGTCGACGCGAAGACCCTGGGCTGGCTCGACCTGCTGCGCATGAGCGATGAGCCGCTGGTGCGCGCGTCGGGCGTGCTCAAGGTCGCCTCGCTCAACGGCGAGTTCAGCAACGAAGAGCTCATCGACGTCATCGAGAAGGTGAAGCAGGCGCGCGTGCAGGCCGAGGCGCTGCTGCAGCTGAACAAGCGACTCGACGCGAGCGCCGAGACGCCGGCCGAAGAAGACAAGGCAGCCATCACGAAGCTCGGCGGCCCGGGAGAGCTGAAGCTCGCGGGTTCGGTGGCGCGGCTCAAGGCCACCTCGGTGACGAAGTATTTCAAGCGGGGCGCGAACGGCTGGGACCCGGTGGTGCCGAAGAAATGAGCGAGGCCGGTTTTCTCTGGCTGCCCTTCGACAGGCTCACGCCACGCCAGGTGCACGACGTGCTGCAGCTGCGGCAGCGCGTCTTCGTCGTCGAGCAGAAGTGCGCCTACCTCGACGCCGACGGGCTCGACCCGCGGTGCTGGCACGGCCTCGGCTCCCTCGCTGATGGAACGCCGGTCGCGACCGCGCGCATCGTGCCTCCGGGGCTCGCGTACGAAGAGCCAGCCATTGGGCGCGTGGTGTCGAACCCCGACTTTCGCAGACACGGGTTCGGTCGAACGCTGATGCTCGAGGCGATTCGCGAGACGCGGCGGCTGTACCCGGGGCAGGGCATTCGCATCGGCGCGCAGCGTTACCTCGAGAAGTTCTACGGCTCGCTCGGCTTCGTGCCCGTCGGCGAGCCGTACCTCGAAGACGGCATTCCGCACATTCACATGCTGCGCGACTGGTGAGTGAGGCTCACGTGAAGCGTGTCGTCGTCAGGCTGTGCGGCCTGGTGTCGTTCGCGTGCGCCGGTCCTTCCCGCTTCACGCGGGCCGGCTTCGAGGTGCACACGTTCACGCATGAGTCGTCGCGCTCGTCGGAGACCTCTTTCGCGGAGGCCCGTCGGCAGCGGCGCCGAGATGCACTTCTACCAGTGCGATGTTCAGCAGAACCGGCGAGACGTGCGCCGCGTGCTGCGCCGAACGCGACGCTCCTCTTCGTCGGCCACTTCGGGCCCGGGCGGTCGAGGCACACTTCAGGGAGTGACGGTCAGGGAGTCCGACGCCCACCGTCTGCGGCCGCATGAGCCGCTCCTTTCACAGCCCGCCCCGGTTCAAGGTGACGGTGTACGCGCCACACAAGCGCACCCGCCACGCGCTGCACCAGACGCTGGTGGGTGAGGCGAAGGTGGCGAGCGACGCGTGGCATGAGGTGCTCGCCGACGTTCGCGAAGAGAAGGGGCTGTCGCTCCAGGCCGAGGTGCTGCGGCGCGGTGGCGAGCTGCTGGTGCCCATCGCACCTCACGGCTGGAACACCCGGCTTCGGTGGTGAAGCCCTCAATCCCATTCGGTGAATATCGGTTTGTGTCGCGCGCGCGTGACGAGGCCGCCACCAACTGGACAGAGCCCGCCTTGTTCCCCGATGGTGCTCTGCATGGACGTCTCGCGTTTCGCGGTGGGTGCGCTGCTCGTGTTGGCCGGCTGTCAGGCCGCTGAAGTCAGTCCCGCTCCCGTCACCCACTCGTCGCTCGAGGCCTCGTTCGAATCGGCGGCCCGCGAGTACCAGGTGCCGGTCGAGCTGCTCAAAGGCATCGCCTGGGTCGAGACGCGGGTTTCTGCCTCGGCGAACCTCGAGTCGGCGTCGGGTGGCCTCGGCCTCATGCAGCTCACCGAGCGCGACGACTGGAAGCTGCAGTCACGCGCGATGGCGCTCACCGGCGTGACGCGCGGAAAGCTCGCCGTCGACCCTGCCGCGAACATTCGTGGCGCCGCTGCAGTGCTGCGTGAGCTGTTCGATCGCACCCAGGCTGATCAACCGTCACTCGACGCGCGCAACGCGGGTGATTGGTACCACGCGCTCTCGCTCTACATGGGCTTCGCCTCGGCCGACGCCGCGCACGAGTGGGCCGCCGATGTGTACCTCGCGGTCGCGAAGGGCTTCACGGCTCCACACTCCGATGGCGTCGTGCTGCAGGCCCCGACGTGGACTGCGTGGGAGCACCACGCTCCGGCCGTGCAGGCCCGCCGTGATGGGCTTGGCGATTACCCTGGCCGCGCGACCTACGTGCAGTCGCCGAACTACTCGAACGGCCGCTCGACCTACGAGTTCGTCGTCATTCACACCATGCAGGGCAGCTACTCGGGCTCGCGATCGTGGTTCCTCAACACCAGCTCGAACGTGTCGTCGCACTACCTCGTGCGCTCGAGCGACGGCGAGGTGACCCAGATGGTCGAGCACGCCGACACCGCGTGGCATGCGCAGTGTTACAACTCGCGCAGCATCGGCATCGAGCACGAGGGCTACGTTCAAGACCCGGCGCGCTGGTACACCGACGCGATGTACACGGAGTCGGCCAAGCTGACCCGGTACATCGCCGACCGCCACGGCATTCCGAAGACGCGCACCCGCATCATCGGTCACGCCGAGGTGGCGCCGAACTGCAACACGGGCGGGCACACCGACCCCGGCAGCGGCTGGAACTGGACGAAGTACATGGGGCTCGTCACGGGCGGCACCACACCTCCAGCGAACGGCACGCTCATCGGTGTCATCTTCCAGGGCGGCAGCTCGACCAACCGCGTCGCTGGAGCCGTCGTCACCGTGAATGGCCAGAGCGTCACGACTGCAGCCGACGGCCTGTACCAGTTTCAGCTCGCGCCCGGTTCGTACACGGCGAACGTCGCGAAGGCCGGCTACGGCACGAACACCGTCACGCGCGCAGTGACGACGGGCACGCAGACGTGGGGCTCGATGGAGATCAACCCGATGACGGCGCAGAACGGCACGCTGTCGGGCAAGGTGTTCGTCTTCAATTCGGCCAACGCGAATGACCTGTCGCAGCCCATCAGCGGCGCGTCGGTGGCGGTGAATGGCCAGACGGTGATGACGAACGCGACGGGCGACTACTCGGTGGCGTTGCCCGCGGGTACCTACACGGTGACGGTGACGAAGACGGGGTACCAGCAGGCGCAGGCGTCGCGCGCCGTGACGGCGGGGCAGACGGCGACGGCGAACGTTGGAATGACCTCGACCTCGATGCCCGATACGCGCGCGCCCGAGGTGATGGTGAACAACCCCGCGCCCGGCGCGATGCTCGACGTCGCGGTGGTGCAGGTGCAGGGCACGGCGAGTGACGACCGCGGCGCTGTGGCCGAGGTGCGCGTCTCGTTGAATGGTGGCGCCGAGCAGGTGGTGCCGGTGATGGCGGGTGGCTTCACCGTCGAGCTGAAGCTGGCTTCGGGCACCAATACGCTGGTGGTGAAGGCGCGTGACGCCGCGAACAACGAGGGCACCGCGACGGTGATGGCGTCGTTCCTCGCGGGCGTCGTGGGCACGGTGACGAAGGCCGGTGATGGAGCAGTGGCGATCGAGGGCGCGACGGTCGAGCTGCGTGAGGCGTCGAGCGGCACGGTGGTGTCGACGGCCACGACCGATGCGCAGGGTAAGTACGCGCTCGCGGTGGGCACGGTGCCGGCCGACTACACGCTGGTCGCGCGCGCGAGCGGGCACGTGACGTCGACCGAGACGGTGAGCATTCCCGATGACCGGCGAATCACCGTCGACGTGGCGCTGACAGTGGGCGCGTCGATGACGACCGAGGCCGGCCTCAAGTTCATCGAGCCGATGGATGGTGCAGAGGTGATGACCGACTCGGTGACGGTCTACGGCCAGGTGACGGGCTTCGACGTGGCGGGCGTGAAGGTGAACGGCGTGACGGCCGAGCTCGTCGGCGCTGGTGGCTTCTCGGCGACGGTGCCGCTCACGCGTGGGGCGAACGTCATCGAGGCCGTCGCGAGTGGTATCTCGGGTGAGTCGGTCTCGGGGAAGGTGACCGTCACCTGGAAGGGGGTCGTGAGCGGAGGTGAGGCCGAGACAGTCGTGGGTGGCTGTTCGACCGCCGCAGGTCTGTCTCCTCTGCTGCTGTTGGCCCTCGCCCTCCGACGCCGCCGCCGCTGATTCGGCTGGTGTGGGACGATGTCCCAGAGCAGGCAAGCGCTGATCCAAGCGTGACGGTTGCTGCATCTCTCTTCGTGATACCCTTCGACGCGGGGATGAGCGCTTTCGAATTCGTTCTGGCTGGTGCGCCCGAGGCTTCGGCCTGGGCCTTTCCGTCTCAGCGCTTCACCATCGGGTCGGGGCCGCAGGCTGGGCTGCGGTTCGAGCCCACGCTGGTGCAGCCGGTTCACGCAGAGGTCGCCATCGACGCGAAAGGCGTTCCGTGGATTCGCGACCTCACGAACCAGAGCCTGCTCTGGGTGAACGACGCGCAGGTCGCCAAGTCGGCACTGACCGTGGGTTCTCGTCTTCGCCTGGGCCGGCTCGAGCTGATCGTTCGGCAGGTCGGTCAGAGTGAGGTCAAGCTCGAGGCGACGGCGCGCCGACCGACCCCTTTCGCGAGCCCGCCCATCGACGCGACCGCGAAGCGCCCGACGCCTTTCGCCAGCCCGCCCGTCTCCCTCGACTCCACGGCCAAGCGACCCACGCCGTTCCGCTCGATGCCCGTCGGCGCGAAGGCGAGCGGCGGTAACTGGAAGCCGGTGCTCACGCCGTCTCCGGTAACCCCGATGGAGACCGGTGACGAAGCCACTCGACGTTCGGCCATTCCCACCGCGCCTGACGCACCGGCTGCTGCTGGCCCGACGGAAGAGGGCCGCACGGTGTTGCCCGAGGGCTCGCTCATCGCGGGCCGCTACCGAATCATCCGCAAGCTCGCGGCCGGCGGCATGGGCGAGGTGTACCAGGCTGAGCACATCGAGCTGCACAAGCAGTTCGCCGTGAAGGTGATGTTGCCGGCGCTCTCCTCCGACCAGGAGTTCGTGAACCGCTTCAAGCGCGAAGCCATCTCGGCGAGCCGCATCGGGCAGCTCAACATCATCGACATCTCCGACTTTGGGCAGACCGAAGACGAAGGCCGCTTCTACTTCGTCATGGAGTTCCTCGATGGCGTCACCATCGCGAGCCTGCTTCACCGCGAAGGGAAGATGCCGCTGCTGCGCATGGTGAACGTCGCGCTGCAGACCGCGCGCGCCCTCGCCGCCGCCCACGCGCAGGGCATCGTGCACCGCGACATGAAGCCCGAGAACGTCATGGTGCTCCAGCGCCCGGGCCAACCCGATTTCGTGAAGGTGCTCGACTTCGGTGTCGCCAAGGTCTCGAAGGGGCCGGGCGAAGGTGGCCAGACCCAGCTCGGCATGGTCGTCGGCACGCCGCAGTACATGTCTCCCGAGCAGGCGATGGGCGTCGCCGTCGATGCCCGCACCGACACCTACGCGCTGGGCCTCATCTTCTACGAGATGCTGAGCGGCACGCCGACGTACCAGGGCGACACCGCGAGCATTCTGATGGTCAAGCAGGTCACCGAGCCCGCGCCGCCGTTCCCCGAGGCGCTCGCGGCGACGCTGCCAGCCGCGCTCAACGACCTCATCTTCCAGATGCTCGAGAAGGACCCGAAGAACCGGCCCGAGTCGATGGACAAGGTCGTCGAGGTGCTCGAGAACCTGCAGGCGCACCTTCGCGTTGGCGCCAAGCTCGCGCCCGCGACCGCGTCAGGCCGTTTCCCCACCACTGCGACGCCGCATTCGCTCAGCCCCGTTCGGGTGACGTCGTCGGGGCTTCCTGTTGCCACGGTGCCCCGCCCGAGCGGCTCGGTGCCCGCCGTCACCGGGGTCGTCGCCCCCACTGGAGCGCAAGAGGCCATCGCGCCTCCGGCCTCGTCGAAGCTGCCGATGGTGCTCGGCGGAGCGCTCGTGCTCGCGTTGCTCGCCGGTGGCGGCTTCATGGCCTTCAAGCCCAGCGACCCACCGAAGCCGGATCCCATCGTCGTGCCACCCATCGTCGCGCCTCCGCCGCTCGAGAAGCTCGAGAAGGTCGAAGTGCCGGCGGTGGTGGTGCCGAAGACATTCATGGTGAAGCTCACCTCGACTCCCGACGGCGCGCAGATCTTCAAGGGCGAGTCGTTGGTCGGCACCACTCCGTTCGAGGTGCCCATCGAGAAGGGCACGTCGCTCGAGCTCGAGCTGAGCCTTGCTGGCTATGCGCGAGAGAAGGTGAAGCTCGAGCCCATCGCCGATGTCTCGCTGAACCTGCCGCTGAAGAAGCTGAGCGCGAAGCCCGCGAGCGGCAAGCCCGCCGAAAAGCCCGCAGACAAGCCGGGCGAGAAGGCCAACCCGCTGCTCACCAACCCCTACGGTGAGCCGGTGAAGGACCTGCAAGAAGACCCGTACTGACGGAGTGACGAATGAGCGCCATTGGACTGTCGGTACTGTTGCTGCTGCAGGCGGGCCCGGCGAAGGCCCCCAAAGCCCCTCCTCCGCCGCCCGCTGCCCCGCCTGCGGCTGCCGCGCCAGCTGACAAGCCACCCGAAAAGACCGACGACGATACGGTGGCCGCCAAGAAGTACTTTCAGTGGGCGCAAAGCCTGTACAAGCAGGCGCGATATTCTGAAGCGATTGCGAAGTTCGAAGAGGCGTACCGGCTCAAGCCGCACCCCACCATCTTCTTCAACATCGGCCGTTGTTATGAGCAGCTGAACGACCTGCCGCGCGCGCTCAAGAATTACCGCGACTACCTTCGCATCGCCCCTGAGGCGAAAGACCGTGAGCTGGTCAGTGATGCCATCGCGAACCTCGAGCGCCGGCTGAAGGAGTCAGGCGTACAGCAGCTCGCGGTGTTGTCCGAGCCGTCTTCGGCGCGCGTGACGGTCGACGAGAAGTACGTCGGGCTCACGCCGCTCACGATGGAGCTCAAGCCCGGGAATCACCTCATCGGCCTGACGAAGGAGGGCTTCGAGGGCTTCGAGAAGAACGTCGTGTTGTCGGCCGACAAGTCGATGGAGCTGAACCTGACGTTGAAGGCGAAGGCGGTTGCCATCGTGGAGCCCGTCAAGCCTCCGCCGCCAGTGCTCACGCCAAAGGCTGACATCGTGAAGCCCGTCGAGCCCGTGGTGACGGCAGCGCCAACGCGCACGTACACCTGGGTGGCGACGGCGGTGGGCGGTGCGGGCATCGCGGCAGGGGTGACGATGGGCGTTCTCGCGGGCATGGCCTCGACGAAGTTGCGCAGCAGCGTTCACTCGATGAACGAGGCGCAGGCGCTCTTCGATCAGGCGTCGAGCCTTGGGCTCGGCTCGAACATCGCCTACGCCGTCGGCGCGACGGGCCTGGTCACGGCCGTGGTGTTGTTCTTCCTCGAGCCGAAGCTGAACGCGCCGAAGGCCCTCGCCTCAGCGAACTGAGCCGAGCGAGCCGACCGACTTCTGAAGTTCTGAGAACTGCGGCGCAGTGAGGGCTCGCTCGAGGGTCGGCAGAGCACGCTTCAAGAAGTCCACGCTCTCGTACGTCGCCTCCGTCGTCGCTCCCCAGCGATCGACGTAGCGAAGGTGCACCGTACCGTCGGGGTTGGCCGTCAGCGCGACGGGGACATCGCGAGGCGGCAACTCAGCACGAGCTGGCGCGGAGACCGGCTTTGGCGGCGCCTGAAGGTGTGATGCATCGCCTTCGGTCTTGACGCGCTCACAGCCAGAGACCCCGAGTGCCAGAATCATGAGAGCGGTTTGTCTGTTGGTTGTCATCGGCAACCCTGGGTTCGGGTGGTTGTGCTGGGATTGCAGATCAATCCTCCGCACAAGGGCATGGTTCCGCAGCTCGTGACATAGGTGGCGCCGGTGCCGCACGCCGGCGCGGTTGCGCCAGACCAACCGGCGAAGTCGTTGAAACAGTCTCGGTCGATGAAGCATGTCCCTGCTGTCTGGCAAGCATCTGTCGCGGTGAGTTGCTTCGATTCCGTCGAGTCGCAATTGTAGTCATAGCCGCCGCAGGTCGTGCGAGGTGTTGTGCGATAGCCGGTGGCCCCTGGGAACGCGCGGTTGTCGGTGTCACAGCAATCACCGCTGAAGGTCGAGTAGCCGGTAGGCGCAGAGGTGCCGCAGAACTTGGCCGAGCTCGCCGTGAGCCCGTACCCATCATTGTCGCCATCGGCGTAGAACGTGCTGCAACTGCCCGAGCTGCACTCGCAAGAACTCACGCAGCTCGTTCCGTTCGCCTTGTCAGTCTGGCACGTGGTGCCACTGCAGTACGCGGTGCCTTTGCACGAGGTGGAGCAGGTTCCGGAGCAGGTGGCAAGGCAAGCGCCAGAACCGTTGCACCAGGTGTTCCCGCATTCGCTCTGTGGGTCGGTTCCAGATGCGTAGTTCGTACACGTTCCGACCGAACCTGAGATGTTGCACGACGCGCAGGTCGAGCCGCAGGTCGAGTTGCAGCACACGCCATCGACACAGTTCCCCGTCGCGCACTCACAGTTGCTCGTGCAGGCCGTGCCCTGCGCCTTGTCGGCGACGCACGAGGTGCCGTTGCAATACGCCGAGCCCTTGCAGGTCGCGCTGCAGACGGGCTGGGTCGTGCACGTCGTCGAACAGCTCCCGCCGCTGCAGGTGTAGGTGCCGCACCCGTTCTCGGGGTCGGTGCCCGCGGCATGGTTGGAACACACGCCAGGGCTCGCGCCGTTGCAGGTCTGACAGACCCCGTTGCACGCAGACTCACAGCACACGCCATCGGTACAGAACCCCGTCTGACATTGATTGGTCGCCATGCACGTCTGGCCGCTGGCCTTCTTGGGCGTGCAGACGTTGCCAGCGCAATAGTGGGTGCTCATGCACTGCGAGTCATTCGTGCACGTGGTGTAGCAATTGGCGCCGTTGCAGGCGTAGCCGCCACACGAGACGGGCGTCGAAGGCGTACACGTCGGCGTCGGCGAGCAGCGCGGGGCCGCGGTGTACATGCCTGCGCTGCACGACGACGAGCCGCAGCCGGTGCCCTCGGGTTGATAGCCGTCTCCGGGACAGTTGGGCCCGCTGCCCGTGCACTGCTCGGCCACGTCACACGCGCCAGCTGCGTTCCGGCAGGTGAGCGTCGATGCGGCGTACGCGACGGGGCAGGTGTTCGCGACGCCGTTGCAGGTGTCGTCGACGTCACAGACGGCGCCGCTCGCGGCGTTGCACACGAAGCCTGCCGCCCGCTTGGAGTCCGTCGGGCAGGAGGCCGCACTGCCGTTGCACGTCTCGGTCACGTCACAGGGCCCGGCCGCTGCGCGACAGACCGTCCCGCTCCCAAGCACCGCGTCGGCAGGGCAGGTGAGGCTCGAGCCGTCACACGTCTCGGGTTGGTCGCAGGCTCCTGCCGAGGCGCGACAGACGGTGCCACCGCCCACCCGCACGTCGGTGGGGCAGTTGGCCGAGGTTCCGCTGCAGTTCTCGGCCACGTCGCAGGCGCCACCGGCGGCGCGGCAGACCGTGCTCGCCGGCAGGAAGCCGTCGGCCGGGCAGCTCGGCGAGGAGCCCGTGCAGGTCTCTGCGTTGTCGCAGACTCCGGCGCTGGCGCGGCAGACGACCGAGCTCGGCCTCGGCGTGCACGTGCCCACACTTCCGGCGAGGTTGCACGCGTCGCACGAATCGCCGCATGCGGTGTTGCAGCAGAAGCCGTCGGCGCAGCTGCCCGACGTGCACTGGGCGTCGGTGGTGCACGACGTGCCGTTGGCCTGCTTCGGCAGGCACGTGCTGCCGCCGCAGTACTCCGAGCCCGAACACGAGGCGACGTCGCTCGGACAGGTGACGGCGCTGCCGGTGCAGCTCTCTGAAGGGTCACAGCCGCCCGCCGAGCTCCGGCACACCGTGCTCGAGCTGGCGAAGCCGTCGGTTGGGCAGTTGGCTGCACCGCCGCTGCAGTTCTCGGCGACGTCGCAGACGCCAGCCGAAGCCCGGCACTGCAGTGAGGCCGGGGCGAACGAATCGGGCGGACAGCTCGCGGTCGAGCCGGTGCAGGTCTCGACGATGTCGCACACGCCCGCCGAGCTGCGGCAGCTCACGCCCGCGCCCACGAAGCCGTCTGCGGGGCACGTCGCGCTGGCACCAGAGCAGTTCTCGGCCACGTCGCAGATGCCCGCCGAGACGCGGCAGGTGGTGGCCATGCTGGCGAAGGTGTCTGCGGGACAGGCCCCTGACGAGCCGGTGCAGTTCTCGGCCACGTCACACGCGCCCGCAGAGGCACGGCACTGCGTCGACGCCGTCGCGAAGGAGTCGGCGGGACAGGAGGCGGCGCTGCCGCTACAGGTCTCGGCCACATCGCAGGTGCCGCTCGCACCTCGGCACACGACGCCCGAGGCGGCGAAGCGCGGCGTGCACGCGTTGCCCGCCCCGTCGCACGTGTCGTCGAGGTCGCAGGCCTGACCCGATGAGGGTGAGCAGACGAAGCCTGCCGAGCGCTTGGAGTCGGTGGGGCAGCTGGTGCCGAACCCGGTGCAGGTCTCGGCGACATCGCAGGCACCCGCCGAGGCGCGGCACTCGGTCGACGCCGGAGCGTAGGTGATGGGGCAGTCAGCCGAGGCACCCGTGCAGGTGTCGGCGACGTCGCAGGCCCCACTCGCGGCAAGGCAGGTGGTGCCCGCCGTCACGAAGCCATTCACTGGACATGCCGGGCCAGAGCCCGTGCAGGTCTCGGCGACGTCGCAGGGGCCGGCCGAGGCACGACAGCTGACCGTCGACGCGCGGAAGCCGTCGGTCGGACAGTCGGCGTTCGTTCCGTCACACGTCTCATCGAGGTCGCAGGCTCCGGCCGATGCGCGGCACACCGTCGAGGCCGTCGAGCGAAGGTCCGAGGGGCACGCCGCCGTCGTTCCAAGGCACGACTCGGCGGGGTCGCAGACGCCAGCCGACGCGCGGCACACCGTGCTCGCGGCCAGGAAGCCATCGCCGGGGCAGGCCGGCCCGCTCCCCGTGCAGTTCTCGACGACGTCACACCCACCACTCGAGGGACGGCAGACGGTGGTGGCCGGCGCGAAGGCCTGGGCCGGGCAGGAGCCGCTCACGCCGTCGCAGGTCTCGGCCAGGTCGCAGACGTCGGTCGACGCCCGGCAGAGCGTGCCGTTCGAGACGAGCGTGTCGTTCGGACAGGTGGGCGAGACGCCCGTGCAGGTCTCCGCCACGTCGCAGCCTCCCGTCGCTGCGCGGCAGGTGACGCCGCTGCCCGCCAGGCCGTCTGGAGGACAGGCGGTGGCGACACCGTCACACGTCTCGGCGACGTCACACACCCCGGCGGTCGCGCGGCAGACAAAGCCCATCGCGGCGACGCTGTCGGCGGGGCAGGTGGGGCTCGAGCCGGAGCACGTCTCTGCGGTGTCACAGCCTCCCGCGCTGGGGCGGCAGACGGTGGTCGAAGGGCTGTTGGTGCAGGTGCCGATGCTGCCAGCCAGGTTGCAGGCGTCACAGGCGCCATTGCAGGCCGTGTTGCAGCAGACGCCGTCGACACAGCTGCCCGAGCCGCACTGCGACGAGCTGGTGCAGCTGGTCCCGTTCATGAGCTTCGTCTGGCAGCCCGTCATGCCATCGCAGTACTCGCCCATCGCGCAGCCCGTGACGTCGGCTGGGCAGGCGGTGCTGGCGCCCGTGCAGACCTCGGCCATGTCGCAGCCTCCGCTCGCCGCGCGGCACGAGAAGCCCATGGGTCGCAGCTGGTCCCCGGGGCAGTTGGGGCTGCCACCGCTGCAGGTCTCGGGTGCGTCGCACACATCGACGCCCGAGCGGCAGACGACCCCCATCGTCACGAAGCCATCGTTCGGGCACTGGTCGCTCGAGCCGCTGCAGGTCTCGGCGACGTCACACAGCCCCGCCACGGCACGGCACACCGCTCCCGAGCCCAGCAGTGAGTTCGCCGGACAGTCGGCGGCGAAGCCCGTGCAGTTCTCGGCCACGTCACACGGGCCCGACGTCGGGCGGCACATGCTGCTGTTGGGTTGAAACCCGTCGGCGGGACACTGTGCGGACGAGCCGGTGCAGCTCTCAGCGACGTCGCAGGCGCCCGCGATGGCGCGACACTGGGTGCTGTTGGGCGCGAAGCCGTCGGCAGGGCAGGCAGGCCCCGTGCCGGGGCACTGTTCGGCGACGTCACAGGCTCCCGCCGAGGCTCGGCAGGTCGAGCCCGCCGCGACGAAGCGCGCTGCGCACGAGTCGTTGGTGCCGTCACAGGTGTCGTCGACGTCACAGGCCTGGCCGCTGCTCGCGAGGCAGATGGTGCCCATCGGCCGCTTGGCGTCGGAGGGGCAGGTGCTCGCGGTTCCGTTGCACGTCTCGGGCTGGTCGCACGGCCCGGCCCCTGCGCGGCACACCACCGTCGTGTCGGCGACGCGGGTGGCGCAGGCTGCGGTGAGGCCGTCGCAGATGTCGTTGACGTCGCACGCGCCGTTGGCGGGCAGACAGACGGTGCTCGCGTTCGCGAAGGCGTTGGAGGGGCAGTTGGGCGACGTGCCATTGCACTCTTCAGCGGGGTCGCACGGGCCCGTCGAGGCGCGGCACTGGTCGCCCATGAAACGCAGGCCGTTGGCGGGGCAGGTGGCGCTCACGCCGTCGCACGACTCGGCGACGTCACAGACGCCAGCGGCGGGGCGACAGACGACGGCCGAGCCCGAGCGCACGTCTGCAGGGCACGCCGTTCCACCGCCCGAGCAGAACTCCTGCGGGTCGCAGGTGCCTTGAGAGGCGCGGCACACGGTGGAGGGCGAGGCGAACGCGTCAGCGGGGCAGGCGGGGCCGACCCCGGTGCAGCTCTCTGCGAGGTCGCAGGTGCTGACGGCCGCGCGGCACACCGTGGTGTTCGACGAGAAGCCGTCGGCGGGACAATCGGGGTTGCCTCCGCTGCAGGTCTCGGCCACGTCGCAGACGCCTTGCGAGCCACGACACACCGTGTTCGCTGGCGCGAACGTGTTGGCGGGGCACGCCGCTGACGAGCCGCTGCAGGTCTCAGGAACGTCGCACGCGCCCGTCGAGGGGCCGCAGGTGACGCCGCTGTTCACGAGCACGTCGGTTGGGCAGGCGGGGGACGACCCATTGCAGAGCTCGGCGACGTCACACGAGCCGGCGGCGGGGCGACAGACGTTGCCGTTCTGCAGCGCGTCGGCAGGGCAGGTCGGGCTGGTGCCGGTGCAGAGCTCGGCCACATCGCAGACGCCCGTGGCGCCACGGCACACCGTCGTCGCGGGAAGGTTCGAGCACGTGCCCACCGAGCCGGCGACGTTGCACGAGTCGCACTCGCCCCCGCAGCCGGTGTTGCAGCAGACGCCGTCGACGCAGTTTCCCGAGGTGCACATCGTGTCGGAGCTGCACGTGGTGCCGTTGGCCAGCTTCGGCACGCACGAAGAGCTCGAGCAGAACTGGTTCGCCGGGCAGCTGCCCACGTCGGAGGGGCACACCTTCGACGCGCCGTCGCAACGCTCGGTGCTGTCGCACTGACCCACGCTCGCGCGGCACACGAAGGTGTTGGCCTGCACGCCATCGGGGGGGCACAGCCCGCCCGTACCGGTGCAGGTCTCGGCGACGTCACAGCCTCCCGGGTCTGCAGGGCGGCACACCTGCGAGGCCGGTGAGAACGCGTCGGTGGGGCACGCGCTGCTGGTGCCAGAGCACGTCTCGGCGAGGTCACACTGGCCAGCCTGGGCGCGGCACACGGTGCCCGAGCCCGCGAAGCCATCGGAGGGACAGGCGGCCGTGCTTCCGGTGCACGTCTCGGCCACGTCGCAGAGGCCTGACTGGGGGCGGCAGGTGACGGTCGAGGCGGCGAACGCGTCGAAGGGGCACAGCGCGCTGCTGCCCGAGCAGGTCTCGGCGAGGTCGCACGGGCCCGCGGCGTTGCGGCAGGTCTGCGTCGAGGGCGCCAGCGCGTCGGCGGGGCAGGTGGCAGAGGTGCCGGTGCAGCGCTCGGCAGGGTCGCAGGTGCCTTGCGAGCCGCGGCACTCCTGCGTCGCTGGCGCGAACGAGTCGGCCGGGCACGCCGGCGTCGTTCCATCACACGTCTCTTCTGCGTCGCAGACGCCGGCGCTCGCACGGCACCGCGTGCCCGAGCCGACGACGGCATCAGCGGGGCACATCGCGCTGCCGCCCGAGCAGAAGTCGGCGACGTCGCACGACCCGTTGACGGGGCGGCACTCGGTGGTGGTGCTCGAGAACATGTCGACCGGGCACACCGCGGTGGTGCCGTTGCAGGTCTCGGCCACGTCGCAGGGGCCAGCGGCCGCACGACACGTCACGCCGTTCGCGCTCAGCACGTCAGCCGGGCAGGCGCCTGCGGCGCAGACCTCGAGCGCGTCGCAGCCTCCGGCGCTCGCGCGACACAGCACGGCTTCGCAGTCGGGGTCGGCGCAATCGGTGAGCTGGTCGCCGTCGTTGTCGACGCCGTCGAAGCAGCTGTCGCCCATCGGGCCTTCGCCTACGCCACCATCGAGGCCGGCGTCAGCGGTGCCTGCGTCAGGCCGAACCCCGGCGTCGACGTTCACGCCTCCGTCGGCCAGGCCTGCGTCGGGAGCACCCGTTCGTTCGCCGGTCTCACACACCTTCGCGGCGCTGCAGAACTGGGTGCGCGGACAGTTTTCGTCGGTCTCACACGGAGCCCCAACCAGCACCGGGAAGCACGCGTTGGCCAGCAGCAGAGCGCCTGACACCGCCGCAACCCACAAGATGACGCGTGAAGCCTTCCGGCTGTCGGTGCCCATGTTCGACCTCGTCGTGATGGCGCGGATGCTCCCCCGCTGCGACTGGCGAATCTGTCACAAGACTCGACCTTTCCCCAGCAGACGAAGGGGCGATCAACCCACACAGGTGCGGGGGTACGACTTCTCCTTCACCGTCTCGGTGGTGCCGTCGGGCTTGACGAGCAGCAAGGTGTCCTCACCGCCGAAGCAGCCGTCGTGGTCGCTCACCAGCATCAACACGCCCTCGGCCGTCTCGGCGAGGTTGTTGCCTCCGCACATCGGCGTGGGGCCGCGAGTGAGCTCGATGAAGGCCTGGGCGCGAAGGCGGGGAGGCAGGTCGGCGAGCTCGTTCCACGTGGTGCCGCGCCCGAAGCGTCGAACCTTTCCGTCGCGGGTGACGATGACGGTGAGCTGGCCAGCTCCGTGGGAGCGAGGGTGCCGCTTCTCCGTGGGCCGGGCCCGGTCGAGCTCATCGAGGCAGGCCTTCGTGTCAGGCGCCTTTGCGCACGGCATGCCTGCGCGCCCGACTTCTTCGTCGGCGCGGTAGACGACGACGCCATCGACGAGCGGCGCGAACTGGGCGGCCAGCCCCTCGGAGGGTTGGCAGACGTCGACGGTGAGGCCCCTGCGCAGCCCGCAGCTGGTGACGAGAAGAAGCCCGACCATGAAGAGTCGCGTGTGCATGGCGCGACTTGAGCCCGGGCGCGCGCGCTCACGCAATCACCCGCGCAGCAGTCGACGAAGCGCCTCGCGTACCGTCGGCAACGCCTCGTCGAGACTGAACGTCACCCAGGGCGCCTTCTTCGCGTACGACTTCCACTTGTTGCGGCTGCCGCGGCTTCGCCCCCACGTCTCGTCGTCGAAGAAGCCGTCGAGCGTCGACAGCGGCATGCGCTGACTGTCGAACGATGCCTGCACCGCGCGCCGTGCCAGCACCGGGTCGAGCGCCACGTGGCGGAGCAGCAGGAAGAGGTCGGCCATCGTCTTCGCGTGCCAGCGCCCGCGGGGGCCGTGCTCGATGTGCACCTTCCACCCGAACATCACCTCGGGCGTCACGGCGCGAAACCGAAGGCCACGCACGTCGGTCGGCACCGGCGCGACGGCCAGCTGCTCGCCCCAACCGAAGTCGACCTGCACCAGCTCGTCAGCGTCACGCACCGTGGCCCGTACGCCGGGGAAGTCGGTCTCTGCCCAGATGACGGTGAACTCCACCTGCGCTGGAAGTGTGGCGAGCGCCTGCTGCAGCACGGGCGTGATGGTCTGCGGAGCCCACTCGCCGTCCACCAGCACGTCGATGTCGTTGACGCCGCGGCCCGGAACCCAGAGCGAGGTGAGCAGGCTGCCACGCAGCACGACGCGCGCGCCGAGCGCCCCGTGCACGTGCGTCAGGGTCTTGTCGAAGAGGGTCATCGGAGTCGTCGATGGGGTCGCCGCGGCCCCGGCAATGCGGGAAAGCGGTGGTTGCTCCACAGCAACCCCGCGATGCGCGGTGGACTCGTGATCGGCGAGCGCCTTGCAACCGGGCTGGGGAGGAGGTCGTTCATGGCAAACAAGAAAGTCCTCGTGGTCGACGATTCACCCACGATTCGCCAGCAGGTGTCGATGTGCCTGACGAGCGGCGGCTACGACGTCGTCGAGGCGCAAGACGGGGTCGAGGCCCTCAGCCGAACGGCTGGCGTCTCGATGTGCATCTGCGACGTCAACATGCCGCGCATGAACGGCGTCGAGTTCGTCGAGAAGATGGGCGCGGGCTCGATGCCCATCGTGATGCTCACCACCGAAGGCAGGCCCGAGCTCATCGAGCGCGCGAAGAAGGCCGGCGCCAAGGGGTGGATGGTGAAGCCCTTCAAGCCCGAGCACCTGCTGTCAGTGGTGAAGAAGCTGGTGGGGTGACGACATGGCCTCGAGCTGGGGAGACCTCGCGCGCCGCGCCGCAGCGTCGCTGACTGCTGGGCCGGGGAAGGCAGCCGAGACCGTCTCGGTGGCCTTCGTCGCCATCGATGGCTCGTCGGGGGCCGTGCACACCGTCGTCGACGGTGGGCTCAGTGCCGAGGCGGCGCAGCGCTTCTCGCAGCACTTCGCCGAGGTGTGTTTCGCCGAGGGTCGGCCGATGCGGGTCGTCTCGGTGTCACGCTCGTCGGGGGCTCCACTCGGCGTGAAGCTCGTGCCCGCGACCCGTGGCGTCTCGTGTTGTGCCGACGCGAGCGAAGGTGATGGCAGCCTCGTTCGTCGGTTGCACATCGCGCGCTCCATCGCGGCCGCGCAGACGCTCGCGGAGTCGTCGGTGCTCGACATCGGCGTCGAGGTGCGCGGCATCTTCGAGCTCGCCCGCACGCAGACTGGCAGCCTCGAGGGCCTCGTCGCGCAGTACTCGGCGGCGACCGGCCAGGACACCATCGCGAGCACCATCGACTCCCTCGGAGAGACGGTTGGCACCCTGACGCGGTCGCTCGTCGAGCGCGTCGGCCAGCAGGCGAAGTCGCTCGAGCAGGCCCACCAGTGGACCAACGACATCGTGCGGCTGGGCGAGTCCATCGGCACCATCGCCGCGTCGGCGCGCATGCTCACCTTCAACGCGCGCATCGAGTCGGCGCGCATCGGCGAGGCGGGCCGTGGCTTCGCCGTCATCGCCCAGTCGATTCAAGACCTCGCGTCACAGATTCGTGAGACGAACGACGCCGTCGGTGCCCTGGCCGGCAACCTCGCGCGCGCGCTGCCGCTGCTCGGGTCTGAAGCCCAGGCCATGGCTGGCGACGCCAGAGATCAGCTCGGCGCGCTCACCCAGAGCCTCGAGCGCGTTCGGAGCCAGCTCGAGGTCACCCGTCGCGAGGCCCACGACTCGCTCGTCAACTCGACCGACAACGCCTCGCAGCTCAAGGGCCGCGCCAACCAGGTCATCGAGAAGCTGCAGTTCCAGGACCGCACGCATCAGATGCTCGAAGAGGCGAGGCAGCAGGCCGACTCGTTGTTGCGCCTGCTCGGCGTCGACGAAGGCAAGGTCGACCAGACCCTCGTCGAGCAGGTGGGCTGGCTGGGCAAGCAGCAGGCCGGCTCGGCGCAGCAGAAAGAGGCCGGCTCGGTCGAGCTGTTCTGATGGTGATGGAGTCGACATGAGAGTGCTCCTCGTGTGGGGCTGGTTGATCATCGCGGTCGGGTTGGGAGGGCTGCTCACGCTCCTCCACGAAGGGCCCTTGCCGCTGCCAGAGGCGAGGCCCGGCGGCCTGACGCCGACATGGACGATGACGCACGCCCTCGCGCTGCGGTGTCCATGCTCGCGTCGGGTGGTCGACCACCTGCTGAAGCGCGGCGCCTCGCCAGAGGCCGTCGAGCGGGTGCTGCTCGTCGACCCGACGCCGCAGGTCGAAGCGGCGCTCACGAAGGCGGGCTTCTTCGTCGAGGCGGTGGACGGGGAGTCGCTCGCGGGCCGTGGCTTCGTCGCCGTGCCGGGCCTCGTCATCCGCGCTCCCGAAGGCGACGTCGCCTATGCCGGCGCGCACGCACCAAAGCGCTCGGGCCCCATCGACGACCTCTCGTTGCTGACGGCGGCGCGCGCGGGTGCGCAGCCAAAACCCTTCGCCGTGCTCGGCTGCGCCATCAGCCAGGCGCTCAACGAGCGGGTCGACCCGCTCGCGCTCAAGTACCCCTCGTGGCCAGGAGTCTCTCGATGAAGCGTCTCGTCTCGTTCCTCGTCTTGCCCGCCGAGGTCACGCGCTTCGAGCGGGAGTACCTCGAGCGCATGAACCGCATCGCGCTGGCCTTCTTCTGCGCGCACGTGCCCGTGTTCGGTCTGGTCGCGTTCTTCAACGGCACCGGCCCGCTGCTGGCGATGGTGATGACGGCGCTGGGCTGCGTCGGCCCGTGGCTGGCGATGAGGGCCTTCACGAACCCGCGCCACGTCTCGCTCGTCTTCGGCGTGACGGCGATGCTGATGGGCGCCGTGCTGGTGCACTTCGGGCGCGGCCTGTGGACCATCGAGATGCACTTCTACTTCTTCGTGGCGCTCGCGCTGCTGGCGGTGTTCGCGAACCCCATGGTGGTGCTCACGGCCGCGGTGACGGTGGCCCTGCACCACCTCGTGCTGTGGTTCTTCAGCCCCGAGAGCGTCTTCAACTACGAGGCGCCGCTGTCGTCGGTGCTGGTGCACGCGCTCTTCGTGGTGCTCGAGTCGGCGGCGGCCTGCTTCGTCGCGCGCAGCTTCTTCGACAACGTCATCGGGCTCGAGCGCATCGTCGCCGACCGCACGAAGGCGCTCGACGGGAAGAACCGCGAGATGAAGCTGGTGTTCGACCACGTGCAGCAGGGCTTCCTGACGGCCTCGAGCGACGGCGTGGTGTCGTCGCAGTTCAGCCGCGCGGTGGTGACGTGGCTCGAAGCGCCGACGGCAGGCGAGACGCTGTGGAGCTTCTTCTCGCGCACCGACGCGACCTTCGCGCGCTGGCTCGAGCTGGGCTGGCAGACGCTGGCCGAAGACATCTTCCCGCGCGACGTGGCGGTCTCGCAGCTGCCCTCGCGCTTCGTGAAGGGGCCGCGCACCTTCGAGGTGGCGTACCAGCCCGTCGACGGTGCCGACGGCCGGCTCGAGCAGGTGCTGGTGCTCGTCTCTGACATCACCGAGCGGGTGGCCAGAGAAGAGGCCGACGCCGTGCAGCGCGAGACGGTGCAGGTGTTCGAGCGGTTGATGCGAGACCGCGCCGGCTTCCTCGAGTTCTTCGCCGAGGCGCGCAGCATGGTGGAGGCGCTCTCGAACGAGCAGCAGCCGATGGGCGACGTCGAGCAGCTGCGGGCCGTGCACACGCTGAAGGGCAACTGCGCCATCTTCGGCGTCACGGCGCTCGCGGCGCGGTGTCACGAGCTCGAGAGCCGAATGGTCGAGCACGGCGGCGGGTTGACGACGGTCGACCGCGCGCGGCTGGCCGAGTGGTGGAGCCAGGCATCGCAGCGCATCATGCGCTTCCTCGGCGACGGCGCGAGCGCGGCGATTCAGCTCGACGAGACCGACTACCTCTCGATTCTGCACGCCATCGACGTGGGCGCGCCGAAGCTCGAGGTGCGGCGCCTCATCGAGTCGTGGCGCAACGAGCCCGTGCAGGCGCGGCTCGAGCGGTTGGCCGAGCAGGCCGCGGGCCTCGCCGAGCGGCTGGGCAAGGGGCCGCTCCTCACGACGGTCGAGGCGCACGGCCTTCGCCTGCCCCGTGAGCGCTACAGCGCGCTGTGGACGTCGTTCGTGCACCTCGTGCGCAACGCCGTCGACCACGGCGTGGAGTCGCCTGCAGCCCGAGACCCGAAGAAGGGCCGCGCGAAGCTGTCATTCTCGGCCGCGCGCCGACGTGAAGGGCTCGTGCTCTCACTGCAGGACGATGGCGGCGGCATCGACTGGTCGAAGGTGCGCGAGCGGGCGCAGCAGGTCGGCTTGTCCTCCGCGACGCAGAGCGAGCTGGTCGACGCGCTCTTCGCAGACGGTTTCTCGACGAAGGGCGAGGCGACTGACGTCTCGGGGCGCGGCGTCGGGCTGGCGGCCGTGCGCGCTGCCGCGAAGGCGCTCGGTGGTGACGTGCAGGTGACGAGCGAGCTGGGCGTCGGCACGACGTTCTCGGTGGTGTTGCCGTGGCCCGATGACGTGGTGGCTCCGCTCGTGCGCGCGGAGTCACCGAGGGTCGCCGCATGACGGTATGAAGCGGCATGCCCGTTCGAGCTGCCGTCGTGTGCGTTCTGCTGGCGGTGCCTGGGCTCGCTGAGGAGCCCGCCGTGGGGGCCGAGGCGCGGCAGCTGCTCTGCGGCCATTTCTCGAAGGTGCACCTCAACGTCTTCACGTGGGAGTCGGTGGAGGGCCGCGTGCGGTTGCGGCAGCGCGCGGGAGCGCTGGACACCGGCGCCCGGGTTCCACCGGCTCGCGGCAAACCGCCGGTGGGGTGCCCGTTCGGGTTGCCCGCTCCTTCGGCGCCGTGGGTGTTTCACGAGGTCGCCACCTTCGAGCGCACCGAGGCGGGCTGGGTCGACGGCGCAGGCAAGCCGCTCACCGTGACGTGCACGACGAAGACGCTCAACGCGGTGAAGAACGCGACGGCGCTGGTGGGCAACCCGCGCAGTGATGGGTGTGGCGGCATGCGGCAGCTGATGTTGACGGGAGGCCCGCGCGTCGAGGTGCCCGTCGTGCGGTGCGTGGTGAAGGGGCGCGAGGAGCCGCTGACGTTGACGTTCGGGGCCGAGCTGGTCGCCTCCGAGAACGACTGCGGCGGCGGCAGCGACTGGCGCGTCAACGAGCCCTGAGCGGCGTCAGCCCATCCACCCCGTGTCGATGCCGGGCGCGGAGTCGAAGACGGCGAACTCGCGCGCGCGGTTCTTGATGGGAACGCCCAGCGTGCGCAGCGCGTCGATGACGAGCTCGAAGCGCGCGTCGGCGGTGCTGCGGCCCACCTGGTACGAACGAATGGTGACGAAGCGCTCGTTCGGCGCCTTGCGCAGGTTTCGAGAGACGTAGCCGCCGTGAGTGCGCACGGCCGCGAGCAGGGTGGCGTCGTCGAGGCCTTCGGGCAGCAGCACCGTCGCGTGGTGCTCGAAGTACACGTCGTGGGTCAGGCGCGCGCCGTCGGCGTCGGTGTCGGGCGCTCCGAAGGCCCGGCCTGTCGCCTCGAGCTTCATGCGAGTCACCTCGAAGCCGTCACGCACGAGGGCGCGCGCGAGCTCGAGCACCTGCTCCCGCGCCTGGCTCAAGGTGCCGAGGTGGTAGCTGCCCGTCATCGGCTGCTCGTGCTGCGCCGTCGTGTCGGGCATCACGATGTGCAGGCACTTCACCTCGAGCCGCGCGCAGGTCGCCGCGAAGGCCGTCAGGTCGCACGGCTTCACGGTGACGTGTGCTTCGAAGTAGCCGGGCGTGCCGTCTCCCCGCACGTGGGCGGCCAGCTCGAGGTACGGGCGCTGGCGCATGTTGATGAGGAAGCTCGAGGTGCCGAGCTCGGCCAGCGTTCGGGTGTAGCCGTCGGGTTGCCAGAGCCGGTCCCACCCGTAGCCGCCGGCGCCCCGCGGAGTGGCGACGATGACGCCCTCGGCGCGGCCGATGAAGAGCTGCACGTCGTCGGCGCTCGTCTTCAGCGCGACGACGACGCGAGACACGCCAGGCCGGTTCGCGAAGCGCTGGCAGAAGCCGTCGTCGCCGAGCTCGCGGAGCAGCTTCTTGAACTGGGCGCCGCTGAAGGGCGCTTCACCTTCGAGCGCGAGCTCTGCGTTCTCGACGAAGCATGGGCGGCCCAGCGCTCGCCACGCAGCCTCGGCGCGCGAACGGGCGACGGCTTCGAGCGAGACGCCGTCTGGCCTCGGCAGCGCGAGCCGCGAGAACTCGACGTCGAGGCCCGCGAGCAGCCGCTGGGACTCGTCGGCGTTCCACGAGTTCGGGGTGACGAAGACGAGGCGCATCAGTCGCTCCAGTTCCACACCGCGGGCTTGCCCGAGTTCTCGGGAAGGTAGACGCCGTCGACTTTTCCCGGGCGCACGAACTTCGCGCGGTGCAGCACGAGGCCCTGACGCTCGACGCGCCACACCGCGCCTTCCACCGCATCGAGGGCGCCGTGGTGGCCGTGCGCGCCGAGCTTCTCGTCGATGAGGGACAACGAGATGGCGTCGCCCGAGTGGAGCAGGGCAGGGCGCGCGAACCGGCCCTCGAGGCGCTCGTCGAGTCGCTGGGTCGACAGCGCGCCCTCGGCCGTGAACAGGTCGAAGACGACGAAGGGCTCGTGGCGCAGCTCGTAGCGGGTGGCGTGTGCGAGCGCGAGCCACTCGCCGCTGAGCCACTCGCCGTCGTTCAGGAGGGTGGAGAAGCGCGCCTCGTGCATGTGCACCCAACGCGCGAACAGCTGCCGGCCGGGGTTGTTCGACTCCGCGGCCCGCCAGCCTTCACGGCCAAGCGCGACGATGGCGCCGTTCAGCTTCGCCACCGCCACGCACGAGCCGTCGAGCTTCTCCTGCACGACGATGACGTCACCTTTCGTCGAGCGCTCGAGGCAGCGGCGGGCGAGCTCGGGCGGCGCCATGCGGTCTGAGCTGCCGGTGCGAGAGCCCGGCAGGTGCGGAATCTTCGGGAACGTCTTCTTGCCGAGCGGCAGCTCCTTCTTCACAGAAAGCGATACGGCCGAGTCGGGTCCGCCTGACTGGAGAGTGATTGGGCGATGTGTTTGCGGCGGTCGATGCAGAGCCCTCCGCGTTGGAGGCCGAGCACGCGAATCGTCTCCAGCGCGCGCTTCTGATCTGCGGTTGATGCAATGGGGTTGGGGTGAAGTTCGCCCGTGAGCGCGTCGACTCTGAAGTAGCGATTGAAGGCATAACCGGGCTCGTCTGGCCGGAGAATCAGCTCATTCCAGATCGCGAGCTTGGCGTCGTTGCACGCTGTGCAAGCGACGTAGAGGTTCAGCCAGTCGAGGACGAACTCAGGGAACAGCGACTTCGGCTTGAAGTGGTCGACCTCCTTCTTGCCCGACACGTCGATGGGGAATGCGTCACAGTAGGAGCAGTGCGATTGGGTCAGCGCTTCGAGCGCTTCGCGAACGTACGGCAGAATCGATTCGTGATTCTCTTCAGGCCACGAGAATGCAGCCGACGGATTCTCTCGACGTCGCTCGACGAAGCCTGCGCTCTTGTGCCGATGTCGCCCGAGAATGGCCGGCTCTGGACCACGAACGAACGGGGTCATGTTCCAGTGGGACGTGGCTTGAGGCGATTGAGCTGGTTGAGCTCGAACTGAACGAGCTGGGCGATTTCTTCACCGCGCGTTTTCAGTTCGGCCGCTCGTCGATCCAGTTCTTCACGAGCACCGCTCTCACCCTTGAGCACTCTCGTCGCCGTTGCCTGGAGCTCTTTGAAGAGCTTCTCAGTCTCGACATCGAAATCTGATTCGATTCCAAACAGACGTCGCAACGTCTGCGAGTAGCTCATCTCGAGAGGCGCGCGGACTGCGCGTTCAGCGTGGGAGCGCCCCTTCTCGTCGAGCGTGAGTTCGATGACGGCGCCATCCTCGAGAGAGGCCACGACAAACGGCGAGTGGGTCGAAGCGATGATCTGCGCCTTGGGAAACGCCTGCTGAATGGCTGGGAGGAGTTTTCTCTGCCACGCCGGATGAAGGTGCACTTCGATCTCGTCCAGCAGGAGCAGGAATTCGCGTTCGAGGACCGGCACCCCCTGTGCCCACTGAATACGGTCCATTCTCATCAGCAGATCAGAGATCCAGCTCACGATGGACTTCACTCCAGCCGGCATCAGGTCGAAGTCGATGACGTCGTCCCCCAGAAGGACACGGACGTTGAGGTCGTCGACGGAAGAGTGGAACGCGAAGTCGTCACCAATGATGCCTCGAACTGCGCCTTCGATCGTCTCGATGCTGCGCTTGAACTGCGCAGCGCGGTCCTGTTGCCCCGCTTCGATCGCCTTCAGTCGCTTGAACTGCTGGCCCGCAATCCACGTCGCGAGCGTCTGGCTTTCATCAGCCGCCGAGAAGCCGAGTGATCCAACCAGGGGGTGCGCTCTGTTCTCCTCGAGTGACCCGACGTTGCCGCGCTCGAAGAAGCGATTCCCCGAGTATGCAAAGGCAGCCCATTCGTAGGCGCGTTGTCCGAAGAAGCCTCCCTCGATGATGTCTTCGCGCCAGAGATCGAAAGCTGGTGGCGCCCTCATCAAGTTGATGAGTCCGTTTCGAGCATCGTCCTGGGTCATGCGCTCGCCCGCGTCGATGCGCCCACCTGAACGAATCGCCAGCAAATCGACTTCGGGACCACTCAAGCTGATTCGGCTGTTCGGAGTGCGGAACCTGCGGGCGACGCCAAGACCAATCGTCGCTCCAGGTGAAAGGAGCGTGGCCAGAGAATGCAGCGCAGTGGTCTTGCCGCAGCCGTTCTCTCCTACCAGGAGGTAGACGTCCGCTCGGTCGTCGCGCTTCCCCCTGGGGAACTCGATCGTCGTGTTCTCGAACGGGCCAACACCCTCGAGGTGGAGCGAATCAATCCGCATGGACGAAGCGTAATTCACCTCGGCTCCACGAACGAGCAGCCGCTCACGTGCGGCCGCGTGACTTTCCGGTGGTCGTCCCTCCAGCGATGAGGTGCGCCAGTCGAAGAGGCTCGGGGATGATGCCGTGTGCCGTCGTCGCCTCGAGCATGCGCTCGGCCTCGGCGTGCGACAGCCCCGCGCGCTGCACGAAGACGGGCCCGCACGCCTCGGGCTCGCCGGCCGCCTCCATCAACGCCTGTTTCGCTTGCCACCCCTCGACGGCCTTCACCGCCTTGAACACCAGCTCGAGCCGCGGCTTCTTGCGCGTCACCACCAGCACCGGCAGGTCGAGCGTCTTCGAGAGCCGGTGAATGTCGATGACGTTGAAGCCGGCGAACGTGATGCCCTGCAGCAACACGCCGCGCACGTGCGAGAGGTCTTCGTGCCGTGACAGCTCGGCCATCACGTCGGTGGCGTCGGTGCCGTCCTTCTCGATGGTGTCGCGCAGCACGATGTCGAGGCGCGGGCCCGAGCAGACGCAGCCGATGAGCCCCACCCGCCCCGCGCTGCCGCGAACGTGCGGCGCGTCATCGAAGCCGATGACGTTCGAGAGGCGGCGGGGCCAGCGTTTGGGAGTCGTCATGTCTCACGGTCGGAGCACCACGGCGCGTGCGGACGAGATAGCACCGCTCGCGGAGTTGGCCGATGCTGCGCGCATGAACCACTACCAGCTCGCGCCTTCGGTCGTCATCGCGGCCCGGCCCGACGGGAGTGCCGACGTCTCGAACGGCGCCGACCTGCGCTTCCCCGTGAGCGCGCTGCAGCGGCAGTTGATCGAGGCGTTTCGTCAGCCCCGCGCCGTCGAAGAGCTGGCCCCCGATGAGCCGACGCGCGCTGCGCTGCGGGGCATGGTGTTGGACCTCGAGGCCAAGCTGGTGCTGGTGCAGGTCGGGCGCTCCACCGACAGAGAGATGCAGCTGGTGTGGAACTACCTGGCGCGCGGCCCCGTCGAGCGCGCCATCTTCCACATCGACAACGAGTCGGGCTCGCTCGAGGCGTTCGAGCGCTCGGGGGTCGAGGCCGTGCGCGCCATCGAGGCGCTCGTGCCGCTCCAGCCCTCATGGAGCGTCGCCACCATCGGCTGCGGCATGGGCCGCATCGAGAAGGCCCTCGCGCCGCGCGTGGCGAGCGTCACCGCCTTCGACATCTCCGACGAGATGCTGGGGCGCGCGCGAGAGTTCCTCAAAGACCGCCCGAACGTGACGCTGCGGCTCACCGACGGCTCCCTCGCCCCTCTCGCCGACGCCTCGGTCGACCTCGTCGCGACGTTCCTCGTCTTCCAACACGTCACCCGCGACGGCACGCAGCGGTACCTCGCCGAGGCTGGCCGCGTGACGCGGGCGAAAGGCCAGCTCCTCTTTCAGGTGCACTGCTACCCCGAGGGCACGGCCACGCCCGAGGTCTCCTCGGCCGTCGACCGGTACTACGGCTCAGGCAAGGTGACGTACGGCGAAGACGAAGTTCGTCGGTGGCTCGACAGCGCGGGCTTCGACGTCGAGCTGCTGAGGCCCGGCGCGCTCGAGGGCGATGAGAGACGCCTCACCGGCACGCCCGGCCCCTGGCGCAGCCTGCTCGTGCTCGCCCGCCGCCGCTGACGTCACGCCGCCAGGGCGTCGACCAGCTTCGTCACGTCGCCCTGCGAGACGCTGCACAACGCCACGCGCACCGCGCCCTTCTGCGGCACCACGTACACGCCGTGCTCCTTCATCTTCGCGGCGCGGCCTTCGGCGTCGTCGGTGAACACGGTGACGAAGAAGCCACCCTCGTAGCGCGGGTAGTGGAGGCCCTTCGGCCGGGCCAGCGCGTTGAACGCGTCGACGCGCGCGGTGAGCAGGGCTTTGAGCTTCTCGCGCTCGGCGTCGCACTGGGCCTTGAGCGCCGGGTCGGTGAGCAGCTTCGTCACCGTCCACAAGCCGCCGCGGGTACAGTTCGACCAGGTGCCACGGCACGCGTACGCGAGGGCCGCCTGCGTTGCCGCGCGCTCCTTCTCGTCGGCCTCGCAGGCGATGAGGGCGCCGATGCGCAGGCCGTAGTGGGTGAACGACTTGCTGCCGCTCCACGCGAACAGCAGGCCCACCTTGCCCAGCAGCGGCGTCAGCTCGGTCATGAAGGCGCGCGGATCGTTCGCGGTGCCGTAGAGGAAGTACGCCATGTCGACGAGCAGTGTGATGGGGCCCTTCGCCGAGTGCGCGACGAGGCGTTCGACGACCTGCTTCCACTCCGAGGCGCGCATCGAATAGCCCGTCGGGTTGTTGCAGGGGTCGTTGATGAAGAGCAGCACGCGGCCCTGGCTCTTCAGCTGTGCGTCGAGCTTCGCGTCGAGCGCGCCCGTGTCGAGCAGCCCGTCGGCGCCGAACATGTTGAACGTCTCGAGGCCGCGCTCGTGCTCGTCACACAGCGTCTGGTACGGGCCCCAGTAGAAGCTCGGCGTCAGCACCTTCTGGCCGGCCTCGAGGTAGTTCATCAGCGCGTGGCGAAGGGCGCCCGTGCCGCCCGGCGTGGCGACCGCGGTGGCGCTCTTCTTCAGCGCGTCGTGGCCCACGAAGGTGTCGCCGATGACGGCCTCGAGGTAGCCGGGCGTTCCCGGAATCGGCGCGTAGGCGGCCCACTCGTCGCGCGGCACCTGCTTGAGCAGGTTCGCCACCGTGTCGAGCACCGCGAGCGTGCCGTCGTCGTTCATCAACGAGCCGATGGTGGCGTTGACGATCTTCTCGCCAGCCTGCTTGCGGCGCGTGGCCTCGCCGTTGAGCGCGAAGATGAGGTCTTTGTCGGGGCGGTTCTGTCGGGCAGGGATGAGGTGACGCATGCGCGCGTTGTGCCCGAAGCCCACCGCGAAATGAAGCAACTGCTGCGACGCACCCGGTCTTCAGCCAGCAGTTGAACGCATCGCCTCGCGCAGCACCGATTCCAGCGCGCCCACGCTGTAGGGCTTGGCGAGCGAGAAGAGGTGCTTGCCGGTGAAGTCGCTGCTCGTCGTCGTGTAGCCGCTCGAGAGAATGATGGGCAGACTCGGCGCCAGCGTCGCGATGACCCGGCTGGCCTCGGCGCCGTCCATCTCGGGCATGGTGAGGTCCATCAGGACGACGTCGAAGGCGCCCGGAGCCGAGCGCACCTTCTCGACGGCGGCCTTCCCCGTGTCGGCTTCGTCGACCTGACAGCCCAGTGACTTGAGCAACCGGCTCGCGCTGCGCCGCAGCAGCTCTTCGTCATCGACGAGCAGCACGCGACAGGTCAGCGGCTCCGAGGCCCCGTTCTTCGTCGACCAGCTTCTCGCCTGAACGGGCGCGGCGAGCGCGGGCAGGTCGATGCGAAAGGTGGTGCCCTTGCCGGGGGCGCTCTCGAGGGCGATGGCGCCGCCGTGTGCGCGAAGAATGCCGGCCAGCGCAGCGAGGCCCAGCCCACGCCCCGAGCCCTTGGTGCTGAAGAACGGGTCGAAGATGCGCGACTGCAGCTCGGCAGACATGCCGGCGCCGTCGTCTTTCACCGTGAGCCGCACCACAGGGCCCAGCGCGGCATCACCCACCACGCCTGGAGGAGGCGCGGTCACCGTCAACGCCTCGGTGGTGAGCGTCACCGTGCCCTCGCGGTCGCCGATGGCCTCGGCCGCGTTGGTGATGAGGTTCATCACGAGCTGCTGCAGCTGGCCGTCGTCGCCTTGAACGCCCGGCAGCTGGTCGGCGAGCTGCTTCACCAGCTTCACCTTGCGGGGAATCGAGACCGAGAGCAGCTGGCCCATCGAGCCCACGAGGTCGTTCAGGTCGACAGGCCGCTGGAGCAGCTTGCCGCGGCCGGCGTAGGCGAGCAGCTGCCGGGTCAACACCGTCGCGCGCGTGACGGCGAGCGAGGCCATCGTCAGCGCCTCGGTCACGTTCTCACCCCGCTGCGCCTTGCGGTCGGCGAGGTCGAGGCTCGACGAGAGCACCGTGAGCAGGTTGTTGAAGTCGTGCGCGATGCCGCCGGCGAGCAGCCCCAGGCTCTCGAGCTTCTGCGCCTGCACGCGCCCCGCTTCGGCCTGCACGTCGCTGGTGATGTCACGCACCGCGCCGACGAAGCGCAGCGCGCGGCCGTTCGCATCTCGGGTGGTGGCGCCCGTCGAGTGCACGTGCAGCACCGTGCCGTCTTTGCGCACCACGCGGTGCTTCACGTCGTACCGTTTCGTCTGCCCCTTGATGACGGCCTTGACTCCCTCGAGCACGCGCGGCGCGTCGTCGGGGTGAACGATGACGTACCAGGGCGTCGGCGGCCACTCGTCGGGTGCGTAGCCAAGCCACGCCGCCACCTGTGGTGAGCCGGTGACCTTCCCGGTGCGCAGGTCGGTGTCCCAGACGAAGTCGCTGGTGGTGCTGACCGCCAGCGTCAGCCGCTCTTCGGCTTCGCGCGCGAGCGCCAGGTTCTTCTGCAGCTCTTCGCGCAGCTTCGCCTCTTCGTCGCGCTGGGCCGCGCGGCGGTCGAGCTCGGTCGGCACCCAGAAGCGCGCGAGCCGAACGAGCACGATGACGGCGACGGCGACGTTGAGCAGCTTCACCGTCGTGAGCGAGGCGGGCTCGGCCAGCGCCTTGAGCGCCTCGGGCAGCAGGCCGTAGTTCGCGCCCCAGACGAGACCGAAGTAGCCGCTCTCGACGAAGCTCTTGAAGGCGTCGATGGCCAGCACGCCCAGCAGCATCGTGATGAGCGGGTCACCTGCCGCGTGGCGGCGGTGCCGAAGGTAGAGCGCGAGAATCAGCCCCCACAACGCGGTGAGGAGCGCGTACGTGCCGATGGCTGCGAATCCGCTATTCACCAGAGCCCCCCTGCGTGTCTCTCTAGCTCACCCCGCGACGATCTGAAGGATAGGCTTCCCAGCTCCGATGGCACGTCAACTCAGCGAGCTGATCAATGACAAGGAGCCGGCCTGGCCGCAGGTGAAGGCCTGGGTCGCGGGCGCCTCACGCCCCGTCGAGGTGCTCGACTCGAACCCCTCGCGCGCGAAGGACGTGCTGGTGGCGCTGCAGGTGACGACGCGCTCTCCCATGGGCGCCATCGCGTTTCAGACGGGCGGGCTGCTCATCGACTCGGGCTGGGTGCGGCTCTTCGGCGGAGGGTGCTCGCGGTTCGAGGGCGACCTCGCGCGGTGGAATGGCCTTGGCCCGCGGCCGCTCACCGATGCGTTCGACGGCGCGATGCTGGTGGGCCACGACGCCATCGGCGGGTTCTTCGCGCTCGACGGCGGCGCGCTGGGTGAAGGCAAAGGGCACGCGTACTACCTCGCGCCCGACACGCTGAGCTGGGAGAAGCTCACCAACAGCTACTCGGCGCTGCTCGTGTTCCTGCTGCAGGGCGACCTCGCGGGCTTCTACGCAGACCTGCGGTGGGAAGGCTGGGAGCAGGACGTGAAAGCGCTCTCGCCCGACCGCGGCTTTCACTGTCACCCGCCGCTGTTCGCCGAGGCCGAAGCAGGCGCGCCGCGCAGCCGCAAAGACGTGCCGATGACCGAGCTGCTCGCGCTCACGCTGGACTTCATGGAGCAGCTCTCGGCTCCAGACGTGAAGGAGTGACGATGAAGGTGGACCCGTTGCGCAAACAGCCCCGACAGTCGCGCTCGAGGGCGCTGGTGAACTCGATTCTCGAGGCGGCCGGCGACCTGCTCGGCAAGAGCGCCGAAGACCCGAACGCGATTCCGGTGCAGAAGATCGCCGAGCGCGCGGGCGTCGGCATCGGCTCGGTCTACGACTACTTCGCGAACAGCGACGGCGTGTGGGGCGGGTTCCTCTCGTGGCTCACCGAGCGCAACTTCACGACGCTCGAGCAGCAGGTCGAAGGCGCCGGAGCCACCTTCACCGAGCGGTTGCCCGCGCTCGTCGACGCCTCGCTCGCGCTGTACCTCGACGCGCCTGCGCGCACGCGCGGCGTCATCATGGCCATCGCGCGCCTGGGGTGGATGAAGCAGGTCGTGAAGGAGCGTGACCGCTTCGCGCACGTGCTGTCGGCGAAGCTGAAGGTCGAGCACCCGCACGTGCCGCAGGCCACCCTCGATCGGCTCAGCGAGGTGCTCTGTGACGCCGTCATCGGCGTCGTGCTCGGAGAGCTGTGGCGCGAGCCCGATGCCGCGCGGCACGCCGAGGTGCGGCACCACCTGAAGGGTCTCGTGCAGCGAGAGGTGCAGGCGGCCATTGGTGCAAGCGCCTCCGGGTCGAGGTAGAACCCGCGCTGCGTGGTTCGCCACGTACTCCATGACCTTCTGACGAGCTTCACGAACGCCTTCTTTCGCCGGTCGTCGCCGCCGCGATGACGGGCTCGTGTTCTCTCGTCTTTCACAAGGTCTCTGCATGTCACCCTCGACTGTTTTTGCGATCGTTCAGGTCGCTCCGTTGCCGTTCTGGTTGGCCCTCCTGTTTCCGTCGTGGCGCTTCGCCAGGTGGGTCGCCTTCGTGCCGCTCTTCGTCCTGGCCGGCTGTCTCACCTACGCGTGGGCCCTCGTGCAGGCCCCACCGGGAGGCTCCACCTTCGCCGACGTGTTGCGTTTCTTCTCGAGCGAGTGGGGCGCGGTGACGGTGTGGCTCCACGTGGTGGTGGTCGACTACCTCGCGGGCGTCTTCATCGCTCGTGACGCGCGCCGGCTCGGCGTGTCGGCCTGGCTGGTAGCGCCGGTGCTCGTCGTCACGCTCTTCTTCGCGCCGCTCGGCGTGGCGGCGTGGTTGCTGCTGCGTGGCGTGTGGAAGCGCCAGTGGCGCCTCGACGTCGGCTGAACGCGCTCGCGTCGGCCGCTGACGCACGAGATGCTCACGCTCGTGACTCCTCTGACTGGAACACGAGCGTGGGCGACGTTGCCGCTGGTGCTGGGCGGCGTGCTGGTCGCCATCTTCCTGCCGACGTTCTTCACGTCACCCGAGGGCAAGCTCAACTGGTGGCTCGAGGTGGGGCCGGGCGTCATCGGCATGGTGGCGCTCGCGCTCACGTTCAAGCGCTTCCCCATGTCGAAGCTCATCTACGTCTGCGTCTTCGTGCACATCCTCATCCTCGTGTACGGCGGCTACTACACGTACGCGAAGGCGCCGCTGGGCGAGTGGGCGAAGGAGGCCTTCGGCTGGCAACGAAACAACTACGACAAGATCGGCCACTTCGCGTTCGGCTTCTTCCCGGTGTTCACGCTGCGTGAGGTGCTGCTGCGCAAGACGAAGCTCGAGCGCGGCGGCTGGTTCGTCTTCATCCTCATCTCGATGATCCTCGGCTTCGCGGCGTTCTACGAGTTCATCGAGTGGTGGGGCGCGCTCGCGATGGATCCCGAAGGCGGCGACAAGTTCCTCGGCACGCAGGGCTACGTGTGGGACGCGCAGAGCGACATGTTGTGGGCCGGCATCGGCGCGAGCGTGGCGTTGCTGCTCTTCTCGAAGGTGCACGATAGGTCGATGGAGCGCGCGCGCGTCGAGCTCAGCGCCGCCGCAAGTCGTGGAGCGTGAGCGGGTGCGCGTCGACCGGCAGCGCCTGCACCCACGCCGCCGTCTGTCTCGGGTCGCTCGCGTCACACACGAAGACGAAGCGCGCCGTGGAGTGGTTGGCGTGAATCGTCCACGTCTCTTCGTGAATCACCTCGGCGGGGCCGACCTCGGCCATCTCGACGGACAGCTCGATGCGCCAGCTGGCGTCTTCGAACGACAGGCTTCCACCCTGCGCGCAGAAGCCGAGGGTCTTCAGCGTGAGGCCTTTCGACGAGATGGTGGGCACGTCGGTGAAGCGTTCGCGCAGCCACGCGTTGGCGGCTTCGCAGAAGGCCTCGCACGTACGTGGGCGACCCAGGCTCGTTCGCGGCGTCCACCGGTCGAGCACTCGTTTCAGGTCGGGTCCTGCGGCGGCCACCAGCCGTGGCCAGCGCTCGCCTGACTTCAGCTCGGGCAGCAGCTCGAAGAAGACTTCGCTGGTGATCTCAGGCCGCGCGAGCACCGTGGCCAGCCTCGGCGCGTCGTCGAGCGCAGCCCTGGCCTCTTCGAGGAAGGTCACTTCACCGTGACGGGGATGTCTTTGGTGGTGTCTTCGGTCACGAGCCGAATGGTGGCCTTGCCCTTCGCCTTGCCCTGCACGAACAGCGTCGACTCGCGGCGGGTGACGTCGGTGCCGTCTTTCCACTCGTCCTTCTTGATGCGCTGGCCCCAGAAGAGCGTGGCGACGTCGCCCTTCACCTGCACCTCGACGGGCTTGAGCTCGTCGATGCGGAACTCCATCACCTCGTTGAGGGCGAGGCCGATCTCGTCGGTGTCGAGCAGCCAGGGCGCGCTCCAGCCGGGCGACGGGCTCCACGTGCGGCGCACGTCGGCCGCGAGCTCTTCTTCGTACTTCTCGCGGGTGATGATCTCCTGCGGCGCGTCGAGGCTCTTCACCGTCGACGAGTCCTTCGTGTACACGCGCCGCCAGTCACCCCGGTCGACGGCGCGAAAGCTCGAGCAGCCGACGGCGAGGACCAGCACCGACACGATGAGGAAGAGGCGGGTCTCCATGGGCGCGCATGGTGGCGCGACCCGGTGGTCCTGTCACGCGGCGCGCTGCGGTCTCGCCCATGACGCCGACTCCGCGGTGTTCACCGGGAAGACGCGCCTCGATGCTGTTCCTGCTCAGAAACGACGAAGGCCCAGCCTTCCGTGGAAGACCGGGCCCTCGAACTGACAACGCTGCTACCGCGTTACATCTCGGTGCGGCCGCTCAGGTTGTTGCGCTCGGGCATGTCGAAGCCCTGCTCTTCTTTCGGGGCCGACTTCTTCACGGCGCGCACCGGCTTGATGGGCGAGAGGTCGTCATCAGAGACGGTGTTCACGGGCGTCGGAGTGACGGGCACCTGCGTCGGCACCACGATGCGCTGTGACTCGACGGCCTGCTGCACCGCCGCGCCCTGCTTCGCCGCGAGGTGAACCGCCACGCCCATCAGCACGATGATGGCCGCGGCCATGGCGCCGCCGACGACGTAGATCCACTTCGCGGGCTTCTGCAGCTGCGCGAGCTGCTGGGGCGTGAGTGTCACCGCGCCCGCCTGCGCGAGCTCGGGCGACACCATGATGGAGTCGGTCAGCTGCACCGACGACGTCGCGATGGGCGTCATGCGGGGTGCTGGCGGAACCACCAGGTCGGCCGACGCGCTCGACGCCTGCGAGACCTGCGTCTGCGAGAGCAGCGCGTCGATCTGCACGGCCGGCATCTCGATGGTGGGCAGCTTCACCACGTCGGTCGGCGACACCTCGGGCACTTCCTGCGAGTCGGCGCGCGGCTTCGTCTCGACCGGCGCCGCGACGGCTTCGGCGGTGACGGCAGGAATCGAGGTGTCGGTCTTCGTCTCGGGCACGTGCGCGGCGACGACCACGGTGTCGGCCTTCGGCGCTTCGGCGACGACCGCAGCGTCAGCAGCCGCAGCAGCGCCGGGCTCGGCGACCATCGGCAGCGGCTCGATGACCATCGGCTTGCGCGCCATCGCCTCGGCCGCCGCCATCAGCTCGGGCGGAAGACGAACGGCCGGCATCTCGGGAACCGTCGGCAGCATCGCGGGCGCAGGAGGCCGCGCGAACGCGGTCGCCACTTCGCGCGCTGACGGGCGCAGCTCAGGGTTCGTCGCGACCATGCGGATGATCATCGTCCGCCACGGGTCGGGAATCGTCGTCGGCACCCGCGGCATCCACTCGCCCGAGGCCACGAGGTGCACCACGCCCAGCGTCGTCTGCGCGGTCGGCATCGGCGCTCCCGCGATGGCGCAGAGGACGGCGCCCAGCGAGTAGACGTCGCCCGCCATCGACGAGCCCGAGCCCTTCGCCCGCTCGGGCGAGAGGTACGCAGCCGTGCGCGGCAGGTTCTGCATCAGGCGGTTCTCACCACGGCGATCGGTCATGCGGTTCGCGATGACCAGCGGCATGTCCCACAGGTACGCGCGGTCGGGCGGCACCAGCAGCACCGACTCGGTCGACAGCTCGCCGTGCACCACGCCCTGGTCGTGCACCATCGCGAGCGCGTCAGAGAGCTGCGAGGCCACGCGAATGACGATGTCGATGTCGAGGCGGTCTTCGACGAGCGCCGACAACACCTGGCCCTCGGGGAAGTCCATGGCCACGAAGGCCGACGTGCCCACCGAGCCGGTCTGGTGAATGCGGGGCAGCGTGGGGTGCGAAGGCAGCTTCTCGCAGGCCTTCACCGCGGCGTCGCCGTTGGCCTCGAGCGGCAGCCACCGAACCGCCAGCCGGTTGCCCGACTCGAGGTCCTCAGCGCAGTCGAGACGACCGATGCCATCGCAACGCAACGGCGCGCGAATCTTGATCTTTGGATCCAACTCACCCATTTCCGGCCCCCGGAAGTAGCCGAGGCGTACTGCCCCTTTTGGTCTGCCCGTCAGCGCCCTTCGACCAACGCGCCAGCGGACGCACCCCATACCACCCTCGCTCCTACCTGCACACCCCCCCCAGGGACGCCGGAGGTCCCTGAAAGAACGGTGCTCCAGGCCGTGCCGTCGTAACGCACCACGTCGAAATTCGAGGTGTTGGCAGCAGCGGTAGCGAAGACGTCGTTGGGGGCGCGAATGATGAGGTGGCTGAGGCCCGTTCGGGCGGCGAGCACCGTCCACGTCGAGGCCTGGGCATCGAGCCTGGCGAAGACTTGATCGCCTGCCACCCAGATGGCGCCGTTGACCAGCTTGCAGCTCGTGAAGGTGCGGCCGGGCATGGGGAAGGTGGGCGCTGGAGCCCAGACTCCGCCCGATCGCCGCCAGACGGTCGAGTTCGCGCCGCACGCGACGGCTTGACCAACGACGGGGCAATCGACGGCGTTGAAGTCACTGCTGGTGGTGACGGACGCCTCGCGGGTGGCGGCCGTTGCGCCGATGGAGAAGACGGCGCCGCCCGTGCCGACGGCCCAGGCCTCGGTGTCGCTCGCGCGGCAGACTCCGCGGAACGTGGTGCCCGGCGCCGTCGTCGAGAGCCTCGTGTAGCCCTGGAAGTTCACGCGCCCGATGAGCCCGGCGTTCAGGCCGTCACGGCCGACCACGAGAATCGCGAGCGCGCCGTTGCGGCCCTCGGCGTCTTCGAGGTTGTACTGGGGCGACGAGGGCGGCCGGCGAAACTCGTACGCCTCGCTGCCCGCATGCTGCACCGCGAGCTCGCCGTTCTTGCCCAGCAGGGCGAGCTCTCCGTTGAACGAGGTGACGGCGCCGAAGTCGAGGCCCAGGTCGAGCGCCTCGGTGCGGTCGACGGGGCTGGTGCGCCGGTAGAAGACGTTGTTCACGTTTCGCACGCGGTCGACCTCGGCCACGACGACGCCCGCGCTCTCGGAAGGAGACAGGTGCTCTTCACCGAGCTCGGTGTCGAGCTGCGCGACGGGGAAGGCCGTGGTGGGGCCGGTCACGCGGTAGAGCCGGCCGGTGCCCAGAATCGAGCTCGTCAGCAGCCACACGACGCGGCCACCAGCCGAAGGCGGAGCTCCGGTGATGCCGACGATGCCGTCTCCCGCGAGCGCGCTGAGCCCCGACGTCGAGAGGAACGAGCCGGTCGAGATGTGGCGAATGGTGCCGTTGTCGTCGAAGCCGCAGAGCGCGTCCTGGCCGCCGGCGTCGGGCACGTCGACCCAGGGCCCCACGCTCACGCAGCCGCGGGTCTCGGTGGCGGCGACGTCGACGAACCAGGTCGGCGACGGATTGCCCGCGTTGCGATAGCCCATGCAGGTGCGGCGCATGCCGCCCGAGTCGTTGCACGAGCCGGCGATGCGCTCGCGCTGCGTCTCGTCGACCCACACGCTCGTCATCGAGAAGCCCGAGGCCGACGTGGTGGGCAGGGCGCCGTTCGCCCACGAGGTGCCGTTCCACTTGGCCCAGTTGCCGGTGGTGTCGGCGACCAGCACGGCGCTGTCGCTGATGCCGTCGACGCCGATGAGGTTCGAGGTCGCGGGCATCGCGGGCGCCGGCGTGGTGAGGAACGTGCCGCTCGTGCGGTCCCAGCGCCAGACCGTGCGGGCTTCTCCGACGACCCACGCCGTCGACTGCGAGGTGAAGTTCACCGCGTTCAGCTTCACGTTGCCGAGGGGCGCGTTCACCGTCGTCCACCGGGTGCCGTTCCACTGGCTGACGTTGCTGCGATCGCCGACCGCGACCACCGCGCTGCCCGTCGAGCCGGGCGCGAGATCGATGGCGTTGATGGCGAAGCGAACGCGCGGGCCGACCTGCCTGACCGTGAGCGGGCAGCTGCCCGAGACACAGGCTCCGGGAGCACAGTCGAGGTCGAAGCTGTCGAACGCGCACTGGCCCGTCGACGCCACGCAGCGCCCCGGGGCCATGAACGACCGCGCGACCGAGCCGACGCACGTGGGTGGGGGCACCGTGGAGCACGAGACGTTGGCGCACAGCTCGCCGCCACCACCACCGCCGCCGAGCACGTCGCCGCCCGCAGCGCCGCCACCCATGACGAAGCCGCCCGCGTCACCGCCGCCAGTGGTGACGAAGCCTCCGCCTGCGCCGCCACCCGTGCTGCCGTTCTCGCGGCAGGCGAAGTTCACGCAGGTGTAGCCGGTCGGGCAGAGGTCGAGCTCGTTGCAGCGGTGCCCCTCGGGGTCGACCACCACGTTCATGTTGCAGCTGGCGAGCAGCAACGAAGCGAGCAGGGCACGCATCACGGAGCGCGCTCCTTCATGCCGGGCTCGGGCATCGAGACGAGGAACAGCACGCCACCCGTCACCGCCGAGACACCGCCCGCGACGAAGAGCACGTTCGCGACGGTGGCTTTTCCATTCGAGTCGGCGGCCGCGCTGCGCGCCTCTCGCACCGTCAATGCGACGTCGGCCGCGCGCTGGGCGTCGGCGTTGGCCAGCGCTCCGGTGACGAGGCCCGCGGCGAGCGCTGCGGCGCCGACGCCCATCGCGACGTACGAGGCGATGCGCGCTCCCGAGGGACCCGTGGGCGCCGTGACGGGTGTGCTGACTCGCACCGCCTCGGCCGGCGCTTGCTCATCGGCCTTGATCAACGGCGGCTTCACCGGCTCGAACCACGCGCTCGTGGTGCGGCCCGCGCGCACCTGCAGCTTCATCGTCTTCGTGGCGCCGTTGCGGAACGTGCCCTCGACGACGTACTCGCCGGGGGCCAGGAAGAGGGCTGCGGGTGGCGCAGGAAAGTGACGGCCTGCGACGGTGAGGCTGGTCGCGCCCGGAGAGAAGACCTCGACGTAGCTCTTCCCGTCCTCCTCGGCGTTCGAGAGCGTGCGGCTCACCCGAATCGCCACGTCCTGCGCGTCGGTCGCGTCGGGGGCGCGCGCCACGTAGAGCCGGTCGTAGAGCGTGGTGAACGCCACGTCGCCCAGCTTCTCGAAGCTGCGCGCGAGATCGAACGCGACCTCGGGCGTCACCTTCAGCCGGTCGGCTTCGCGGAAGAGCGAGATGGCCGCGCCGTAGTCGCCCTTGCCGTACAGCGCCTCGCCCCGCTCGAACGCTTCGTCGAAGCGCTTGGCCTCGGCCTCGCCCGGCATGGGCAAAGCCGACAGCACCGCCACGCTGGCCAGGAGGGCGAGGACCACGAATCGGCGGCCCTACACCAGTGGTTGGCCGACATACAACTACCGGAGCGCACACGGGACCCACGCGAAACGTCAGCAGCATTGACGGAACGCGGCTCAGCAGAGGGCCGTGGACGCCTGATCAGCGCGGCTCCGCAGTCGTGCGGTTGCCGATCAGCCCGGCTCCGCGCCGTGCGAGATGGCCTCGTCGAGCGCCGACGATGAACGCTTCAGCGCGACAGCACGGCTTCGAGTGCGGCGATGGCTGCGGGCGGGTAACGGCGCTTCATCGGCGCGATGGCCGCGGCGGCCTCATTCAACCTGGCGGGCACCAGGCCGAGCGACGAGGCGAGCGAGAAGCACAGCATCAGCACCACCGTGCGTGGATCAGCCGGTGGTGTCTCGTCGCCATCGAGCAGCGGCTTCACCACCGGCTCGAACTCGCGCCAATGCGAGCCCAGCACCGCCGACACCGCCGGCAGCGACGGCGTCTCGAAGGCGTGCTTCCCCTCGAGCAGGGTGGCGATGACGAGGGCCTTCGCGCACAGGCGCAGCTGCTCGAGCGGCACGCCGGTCGCGCCACTCTGCTTCGCGACGGCGCGCACGAGGCCAATCATGCGCGAGCCCTCGGGCCCACGCTCGGGCACCAGCGAGAGCACCGCGTCGAACAGTCGCGAGGTGATGTCGAGCAGGTTGGGTGACTGCAGCGGCGGCGCAGGCGCAGGCGGCGCGACGGCGGGCGGCGCTGACGGCATTGGCCGCGACATCGGCGGCGAGCTCATCGGAGCGCGCGCAGCAGTGGGCGCGCTGGGCATCGGTGGCAGCGGCTCCATCGATGGGGGCGGAGGCAGCCCCAGGTCTTCGAGCGCGGGCAGCTCGTCGAGCGGCGGCAGGTTGTTCGGGTCGAGCGAGCGCGGCGGCAGCGGCGCAGGCGGTGCCTTCTTCGGCAGCGCCCACTCGGGCAGCATCGTCTTCCCGTCGTACACCCGCAGCAGGCCCTCGGTGAGCGTGCGCTCGGTCGCCCGCACCGCGTTCACCGCGCGCACCTTCGCGCGCCGCTTCACCTCGTCGAGCACGTCCATTCGCGCGGGGTCGGTGATGGCGACGGTGAGCGCGCCGGCCTCGAGCTTGAGCGGCACGACCTGCCACTGCTCGGCGGTCTCTCGTGGCAAGAGCGGCGCGTTGGCGGTCGTGAGGCCCAGCTCGATGAGCTGCGGGCCGGTGACGAAGCGCTGCTTGAGCAGCTCGGCCGCGAAGGGCAGGCCTTCGTCTTCGTCGAGGTGCCCGAGGAAGCAGAGCGAATAGAAGAGCGTCGACCCGAACGACTGCGACTGCTGCAGCGCCGCGTCGGCCTGCTCGACGCTGATGCGTTGCTTCTCGATGAGCAGCTGGCCGAGCGCGAAGTCCTTCGGGTTGCTGTCGTCCCCAGCGTGGCGGGCGGCCCACTCGGCGGCCACGACGCGCGCGGCCTCGGCGGCTTCGTTCGCGCGAACGACGGCCATCTCCTCCGACGTCATGCGCGTGGTGCGAACCTTCGCGAGCGTGACCGAGCCATCGGCGTTGGTCGCGCCCACCTGCGCAGAGGGCTGCGTCGGAGCGGCCGAGGCGGCGGGGAAGGGCAGGGGCGTCAGCGCGAGCGGCTCTGTGCCTTCGAGCCCCTTCAGCATCGGCGTTCTGCCCTTGAAGAGCCGGTTGAACAGGCCCGCGACCGGCGTCTTGTCGTCTGGCGCGCCGGTGGCGGTGAGCGCCTTGCCCAGCGCGCTCTCGACCTCGACGCAGCCGGGCCGGGCCGAGGGCTCCTTCGCGAGCATGCCCGCGAGCAGGGCGGCGACGGCGGGCGGAAAGTTGGGGAAGTGCTGCGGCGTGAGGCCCGGGTATTTCTCGGCGCGCGCCTTCACCTCGGCGTGCGAGGTGCCCGCGAACAGCGTGCGGCCCGTCAGCAGCTCGAGCAGGACGAGGCCCAGCTTGAAGACGTCGCTCTGCGGCGTGCTGCCCGGCGAGAGCGCCTCGGGCGCCATGACGAAGAGCTCGGCGCGCGCAGGGCCGAGTGTTCCATCGGCGTCGATGGCCTCGGCCACGCCCACGCCACCGAGCCGAACGTCGCCGTCAGTGCCGATGATGATGGTCGAGCCACACACGTCGCCGTGGTGCAGCGGAGGAAGCTGCCGTGAGAGCGTCACCAGCCCACGCGCGACCTGCTGGGCGATGGCGAGCGCCTCGGCCACCGAGAGCGGCGACTTCTGCGAGAGCGCCGCGTTCATCAGCGTGCGCGCGGTCTCGCCTTCGATGAACTCCTCGACGACCCACAGGCCGCCGTTCGCCGCCTGGCCCACCTCGAGGAGCGGCGCGACCCCCGCCTGCCTCAGCCCCTGCCAGCCGCGGTGAAAGCCGGCGAAGCGGGTGACGAAGTTCGTCTTCGCCCAGGGCTCCTTGCACAGGTGCGCGACGACGGGCCGGCCGGTGACGGTCGTGCCGAGCCACGGCTCCGTCAGAATGGAGGTCGAAGGCAGCCGTCTGGCGAGTTTGAACGAGCCCATGTGGTGGGAATGAAAAAGTCCGGTGCCTGCGTACTGCCCCTCCGCTGCTCGGAAAACGAGTTTCCGATGAAAGGAGTGACGAACGCCAGTTGGGGCGATGTGCGCCGTCGTCGGGAAAGCAGCCGACGCACCCGACTCAGCGCTGACCTGTGCCCCGTGGAGGAGTCGAACCTCCGCAGTGCCGTGGCTCGCAACCACGGTGCCGGATCCGCCGGACAGGGCAGTGATGAGAGTGGACCGATCGGGAATCGAACCCGATGACCGGAGGTGCAAGCCCCAGCGCTGCTCCAGCAGTCAGCCCGGTGGGTGGTGAGGTGAAGAAGCTGCGCTCACGCCCCACGCACCACCGCCGCGGCATCAGCACGACGGAGGTGGGAGGCGGAGCGCATGCCTTCGAAGACGAGGCTGCGATTCCTCCCTGACGAGGCAGTGCGTGACGAACGAGCGGGGCGAGTGGTGCGTCGCTGCGCTAGGTGGCGACGATGGCCGAGCGGAAACTGTCCACCCGAGAGCTGCTCAACCAACTCCCCCGCGCCCTCTCGTTGGTCTGGCAGGCCGACCGCGTGAACGCGCTCGCGCAGGCGGCGTTGACGCTGGTGCAGGCCGTGCTCCCCGCGGCCATGGCGTGGGTGGGCAAGCTGATCATCGACGCCGTGGTGAAGGCGTCGCAGTCACCCTCGGAAGAGACGCGCCAGTTGGTGATGCGCTACGTGGCGTGGGAGCTGGGGCTCGCGCTCGCCGTGCTGCTGACGACGCGGTTGATGGCGCTCTCGCGGGAGCTCCTTCGCGCGCGGCTGGGGAACCTGCTCAACGAACGGCTGCTCGAGAAGGCGCTGACGCTCGAGCTGCGCCACTTCGAAGACTCGAACACGTACGACGTGATGCAGAACGCGCGGCGGGAGTCGGCCTCACGCCCGCTCTCGCTCGCGATGGCGGCCGTCACGGTGGTGCGGCAGCTCATCACGCTGTCGACCTTCGCCGTGCTGCTCTGGCACATCAGCTGGTGGAGCACGGTGCTGCTGCTCGCCGCCGCGCTGCCAGCGTTCTTCGCCGAGACGAAGCTGTCGGGAGAGGCCTTCAAGCTCTCCTCGTGGCGTGCGCCCGAGGGCCGAAAGCTCAACTACCTCGAGTGGATTCTGACCCGTGACTCGACGGTGAAAGAGGTGAAGCTGTTCGGCCTGGGGCCGCTCGTGCTGGGCCGTTACCGCGCGCTGTTCTCGAAGTTCCTCGCCGAAGACCGACGGCTGGCCAACAAGCGCCTCGTGTACGGCGCGGTGCTGGGCGCGCTCTCGCTCGCGGCGTTCTACGTCTGCTTCGTCGTCGTCGCCGGTCGCGCAGCGCAGGGGCTCGTCTCGGTGGGAGACCTCACGCTCTCCATCGCCGTCTTCCGCCAGGGCCAGGGCGCGTTCGAGGGAGTGCTGGGCGCCATCGCCGGCATGTACGAAGACGCGCTGTTCCTCTCGAACCTCGACGCCTTCTTCGCGCTGCCGACGACGGCCGAGAAGCCGCGCGGTGAGGCCATCGCCCTGCCGAGCGGGCCCATGGCGCTCGAGCTCGACCACGTGTCGTTCCGCTACCCCGGCAAGTCGGAGCTGGCGCTCGACGACATCACGCTGAGCCTCGCGCCGGGAGAGAAGCTGGCGCTGGTGGGAGAGAACGGCGCGGGCAAGTCGACGCTCATCAAGCTGCTGCTGCGCTTGTACGAACCCACGTCGGGCAGCATTCGGCTGGGCGGCGTCGACCTGCGCGACCTCGACGTGAACGAGCTGCGCGCGCGCATCGGCGCCGTGTTCCAGGACTTCGTTCGGTATCAGTTCACCGCGGCCGAGAACGTGGGGCTCGGAGCGCCGGCGCACGTCGACGACCGCCCCGCCATCGAGCGCGCGGCCGAGGCGGGTGGTGCGAAGGCCGTCATCGAGGCGCTGCCGAAGCAGTACGACACGACGCTGGGCGGCTGGTTCGAGAAGGGCCACGAGCTGTCGGGCGGGCAGTGGCAGAAGCTGGCCGTGTCGCGTGCGTTCATGCGCGAACAGGCGTCGCTGCTGGTGCTCGACGAGCCCACCGCAGCCATCGACGCCGAGGCCGAGGTCGCGTTGTTCGAGCGGTTCCGCGCGCTCGCCGCGGCACGCTCGGCCATCATCATCAGCCACCGGTTCTCGACGGTGCGCATGGCCGACCGCATCGCGGTGCTCGAGGGCGGGAAGCTGCGGGAGCTTGGCACGCACGAGGCGCTGCTCGCCGCGAATGGTCGGTACGCGCACCTGTTCAACCTGCAGGCTCGCGCGTACCAGTGAGCTACGGCGCGGGGACGAAGCGCAGCGCCGTCGTGGTGTCGACCGCGTTCGCCAGGTCGGCCGAGTGCTGCAGGCCCACGAGGCCGGTGGCGTTCTCGAGCCCGACCGTCGCCTCCGAGCCCGACACGCGAGAGATGGAGCCGCCGTTGTCCTGCAGCGCGCAGTAGTGCAGCTCGACCACGTTGGTGGCTTCGAAGAGCTTCACCTGGAAGGTGAGCCGCTCGGCGCCGATGCCTCCGCCCGCGAGGAAGCCGAAGCCCGACCACTCGACGACGAAGCGCCGCGCTGGAGCCGCTCCCAGCGTCTGCACCTTCACGCGCGAGGCGAGGTTCACGTTCAGGTCGTCCCAGAAGACGGCGACGAAGTTGTTGGGGAACGCGGTGCGCGGAATCGTGGTGCCCAGCTGCGTGGTGATGAGTGAGGTGAAGCTGAGCGCTCCGTTCGATGAGGCCGAGTAGTTCGTGACGGGGCTGCCGAAGAAGGTGAACGCGAAGGGGAGCGGCGCGAGCGCGGTGGCCGAGTCGTCCGTGAAGCCTCCCGCGGGCGCGATGGAGGTCGCCGAGGTCATCGGGTCGCACGCCTGTGCAGTGGTCGACTTCGTGTAGGTCGTGAAGATCGCGCCTCCTGCTGCGCCGCCCGCTGACGAACCGCCTCCAGCTGCCGAACCACCCGCTGACGAACCGCCTCCAGCTGCCGAACCACCCGCTGACGAACCGCCTGCTGTTGACCCGCCCGCAGTCGATCCGCCCGCAGTTGATCCGCCCGCAGTTGATCCGCCCGCAGTTGATCCGCCTGCAGTTGATCCGCCTGCAGTTGATCCGCCCGCAGTTGATCCGCCTGCGACTGATCCGCCTGCGACTGATCCGCCTGCGACTGATCCGCCTGCGACTGATCCGCCAGCCGCTGAACCGCCAGCCGCTGAACCGCCCGCACTGCCACCACCCGCGCCCGTCGGCGTTCTCCGCCCGCCGAGGCAGAGACAGTCCTCCGCGCACATCTGCCCTTCACAGCGAAGGTCTTCACAATCGGCGACGCCGTTCCCGTCATCGTCGATGGCGTTGGCGCAATCTTCCTTCTTCACCACCACGCACGCGGCGGCCTGGAAACACGCGGGGTCGAGGCAGTCGAGCTTGCCGTTGGCGTCATCATCGACGCTGTTGTCACAGACCTCGACAGGCACCTGGGGCGCGGGCGGCGGCTTTCCGCACGCAGCAGCGACGAGGACGACTGCGAAGAGCTTGCGAACCACCCGACACCCCGAAGCCCGGCCCAGACGCGCGCGACTGAATCACGCAGCTGTCAGCGCGCGAAGCTTCAACCGGTGATGCCGTGCAGCATTCGGCTGAGCTCTTCAGCGGTCGCGGGTTTCGCCAGCACGCCCTCGACCAGGCGGCGATCTTCGACCGTCACGTCACTGCCCGTGTGAAAGAGAATCGGCACGCCGGCGCGCGCAGCACGCAGCCTTGGGACGAGCTCGACGCCACTGCCGTCGGGCATCGCGCAGTCGAGCAGCACCACGTCGACTGGCTTCGAGCCCAGGGCCTCGACCGCTTCCGCTCCGGTCGCGGCGTCAACCACGGCGTAGCCTTCACGCTCGAGCACCCGCTTGAGGCAGCGTCGAATCGACGGTTCGTCGTCGACGATCAACACCGTGCGCGTCCCCAG
>JBEOKA010000413.1:0-83795 GCA_040275325.1 Myxococcaceae bacterium | reverse complement strand
TGACGACAACTCCCGGAGCGAGCTCCATCACCGTTCCCGCCGTCAGGTGGTCGCGGTGCACGTACGCGAGCGCCACGTTCTGCTGCTTGAGCTCACTGCGCACGACGCTGGTGATGCGGCCCACGCGCTTGTCGGCGAGCTTCACCTCAGCGCCCTTCTCGGCCAGCGCCTGCCCCAGCAAGAGCCCCACGAGCTTCTTGTTCATCTGCCCGCGGTACGTGGCGCGCGCGATGACCTCCTGCCCGATGTAACAACCCTTCTGGTAGTGAATGGCCTTCTCGAGGTTCGCCTCGAGGGGAATCGTCGTCTCGGTCATGTCGACGCCGAACTTCGGCACGCCGGCCTCGACGCGCAGCACCTCGAACGTCTCGTCGCTCACCACCGGCAGCGCCGAGAGCGCGGCCTTCACCTGCCCAAGCCCTTCACGCTTGACGATGACGTCCAGCCCACTGCCGAGCAGCCCGGGCATCGAGGTGATGACCTGCTCCGAGGGAATCGCGGCCAGCCACGTCGCCGCCTGTGGCCCGAGAAGCCCCAGCACCGCCACGTCGGGAGCGTCGACAACCTCGCACTCCTCGCTGATGAGGTACTTGTTCAAGAAGTCACGCACCGTCGGCCCGAAGCCCGCGCCCGTGTCGATGAGCAGCTCGTCGGCCAACTTCACCACGCGCCCATCGCCCACCATCGCGCCCTTGGCCGTCAGCATCGCCACGTGGCAGCTGGCCCCGACCGCGAGCTTCTCGACGTCATTCGTCACCATGCCCTGCACGAACGAGACGCGGTCTGGGCCGGTGACGCGCAGCTGCTGTCGCGACGCCAGGTCCACCAGGGCGCAGGTGTCTTGTGCAGCCCGATACTCGGTCGTTTGTGCGGCAGGCGGAGCCATGGAGTCCGTATATAAGGCGCCCGCGTGAGCACGCCATCGACGCCCGCCCGTCCGTCCACCGCATCCCTCGGGGTGCTTCTGGCCTCGGGCCTGGCCACCGCCGGTCTCGCCGTCTACCAGTGGATGGAGCTGCTGGTGGTTCGCAACGGCGGCAAGGTGTCGTGCTCCATCAACGAGACCGTCAACTGCGCCACGGTGTGGAACTCGAAGTTCTCGTCGGCGCTGCACGACCTCTTCGGCATGCCGGTGGCTGGCCTTGGCGTCGTCTGGGGCATGGCGGCCGGACTGCTGGTCGCGCTGCTCTGGTACAAGCAGTCGACCGACGACTGGCAGGTGCACGCGGCGAGCGTGAAGGTGTGGGCGCTGGCGGGCATCGTCTCGGTCATCGTCTTCGCTGGCGCCAGCTTCGAAGCGCGCGCAGTGTGCATCACCTGCCTGGGCACCTACGGCCTCGTGCTCGTCTATGCGTTCGCCGCGTTCATGCTGCTGCCCGGCCCACGAATGCCTGATCAGAAATTGCTCATGGGCGGCGTGGCGTGGCTCTTCATCGTCGGGGCTCCGTCGTTCCTGGTGATGCTCGTGCCTGGTGGCAACACGCCGAAGGCCGGCACGGTGACGCGCCTCGCGGGCACGACCGAGGAGCAGCTCATCGACAACCTCATGCACCTGCCGAAGCGCGAGGCGATGGTGACGGCCGCCGCCCGGCAGAAGTGGCTCAGCGCCTCTGCGAAAGACGTGAGCGACCTGAAGGTGCGCGTTCGTCACGGCTCGGAGAACGCCCCGATGAAGGTGGTCGAGTTCTCAGACGTGCTCTGCCCGCACTGCGCCATCTTCGAGGAGTCGCTGGAAGAACTGCGTGGCGCCGCGCCGGCCGAGAAGCTCTCCATCGAGCCCCGCGTGTTTCCGCTCGTCGACGACGGCTGCGAGAAGCCCGGCCAGAAGGACTCGACGAAAGACATTCGCTGCGTCGGCGCGAAGGTGCAGATCTGCTCCGAAGACCACCCGCTGTATTGGGACGTGCGCAAGGCGCTCTTCGCGAACCAGCAGAGCCTGCGCTCGTCTGACACCGTGCTCGAGTTGGCCGCGAAGGTGACCGGTCGCACCCCAGAGGCGCTCCTGGCCTGCGTGAACTCGCCCGAGACCCAGGTGAAGCTGCGCGACGACATCACCTATGCGCGCCGCTACAACCTCGAGGGCACGCCGCTGGTGCTGCTCAACGGCCGTGAGACGTGGCCGTCGGCAGGCTTCATTCTCGGCATGGTCGTCGGGAATGGTGACATCAACGCGCCGTGGTTCAAGGCGCTGCCCGAGCCACCGCCGATGGACGAAGGGCACGAAGGCCACGGGCACTGACGTGAGCGACGAGAAGAAGCGCATTCCCACCGACGCTGCGCCCGCGCTGTCTCACAACCCGTTCGGCGCTTTGAAGGGCCTCAAAGACGCGCTGCCTGCGGGGCCTGCTCCGAAGACAGCGAAGCCGGCTCAAGAGAAGAAGGCTCCGCCAAAGGCCGTGGTGCGCATGGAGCGCGCAGGCCGCAACGGCAAAGAGGTCACCGTCATCGAGCAGCTCGCGCTGTCACCGAAAGAGCGCGAGGCGTGGCTGAAGCAGCTCAAGGGCGCGCTCGGGTGTGGCGGCTCCATCGAAGACGAAGGAGCGCTCGTCATTCAGGGCGACCATCGCGAGCGCGTCGCCGAGTGGCTCAAGAAGCAGGGCGTGAAGCAGGTGTCGGTGGGGTGAGCCGTTCGCGCACGAGCGCGGCGATGAAGGCCACGAGCGCGAGGGCCAGCGTCACCTCTCCCACCAGCACGAAGCGGTCGACCATCTGCCATTGGTCCCACCCGAACTCGTCGACCAGTCTCGTCGCGTCCGAGGGTGAGCCATCTTCGAGGCCGAAGGGAATCGCCGAGTCGTCGGTGCGACACGTCCACCACAGGCGCATCGCGTCGGCCCAGCTCGCCGAGCCGATGACGAGCCAGCCCCAGCGAAGACCGCCCTGAAAGAGCTTGAGCGGGCTGCGCACGAGAAACCCGCACGCCACGAGCACGCCGAAGGTCATCGCGCCGGCCTCGCCGCCGAAGATGAAGAACGGCTGCTGAAACGAGTTCGGCGCGAGGTGGCCCGCGAGCGTCGCGAAGAACCAGACCGCACCGAGCGCGATGGTGGTCGGTGATTCTCGTTTGCGGCCGAAGTTCATCAGCGCGAGCGCTCCGCCGAACATGAGGAGCGAGACAAGAAGCTGCCGGTCGAACGAGAAGGTGAACCACGGCACTGGAAGCGCCCAGCGGCCCGTCAGCCACGACGCCGAGGCATGCCCAAGCTCGTGCAGCCACATGCCGAAGAAGGTCCGCAGAATGAAGCGCCCGAAGCCGCTGCCCGAGAAGAGCCACATCACGACGAACGCGAGCGGAAATGCGAAGAGCCGGTACTGCTCGAAGGCGCTGGGAGCGACGGCCGCGGCTTCATCCTGCGCGATTCGCTCGCCGAGCGTCGGAGCCTCTGGCGTTCGAATCTGAATGGTCGACTGGGTGCACCCGAAGAGGTGCCCTCGGTCCGCGCCGCACTCCGAACAGGCCATGAGCGACAGCATCGCACGTGGCAGAGTGGCGGGCGTGAGACGATTCCTCTCTGGGGTGTTGCTCTTCATGACCGCGTGCCCCGGGCCGAAGCCGTGCACCACGATCACCTGCGAGGGCTGCTGCACGTTCGCGACGCCGTCGGATCCAGGCACGTGTCATGGGGGCGATGACACGGCGTTCTGTGGCGTCCGCGGAAGCGTGTGCGCGCGGTGCGAGACGGGAGAGACGTGTTCACCCGAGTTCAAGGTCTGCCGCGGGGCCGATGAGCCGTTTCCCGCGAACGCGAAGTTCGTCTTCGCCACCTCGCAGACGTTCACAGGTGATTTCGGTGGGCTCGATGGTGGTGATGCGAAGTGCCAGGCGCTCGCGGCAGACGCGGGGCTCTCGGGCTCGTACCTGGCGTTCCTCTCGGACGTGACCGAGGCGGGTCAGCGCATCAACGCGGTGGAGCGGTTCACCGGCAACGGCCCCTGGGTGATGCGCACGCGAGACGCGCGGGGAAAGGTGCTGCGCCCGTTCGATGATCGCGCCTCGCTGGCGGGGGCTCCGAGATCGCCGATCGATCAAGACGAGACTGGTCATGTGTTCGCGTTGTTCGACAAGCGCCAGGTGTGGACGGGCACGTTGCTCGATGGCGGCGCCGAGCTGCCCATGCCGATGCGCGACACGACCTGTCGACGGTGGTCCACGCAAAACGCCACCGGGCTGTACGGAATCGTCGATGTGCCGACCGAGAAGTGGAGCGGCCTGGGCGCGGTCGCGTGTGCGAGTGACAACAGGCTCTATTGCTTCGAGCAGTGAAGGGAGCTTCCCGTGAACGACCTCATCGCCTTCGCCACCGCGCACGGACTCACGGTGAAGGGCACTCCGACCATTCACGAGTTCGAGCTCATTGGTGCTTCGAACGGCCGCACCATCACGATGGCGCAGGGCTCGATTCTTCACCCACGCGGCGGCGGCAAGCTGTTCCACTTCAGGCTCACCTTCGAGCCATTCGCCTGCGAGCCGAGCTGGATGCTGACGCCGCAGGGCGCGACGAAGTGGGCCGCGCACTCGCCTTCACCGTGCGCACCAGAAGACGTGCCGGGCTTCGCGACCTTCGGGCCTGCGCTCACCGAGTTCGGCGCCGAGGTGAAGACGCATTGGCAGCTCAAGCGCGGCGAGATGAATCGGCTCTACCTCGAGGCCCTCGAGCTGGTGACGCCGCGCGCGTGGGCCCTCGCGTGGGCGGTGCTCGACGCAGTCAGTCGCGCACACGAATGAACCGCAGCGTCTCGAACCACCGCACGACAGCGCCCGGTTCTCTCGGCGCCCACGCCATCGCCGCGCCGTCTGCGAACGACAGCCGCTGCTCGACCCACACGGCCGCGTACCGGTCAGGCACCGCCGGGTCGTAGATGAAGACCTCGGTCAGGCGCTTCGCCGTGGGCACCGCGGGCTGAATGCTCGAGTCGGCGATGGCGAACACCATTCCCGCAGCCAGGTGCACCGGCGCGACCTGCTCGCCGTCGAGGAACCCGTTCAGGAAGAACTCACAGTGACACGTCGGCCCGTAGTCGGCCTACAACGCATCCAGGAACTCGACCTCTGGCGCCTTGCGATGAACGACGAGCAGCCCGCGACCAGCAGGCTCGAACACGACGCCGGCGTCGGTCTCAGTGACCGAATACGTCTCGGGCGTGCCGCTCGCCCAGCCACCCGACCGATGGTCGAACGCCACGCCCAGCCGCTCGGAGCGAAACGTCACGTCACGCAGCGACCGGCGATGGGCGAGGTCGACGAAGAACCCCGAGATGTTCGCCGGAGCGTCGTCGATGATTCGCGCGAGCGTGTTCCTGAAGCCGCCCACGATGCCGAGCAGCGTGAGCCCTGCCAGCACGACGAACACCAGCCGCGGCCAGCGGGCACCCATGAAGTGAAAGTGCGTCGTCCAGATGAGTGCGAGCGCGAGCAGCGTGACGGCTCCGACGAACCAGCCCGCCAACGCCAACCCGTAGTCGCTCATCGACGCGAACTCGCGACCGGCCAGCGCGACCACCACGACCGAGAGGAGCCACGGCAACACCCGACGCACGAGCGACACCAGAGCACGTCACGAACTGCACGAGAGCATCGAACTGCCGGGCTGGTGCCGCGCCCACTCTGGCCGCTTCTTCGCCCAGCGCTCCATGCCCGGCTGCTCGACGTACGGCTGCTTCAACACGGTGAGCCACTCCGCCAGCAGCGACGGGTCGCCCTGCTCCACCGCCTGAATCACCGTCTGCGCGAGGTAGTTTCGCGGCACGTAGAGCGGGTTGCTCGCGTTCATCGTCTTCGCGCGAGCTGCATCATCGGGCCCCGCACGGGCCAGATAGCGACGCAGCCACTCGGCGAAGCCAGCCAGCACGTCACCCTTCACCTGCTCGGGCGAATAGAACGCCTCGGCCAGCGGAGCGACGAGCGCGTCATCGGGCGCGTTCACCGACGCCGCAGGAACGCGCGCGAGCAGCCGATAGAACAGCGTCATGTCGGTCTCGGTCGACATCAGCGTTCGGAAACAGTCGCGCATCAGTTCCCGATCCTTCGGGTCATCACCCGCGAGCCCGAGCTTCTTGCGCATCATCGACAGCTGCTCCGCGGCGGCGAGGTCTGCGTACGCCTCGAGCGCGTCTTCGAGCGGCGCGGCCTCACCCACGAGCGGGAACAGCGCGTTCGCCAGACACATCAGGTTCCACTGGGCGACCTGCGGCTGGTTTCCGAACGCGTAGCGCTTGCCCGGAAGGTCGGTCGTGTTCGGAGTCCACTCCGGGTCGAAGCCTTCGAGCCAGCCGTACGGCCCGTAGTCGATGGTGAGCCCGAGGATCGACATGTTGTCGGTGTTCATCACGCCGTGCACGAAGCCGACGCGCTGCCACTCCATCATCAGCACCGCGGTGCGACGCACGACCTCGGCGAAGAAGCGCACGTACGTCTCTGGTGACGGCGCGCCCAGTGACGGAAAGAACGTCGTCACCGTGAAGTCGACCAGCTTCTTCAACAGCTCTTTGTCGCCGCGCGACGCCGGCAGCTCGAAGGTGCCGAACCGAAGGAACGACGGAGCGACGCGCGTGGTGATGGCTCCCGGCTCGAAGCGCGCGTTGCCGTCGTAGAGCAGATCTCGCTCGACCTGATCGCCCGTCGCCACCAGCGCCAGCGCGCGCGTCGTCGGCACGCCAAGGTGGAACATCGCCTCGCTGCACACGAGCTCACGCAACGAACTGCGCAGCACCGCGCGGCCATCGGCGCGACGCGAGTACGGCGTGGGCCCGGGCCCTTTGAGCTGCAGCTCCCAACGCGACTCGTCGGGAGCGATGACCTCACCAAGCGTGATGGCGCGCCCGTCGCCGAGCTGCCCCGCCCAGTTTCCAAATTGGTGCCCGCCGTAGCAGGCCGCGTACGGCTGCATGCCCGGCAACAACGCGTTCCCCGCGAGCACCTTCGTCCACTCGTCCGTCGGCGCATCGGGCAGCCCCACCAGCCGCGCCACCTCGGGCACCCACGCGAGCATCGTCGGCTTCGACACCGGCGTCGGCTGCACCTTCGAGTACGCCGCGCCGCGCACCTGACGCACGAGGTTCGCGGACTCTCCGTCAGCCGGCAGCGAGCGCACGAAGCGGTCGTCGAAACGAATCATCGGCCCGTTGTGCCGCCCTCGCGCATCACGCGCCACCGAATCAGAAGGGCGACGCTCCGACCTGCAGCTGCACCGAGACCTCGAGCGTCGTGTCCTGCGGAGGCTGCCGGCCCTTGCCCGACAGCTCGAGCGTCATCGACGGCTGCTTCACGTACGGCGCGAGCTCGACCCCGACGAGGTCGAACGTCACCGTCGAGTTCGGAGGCATCGTCGCCGCCGCGGGAATGTTCTCTTTCTTCGCGAACACGACGTCGCTCTGCCCGGGGGCCTTCGCGGTGAGCTCGAGCGAGTCGATGAAGTCGAGCTTCGCCGACGCGGGGCTCTTGATGCGCGCCACCAGCGACGTCACCTTCACGCTGCGCACCATCTCGCGCGTCGTCTTGTTGTTCTGAAAGTCCTGGTTCTGCGCGAAGTCGATGTTCGCGAAGCCGCCGATGCTGGGGAACGCGCTGAGCAACGCGCCGAGCGGGCTGCCTTGCACCGTGCCTTCGCCCGAAACGGTGGTCGTGAAGGTGATGGGGCCACAGCCCGTGACGAACGCCAGGAGCAACGCAACGAGAGCTCGGTTCATGGAGCCGAACGGATAAGGACGACCGGGCTTCCAGGCCGGAAAATCGGCCTCGGGATTTTTGCCGTTGGGGCTTGTGATCAGCCAACCGCGATGGCCCAATGCGCGCCTCGCGGTCGCTTTGGGAGGGTTCGTGTCGATGACGCAGGACTTCTTTGGCCGGCTCCTTCCAGGGCTCGTGGTTCACCGCTTCGACGACTTCCTCGCCACGCAGGGCAGCGTCGCCTTCGACGTACGCGGCAAGACCGGCGGCCAGTGGACCCTTCATTTCGCCGACCCCGACCCGATTCGTGAGGGCTTCGACAAGCAGGCTGGCCTTCGCCTCGTCTTTCAGGAGCCCGCCTTCGAGGCCTTCGTCGCTGGCACGCTCGACGCCGTCGATGCGGTGACGAAGGGCGAGGTCAAGGCGTCGGGCGACTTCGAGCTGCTCAACGCGTTGGCGGTGTTGATGATGCCGCTGCAGCGCAACCTCGGCTGGGACGCCGGCTGACCCTTCCGTTGCACACCCGTCACACCTGCCGTGTCTGTCGTCTGCATTCACCACTCGCAGTCAAAACCTGGAGAGACCATGTCCCGCATTGCCAAAGCCGATGTGAACCGCGCCCTCGACCACGTCGCGAAGACCCTCGTGAAGGCCGGTGGTGAAGACGGCCGCATCAGCCGCGCCGACGTGAAGAAGGCGCTGCCCGAGCTGACGACGGCCGAGAAGAAGCTGGCCGACATCTTCTTCCGCTTCGTCGATCACCGTGACTTCAAGGCCGGCGCGACGGTCACCAAGAAGGACATCGACCGCGCCGTCTCGTACGCGAAGCAGACGATGGTCGCGAAGTACGACCTGAACACCAACGGCCTCTCGAAGGACGAGATCTCGAAGATGTCGATCACCGGCCAGCGCGCGGTCGACCTCGCCAAGGCGCTCAAGGGCGCGGGCGCCGCTGCCGCCGCCGACTGAGCAGACGCTTCGTCATGCTGACTTCGAGGGCTTCGTGGACGTCAATCGTCTGCGAAGCCCTCTTCGTTTCCATGGGTGCCGATGGTCTGCGGGCGTACAGTGTGCGCCGCGTGAGGTCCCGAGTTCGAGCGCTGCTGGTGCTGGCCGTCTTGCTGCCTTCGTGGGCGGGCGCGGTCGACCTTCGCGGAGCTTCACGCCTCTGGGTCGGCCCGGGCTTCGACACCAACGCACGGCGTGACTTCGTGACGAGCAACGCAGGCCCGGCGCCCGACGGGTTTCTCTTCGCGCTGGGCACCGTCGACGGCGTCATCGAAGGAGAGCGCTTTCGCTTGAGCGCCACCTACGACGTCGCGGCCCGCAAGTTCTTCCTGCTGCCCAGCGAAGACACCATCGTGAACTCGGTGACGGGCGAGTTCCTCTTCGGGCTCGCGCAGGTCTTCAACGTGGGGCTGTTCGGCAACGCGCGCGATCGCCGCGGCGCCGACCGCGACTACACGAGCCTCGTCGGCCAGGCCTTCATCGACTTCCTGCCGACGCCCGCCATCGACGTTCGGCTGAAGGTGGGCGCCACCCGCTTCCTCTTCTGGCCGCGCTTCGCGTACTCGTACTCGGGGCCGACGGGAGACCTGAGCGCGCGCTACCGGTTCGATCGCCGGCACTCGGTGTCGCTGTTCGGCTCGTTCAACCCACGCACGTACAACGGCAACGTGAACCCGAGGCCCGATGAGGCCGAGACGCCGGTGCTGCGCCGCTTCGACCCGTTCTTCGTGGTGGGCGCGGGCTACTCGTACCGCGGGCCGTTTCACTTCACGGTCGGCTACTCGTACCTGGACCAGACGTCGAACAGCTACGGCGAGACCCTGCGACGGCACCGGCTCTCGGCGACCGCGGGCTTTCGACTGCCGGCGAAGTTCACGCTGCTGACGACGGGAGCGCTGCAGCTGACGAGCTTTCCCGACGGCATCTTCCTGTCGCCCGACCTGCAGGTGGTGGAGGACGATGAGAACTCGAGCTCGCTCACGCTGAAGCTGGTGAGGCCGGTGCATGAGCACGTCGACCTCGATGTGCGGTACGCGCTGTACGTGAACGTGTTGCCGCAGCGGGTTTCAGGCCGCGAGCAGCTGCTCTACGTGCGCAACGTGTTTTCGATCGGCGTGACCATCAGCTTTTGAGGGGTCACTCGCTGGGCTGATTCGCTCGTTCGCCGCGGTCGGCCTCGGCCAATTGACGGTCCGTGACTCAGGAGCCTCGGCGACCGCCTCACTCGCTGGGCTGCTCGTTGACCGCTCTGACCCGGCGCCCGGTGAAGGGGTGCACGATCCACGTGGCGCGGCGGGCGTCGGTCGGCGCCTCTGGCCGGCCCACGAGCGTGTCGAAGCGCTGGTGAATGCGCGCGTTCACGCACTGGAACGTCTTCGAGCGCTCGAGCTCACCCAGCTCTTCCTGCGTCGCCTGACGGAAGGTGGCCTGGCCGTTCGCGAGCGTGAGGCGCTCTCCGAAGCGAATGCCCTGGTAGCCGAACAACGAGAGCTCTCCGGTGCCACCGAACGCGGCCGCGCTGGCGAAGAGCAACGCGAGCGCCTGGCAGACGTCGCGGTACGGCTCTTCGCTGAGGTAGCCCTGCACGGTGACGAGGCTCGAGTCGGCCGAGACGTCGAAGAACTGGTGCGGCGCGAGCGGCACGTCGGTGAGGAACGCGAGCAGCGCCTCGGGCGTCTCGTGCGTCACGTCGACCCCGCCGACCTCATCGAGCCACGGGAACTCGTCCCGATTGATGGGCGTCGTGAGCCACTCCTCGCGGCTGCGCTCCGGCACCGAGATCGACCCGAACATCACCACGTCCCAGCTCATGAATGCCTCCTGCTTCAACCAGCCACAGGAGTGTCGCGCGGGAGCTGCTCACCTCAAGTTTCTGGCCGCCAGAAACGACCGCCGAACCAGGGACGCAACCCGCCCTTTTTCCGACACTCGTTCGCGGCGAGCGAGGAGCCTCGGGTGCGCACGAGACCGCGACTGTGGTGGAGTGCCCCTCATGGTCACGACGTTCGTCCTCTGCGCAGCGCTCGGGCAGCTCTCACCGCCTCCGCTCTTTCCCGCAGACGACCTGCCGCCTCCACCGCCGCCCGTCATCAGCGACGCGCCCCGCAGCGCCTCACTGCTTCCGAAGCCGCAGGCCCCCATCACGACGGGCCAGCTGTTCGCGCGCGCCGTGCTCTCGCCGCTCATCGCCTTCGGCATCGGCGTGCTCACGGTGCCCATCGCCATCTACCTGGGCGCGCTCGTCGGAATGGTCATCGACCCGCGGCAGGGTGAGTCGATTGGCGGAGGGCTCGGCGCCATCGCGGGTGGTGCCCTGGGCTACGTCTTTGGAACCGCCATCGCCTCGACACTGTTCGAGCGCGACGCGACGGCGTTCAAACGAGCGCTGCCGTGGTCCATCGGCGCGGCCGTCATCAGCACCATCGGCATGTGCCTCGTCTTCTTCGTGCCGGCCGTCGGGCTGGCAGGGCTGCCATTCATCGTCACGGGAGCCATCGCGCTCGCCGCCGCCGTTCCGCTCGTCACCGAGGCCGTGCGCCCGCGCACGCAAGAGCAGTGCGTGACGGTCGCGACGTTCTGAGGTCACACGCAGTCGGCTCGTTGTCGACCGTGCTGCCTGGTGCCCTCATGCGACGAAGCCGGGATCGTCTTCACGTGGCGGCCACACCATCGCCGCAGCGCTCGCGACCCACGGTGACGCGTCTTCACGAAGCCGACGCAGCTGGCCGAGCCGCTCGGGGCTCCAGCCCTTCGCCGCCACCACCTTCTCGAGCAGCAGCAGCGAGAGCCGCCGCGCACCGGCGTCGGGGTTGCCGAGAAAGCGCTCCACCAGCGGGTCGAGCTCGAGCCGCTTGAGCTTCTCTGACGAGCCCGCCGCGGCAGCGACGACGTCGGCGTCGAGGCGCCCCTCTTTCGCGACCGCCTCGACGGCCTTCGCCCACACCTCGCGGTCATCACGCGCTGCCGCAGCCTTCACCCGCAACGTGGCGAGCACGGGGCTCGACCTCGCGACCCGCTCGACCGCTTCGGCCATCAGCTTCCAGCTCCCGCGGCTCGCCACCCTCGCTGAGAGCAACAGCTCAGCCGCGACCTCGAGCATGCGCCGGTCCTTCTTCAGCGCGTGGAGCGCCTGCTCGAGCGCCGGCAGATCAGCCTCCTGGCACCGATGGAGCATCGCGCCCATGGCCGCGCTCACCTCGTCATCGAGCCGTGACTCGAGCCGCGCGCGACACGCCGCGAGAAAGACGCGCTCACGATCGACCACCGCCAGCGACGGCGCCCGCTGCAGAATCGCGATGCGCGCCTCGGGCTCGGGCCGATTCACCAGCTTCGCGAGCAGCACCGCCAGGCGCGCGTCGGTCTTCTTCGTGAGGCGGTCAGCCGGAACGTCACCGAGCCGGCTCGCGAGCACCCAGTCGGGGTCGTCGACGGCCTTGTCGTAGACGACCCACGTCGGCTCACGGTCGAGGTGGTCCCACAGCGCGCGCAGCACGGCGATGCGCACGTCGCGGTGCAGCTTGCCCTCGACCAGCTCGAGCACGCGCCGGTACGCGCCGTCGTCGCGCAGCTCACCGAGCAGCCGAATCACTTCTTTCGCCACCGTCACCTTCGTCAGCGGCGCCTTCGAGAGCACCGCCGCCGCCGCACTCGGGAGCATGCGCAGCACCGCGCGTCGCAGCCCGTAGATGGCGAAGCGCGAGCGCGAGTCCGATAGACACTCGAGCAACGTCGGTACGCCCTGCCCTGCGTCACAGCGCGAGAGCACCCGAATCGTCTTCTCCTGCACGGCGGGCCGCTTGTCGGTCGCGCGCGCGGTGAGGCGCTCCATCGAGGCCCACGGCATTTCGGGCCACGTCACCAGGGCCGAGAAGACGGTCGGCGTGTCGCGCTTCTCGTCACCGACGATGGCGTCGAGCGAGGTGGCGAAGCGCTCGGACTGCTCGGGCGACCATCGGAAGAAGCCGGTGGTGAAGGGCAGAATCCACCGCGTGGTGCCTGTCGCGAAGCGACCGGTGATGACGCGGTCTCCGAGAAAGTTCCCGAGAAGATCCTGACGATGTCGATGCAGGAACCCGTGAACCACCGGCAGAATCACCACGCTCTCGTCGCCCTTCAGCAGCTTCGGGAGCAGCTCGCTGAACCCCGTCGGCGCGCGCGCACTCAACGCCTCGAGCACCGGCGCCAGCTCGTGCTTCGGGAACTTCAGGGCTGACGCCGAGAGCCCTTCGACGAGCGGCTTCGGAATGGTGCCGCGGCGGGTGAAGCGGCGCCGAACCTGCCGGCCGAACCGATTGCCGTGCTGCTGCCCGAGCTGCGCGAGCCCCGAGTACCAGCCCCTCGAGAGGAACCGCTCGACGGTGGTGGGCAGCGTTCGTTCGTATGTCTCGGGCGCGAACATCGCGAGCAGCCGCGTCGCCACCACGGCGTACCCCTCGTGCGGCACCCGATCGCGCGCGCGGAGCACCACGTCGACCAGCCCGTCGATGGCGGTCAGCTTGTCGCCGAGGCCGGTGCAGAGCAGCTGCAGCCAGTGCCAGCGCTCAGACTTCTCCCAGTCGGTGGCGAGCTCGAGCAGGGTCGGCCCCGCCGCGCGCACCTCGTCACGCGTGAGCTTCGCGCCGAGGTTGGCGTCGTGAAGGGTGCCGCGCTCTTTGATGAGCGTGGTGAGCAGCTTCGCGGCGAAGGGAGCGTCGACGGCAAAGAGGCGAACCACCACCCGCTCGGCGGCGCTCGCGGTCTGCGTACTGCAGTCGGACGCATCGAGCGCGTCACGCACGGCCTGGGCGACTTTCGGCAGGTGCTCTGGCTTCCACACCTTCTTCGGCCACAGCCCGAGCGTCTCGAACATCGCGGCGCGAATCGGGTCCTGCTCGAACTTGCGCGCGGTCACCAGCTCGAGCGCCTTCATCGGCAGCGTCAGGTCGTCGGGGCGCAGGCCCGGAACGGAGAGTTGCTCACGCAACGCGACCGCGCGCAGCTCGCCTTCGGGGTGACCGAGGTAGGTCTTGAGCACGGCGCTCAGCTCGTCCCACGGCAGGAAGCGCGCTCGGCCCGAGAGCCGCTTGGATGGATTGGTCTGCAACGCCTCGACTTCGGTGACGTGTCGGCGTGCTTCCCGTTCCGCGAGATCGATCGGCAGCGGCTCGAGCTGCGCGGGAGCGATGGCGCCCTGAGCGTCGCGGGTCGCGCGGCTCCACGCGATGAAGGCCGCTTCACGAGCGTCGTTCACCGTCGCGTGCGCGAGCAGGTGCGCACCCAGCTTCGGGTGCTTCTCTGCGACCGAGCACCACGCATCGGCGAGCGCGCGGCTGGCGTCTTCAGGGAGCTCCTTCACCCACGGGCCGACACCTCCGAACACCTGGGGCGCGTGCCGCATCAAGTCGGCGAGCGCGCTCAGCGAGATGCGATGACCACGCTTCCACAGCGCGTCGACTGGCAGCGGAACGTTGAACTCGATGGCCAGCTTCACGCACGCGTCGAGCTGTTTGCGCAGCAGCCGGCGCCACACCTCGTCATGGGGGCGAACGCCATGCTCGAGCAGCACGCGGCACCAGGCGAGCGCCTGCGCGGGTGCCTTCTCGACGACGACGGGATGAAACCGCGCCGTGAGCTGCCGGGTGACCGGGTCGGCCTCTCGTTCGTGGGCGCGCCATCGGTCGAGCATCAGCTCGACGAACAACGCCGCATGCTGCGTCGCCATGCCCTGCCAGAACCGCGCGCTCGGCCGCTCGAGCGCGACGGGCAGGAACTTTCGAACCGAGGCTTCACTGCCGAACGAGAGGGCGTCGATGAGCTCGCGGTGATGGCCTTCGTCGTGCAGCCATTCGAGGAACCGGTCGACGACGGGGCGGCGCTTGCGGCGCACGAAGCCGAGCATGAGCCGCCGTTCGCCCTTGAGCGCCCACGCCAGCTCGAGCGCGCGCTGCGCCTGGTCGTCGTCACAGACGAGCGGCGCCAACACCATCGCGAGGCTGCGCACGGTGCGCGACGGGTCCGAGAGTTCACGCACCACGCGCGCGCCGTCACGGTCGACGAAGGTGGCGACGCCCGCCATGCGCCGGTCGAACGCGGCGCCACGCTCGAGCTCGGCCAGCGACGGGTCCTTCTCGCGGGCCTTCTTCAGCACCAGGCCGACTCGGCCATCGTGGGTCAACGGCGTCAGCTCGTCGCGCAGGGCCATGGTGGCGCGACTGTACGTGCGACGATTCGTGCGTGGTACGCCGCTGTGCGCGGGCGTGAAGGACGACCTCCATCGGCAGTGGAGAGCCGCTCGACTGCTCGGCCGCGCGCAGTGCGACGGTGGCGAGACGTGCGGCGATTCGCGCCTGGTACATCGCGCTGACCCGACACTGCGCGGGCGTGATGGACGACCTTCATGAGCGGTGGAGAGCCGCTCGAGTGCTCAGCACGCGCAGTGCGACGGTGGCGAGACGTGCGGCGATTCGCTCATGGAACGTCGCGGGCCATCGCGCTGAGCCGACACTGCGCGGGCGTGAGGACGCGCTCGAGTGCTCGGCTTCGGCCCATGCATGACGAGACCCAAGGTGCTCGAGGCCTGCTCGCGGAGAAGCAAGCGAGAGCCCAGACGCTCATCGCGCCGAACGCCGACGACTCCCGCTGAGCCCGAAACGACGAAGCCCGCGCCTCCTCGAAAGAGAAGCGCGGGCCGTCGAACATCGAACGAGGGCTTCGTCAGCTCTCGGTCGGAGGCGTCTCGGGTGCCGGCGTCGCAGGAGCCGCAGGCGTCTCGCCCTCGCCCTCGCCGCCTTCACCGTCTCCACCTTCACCGCCCAGCTCGTCGTCCTTCACCTCGGGCACGTGGCTGATGCCGGCGACCTTCTCATCGGCGCCGTCGAGGGTGATGAGGCGCACGCCCTGGGTGTTGCGGCCGATGACCGAGATGTCCTTCACCTTCATGCGAATGAGCACGCCCGAGGTGGTGACGATCATCACCTCGTCTTCGTCGCGCACCTGCACGGCACCGACGACGCGGCCGTTCCGGTCGGTCGTCTTGATGTCGATGATGCCCTTGCCGCCGCGGCCCTGCACCCGGTACTCCTCTTCGACCGTGCGCTTGCCGTAGCCGTTCTCGGTGACGGTGAGCAGCGTGGTGGCCTTCTCGACGACCTCGGCGCTCACCACCTCGTCATCGGCCTCGAGCGTGATGCCCTTCACACCAACGGCCGTGCGGCCCATGGAGCGCACCTCGGTCTCGTTGAAGCGAATCGACATGCCCTGCGCGGTCGAGATGAGGACGTCTTTCGTGCCGTCGGTGATCTTCACGGCCACCAGCGCGTCGCCGTCTTCGATGGTGATGGCGGCGATGCCCGAGGCGCGCACGTTCGAGAACGCGGTCAGGTCGGTGCGCTTCACCGTGCCCTTCTTGGTGACGAAGAGCACGAATTGGTTCTCGACGAACTCCTTCGTCACCAGCATCTGGGCCAGCTTCTCGCCATCGGTGAACTGCACCAGGTTGACGATGGGCTTGCCCTTCGAGGTGCGGCTCGCTGCGGGAATCTCGTGCACCTTGAGCCAGTACAGGCGGCCGCGGTTGGTGAGCGGCAGCACGTACGCGTGCGTCGAGGCGATGAAGATGTCGGTGAGAAAATCATCTTCCTTCGTGGTCGCGCCCGTCTTGCCGCGGCCACCACGCTTCTGCGCGCGGTACTCGGTGAGCGGCGTGCGCTTGATGTAGCCGGCGTGCGACAGCGTCACGACCATGTCCTCTTCGGCGATGAGGTCTTCGACCCGCATCTCGGTGAGGTCGCCGGTGATCTCGGTGCGGCGCGGGTCGGCGAACTTCTCGCGCACGTCTTTCAGCTCGGTCTTGATGACGTTCAGCAGCGACGACTCGTTCTGCAGAATGTCTTCGAGGCGCGCGGTGGTGCGCACGAGATCGATGAGCTCGGTGAACAGCTCTTCGAGCTGCAGGCCCGTGAGCCGCTGCAGGCGCATCTCGAGAATGTTCTTCGCCTGCTCTTCGCTGAAGCCCGGCTCGTAGGCGCGGCTGATGCCGGCGTACTTCGGCTCGACGCCGCGGGCGCGCGAGGCGAGCAGCTCCATGGACTTCTTGAGCGCCGCGAGGTCGACCTTCGGCAGCTTCGCGTAGGTGGCGCTCTCGTACAGCGCGGGCGAGGCGATGTTCATCAGGCCCCAGCGCGCTTCGTCGGGATCCTTCGAGGCGCGAATGACGGCGATGATGTGGTCGAGGAAGTCGCGCGTGATGGTGGCGACGAGCAGACCTTCGACGATGTGCAGGCGCTCTTTCGCCTTCTTCAGCTCGAAGCGCGTGCGGCGGGTGACGACCTCGCGGCGGTGGCCGATGAAGCGCTCGAGAATCTCTTTGAGCGTCAGCACCTTCGGCTGGCCCTGGTCGATGGCGAGCAGCACGATGCCGTACGTCGCCTGCATGCCGGTCAGGTTGTAGAGGTTGTTCAGCACCACGTCGGCCATCGCGTCGCGCTTGATGTCGATGGCGATGCGAATGCCGTTGCGGTCGCTCTCGTCGCGAATGTCGCTGATGCCCTCGAGGCGCTTCTCCTGCGCGAGGTCGGCGATCTGCTCGACGAGCTTCTCTTTGCGCAGCTGGAAGGGGATCTCGGTGACGACGATGCGCTCCTTGTCGCCCTTCTCCTTCTCGATCTCGGCGCGCGCGCGCAGCGTGATGGAGCCACGGCCCGTCGAGTACGCCCGCGCGATGCCGTCACGGCCCGCGATGATGCCGGCGGTGGGAAAGTCGGGGCCCTTCACGAACGTCATCAGGTCGCCGAGCACCGCCTTCGGGTTGTCGATGAGGTGCACGGTCGCGTCGATGACCTCGCCCAGGTTGTGGGGCGGAATCTTCGTCGCCATGCCGACCGCGATGCCGTCGCTGCCGTTGACGAGCAGGTTCGGAAACCGCGACGGCATCACCAGCGGCTCGGTGAGCGTGTTGTCGTAGTTGGGCCCGAAGTCGACGGTGTCTTTGTCGAGGTCGGCGAGCATCTCGTCGGTGAGACGCTCCATGCGCACTTCGGTGTAACGCATGGCGGCTGGTGAATCGCCGTCGATGGAGCCGAAGTTGCCCTGCCCGTCGACGAGCGGGTTGCGCATCGACCACGGCTGCGCGAGGCGAACGATGGCGTCGTAGACCGACTGGTCGCCGTGCGGGTGGTACTTACCGATGACGTCACCGACCACGCGCGCCGACTTCTTGTACGGCTGGCGGTACGTGTTCGACAGCTCGTGCATCGCGTACAGCACGCGGCGGTGAACGGGCTTGAGGCCGTCACGCACGTCGGGCAGCGCGCGCCCGACGATGACGCTCATCGAGTAGGCGAGGTAGCTCTCCTCCATCTCGTGCTCGATGGAGATCGGCTCGACGTTGCCGATGTCGTTCGGAGAAGAGGGCGGAGGCGGTGCAGGCGGCGGAGCTTCAGGCGTCTTGACGTCGTCGGACATGTCGTTTTCGCGGGGGCGCAGACGGGAAATCGTCGCGCGTGCGGAAACGGGCTTGAGTACCTTGGCTAGAGGCCTGTTGCAACGACCTTCCGTGTGTTCAGGGCACCAAAAACACCAGCAAATTCAGACTCTTAAAGACAGATACTTCCCGCCGTCAGCAGGGCGCACAGCTTCAGGCTGTTGCAGCAATTGCTGCAGCAATCAGCGGCCATCAGGCACGGTTGCCCGAGGTCCTGGAGCGGGCAGAGCGGGCTCCCGCCACCACCTGCGCTGCCACCACCGGCCCCGCCACCACCGCCATCGATGGAGCCTCGGAGATCGCGACAGACGGGTTGCCCGCCACCTTCGCAGATGAGGTCGGAGCAACACTGACCCGAGGTGCAGATGGTGCCCGCCCCGAGGCAGCCCGCATCGAGCGTCGACCCGGCACCGCCGCCAGTGCTCGCGCCTCCACCGCTCGCCACTCCGCCCGACGCGTTGAAGCCGCCGCCCACGCTCGCGCCTCCACCGCTCGCCACTCCGCCCGACGCGTTGAAGCCGCCGCCCACGCTCGCGCCTCCACTACTCGTCACTCCGCCCGACGCGTTGAAGCCGCCCGCGCTCGCGCCTCCACCACTCGCCACTCCGCCAGCAGCGCTGAAACCGCCGCCGACGCTGACTCCACCACCCGACGCAACGGCACCGCCCGCCGCGCCACCGCCTCCTGCCGATGAAGCGCCGCCCGCCACACTCCCGCCATCGGCCGTGCCGCCATCGAGCCACGGGCACAACGAGTCACAGAGTTCGCCGTACCGGGCATCGAAGCGACCGCCACAGGTGAACCCGCCCCCGATGGCAGTGACGAAGAAGAAGCCCGTCACCAGGTGAAGCAATCGCTTCATCGAGCGCCTCCTAGAACTTCGTCGCGACCGACACGCCCTGAGGCCCCACGCTCACCAACCAGTCACGGGTCGAGGGCCCCTCCACGAAGAACCAGAGGGCCGACGCGAGGGCGACAGCGCCTCCGACGAACAGCAGCGCCCCACCGGCGAACGTCTCACGCTTCCCCTCGACCACGAGGCGTTGGGCCGTATTGAGCAACAGCGCAGCCTCCTGCGCCGACGTCGCGGTGGAAGAGACCATGCCGAGCCGCCTGTAGAGCTGGTCTGCGACCGTGAGCCGCCACACGCCAAGCCCGGCCGCCACCAGCCCGCCGACGCCGAACCCGATGGGCTCGGCATTGAACCGCCGCGGCGGCGGTGAAGCCACGAGCACCACCGCGAGAAACACCGCCGACCAGCTCATGGCGGTGATGCTACTGCAACCGCACCAGCGACGACGCTGAGGGGCTTGCGAACGTCAGCCGGCGAAGGCGGTCTCGAGCTTCTGCAGCACCTTCTTCTCGGCGCCCGACACGGCAAAGCCCGCGCCCAACAGGCCGCCCGAGGCCTCGGCGACGAGGCGCGCGCGACCGAGCACTTCATTCTTCAAGAGCTCGCGGTCTTCGACCTTCATCTTCTTCACCAGCTCGGACACGTAGTCGGCCCACAGCCCGTGCCACGAGAGCTCGGGCTTCGCGTCGAGCCAGCTGGCGAGCAACAGCGCCGCCTCGGAGTCCTTCGCGATGCCGACGTTCTCGGCCTGCTGAAGGATGATGCGACGCTCTTTGTCGTCGACCTTGCCGTCGGCCCACGCCATCTCCACGAGGGGGAACATCGACATCACCATGACGGCAGCGCCGCCGAGCTTGAGCGCCGAGAGCGCGTCGAGCACCGCCGGGTTCGAGATGCCGGTGAGCCGGGTGATCTCTTCTTTGGTGGCGGCGCGGGCCTGCTGGTCCTTCAGCTTCTGCAGGGCGGCTTCGTTCTGCTGCTTGAAGAACTGATCCTCGAGGGCTTTGCGGCGATCGTCGAAGGCGTCTGCGGACATGGTGTGAGGCTCCTGTAGTTCCCTCTTTTCCAGAGGGAGCGCGGTGATTCAAGGCTCGTCAGCGGCCCTTCTTGCGCACGTCGATGGTGGCCGTCCGGAGCCAGTAGCGAAGGTCATCGGTGAGCCCACCCTTTTCGACGGCGGTCTCGACAGAGGTCGACAGGCCAAGGGCGAAGCGGGGCCGCTCCTCCTGCTCACGCAGCACGCGCACGAGCTCTCGCTGGGTCGCGGCGGGCACGGTGGTGATGTCGGGCACGTAGACGATGCCGCGCTGGCTCTTGAGCGCCCGGGCGACCTGCGCCGGCTCTTTCGCCTCGATGAAGGGCTCGCCTGGCGCCGACTGCGCTGCCGCCACCGCGAACGCGCGCCGGTCAGCCTCACCGCCGCCCAGCAACAGCATCGACGCGCGGTTCTTCTTCAGCTGCTCTGCCGTGTACGTCGTCGTCACGTGAACCTCCGCCTTGTCAGAAACGTCGTGATGCCTCGAGCGACTCGTTGAGCGCGCCTGTCACCTTGAACAACGGCACGGGGGCGGTGCGGCCCTTCACGCGCACGGGCGCGAGCTCTTCCAGGGGGCCGAAGCGACGCAGCTGCTCGGCGGTGCCGCCGCCCACCAGAATCTCACCGGGCCCGGCGAGCGCGCAGAGGCGTGAGGCGACGTTCACCGTGTCGCCGATGCAGGTGTACTCGGTGCGCCGCGTGGAGCCGATGCTGCCCGCGATGACGGGGCCGGTGTTGAGGCCCAGGCCCAGCTCGAGGCGCTCGGCGGCGGGGCGACCGGCGTTGCGCTCTCGCACCTCCGCCATCATCTGCAGCGCGGCCGACACCGAGGCCTGCACGTCATCGTCGTGGCGAACGGGCGCGCCCCACACGGCCATGAGCCCGTCTCCGAGGAACTTGTCGAGCGTGCCACCCCACGCGAGCACCACGTCGGCGAGCCGGCCGAGCACGTCGTTGAGCCGCGCCATCACCTCTTCGGGCGGCTGCGTCTCGGCGAAGCCCGTGAAGTTGCGAATGTCGGCGAAGAGCACCGTCACCACCCGCTTCTCGCCCGTCAGCGCGATGTCGCCACCGCGCAGCACCTCTTCGACGACGGCGTCGGACGTGTAGCGGGCGAACAGCCGGCGAATGCGCTCGGTCTGCGAGGTGCGGCGCAGCACGGACTCGACGCGAGCGGCGAGCTCCTCCATCGAGGCGCCCTTGTGCACGTAGTCGTCAGCGCCGGCCTTCAACAGGCCCACGCGCTGCGCGTCGCCGTCGTTCGCCGTGAGGATGAGTACCGGCAGCTCGCGGCGAGGGCCGCTCTTGATGCGGCGGCACAGCTCAGCGCCGTCGATGCCGGGCATGTCGAGGTCGGTGAGCACGAGGTCGGGCTTCACGACGTCGAGCTGCTCGAGCGCGAGGAACGGGTCGTTGAAAGCGGCGACCTCGTAGCCATGGTTGCTGAGGCCGTCTTGCACGAGTGAGAGGGCGAGCTCGCTGTCGTCGACGACGAGCACGCGGCGGCCCGTGGGCGCGGCCTGCACGCCCGAGGTCGTCTTCGGCGGAGGCTCTGACGCGCTCATGCGCTGCTGCAGCCCCAGCGCCTCGTACACCTGCTGATGCGTACAGGCGCCGGCTTCGATGAGCAGCTCTCCCAACCGGCGGCCGTCGCGGCGTTGCTTCTCGAGGCACAGCTCGAGCGCGTCAGCCGAGAGGTACGAAAGCCCGATGAGGATCTCTCCGAGCGGCGGCCGGTCGAGCACCACCGTGTCTCCACGAGAGATGGCGAGGGCGAGGGCACGCTGCAGCTGGGGCCGCGTCAGGTAGCCGAGCGAGAGCAGCGCTTCTCCGACCCGCGCGCCCGTCAGCGGTTGCAGCGCGAGCGCCTCGGCCACCTGCCCCTCGGTGACGAGGCCGAGCTCGATCAGCAGGTCGCCGAAGCGTCGGGTGGGTTCGCTCATCGGGGAGGCCCGAGATGCTACACCGCCCGATGGCCGTCGCCCGCCCTGAATTCGGCTCAGTGGCCCCCGACGCGGAGCAGCGCCATGAGGATCTCGAGCAGGATCAGCACCACCACCATCACCTCGAGCGTCAACGAACGATCATGGTCGACCTCGCCCTTGAGCAGGCCGTACGTCTGCAGCAGCAGCTTGTGTTTGCGTGAGACCTGCTCGCTCCACTGTTTGACGCGCAGCTGCAGCACCGCGCTCTCGTAGACGCGTGCCAGGTAGACGTCGCCGACGATCTTCAGGGCGTTCTCGACGCGCTCGATGAACTCCGAGAGCTCGATGACGGTCTGCATCAGCTCGCGCAGCACCTGCCGGTAGGGGCTGTAGAGAATCGAGCCCTTCTTCATGTCGATGCCGTCGTAGACGCGGGTGAGCTCGCCATCGAGCACCGCGTCGAAGTAGCGCAGCTCGAGCAGCTGGGCATTGGCGATCTCGAGCAGGTCGATGATGTCTTCGCTGCCCGAGGGCTCGTAGAGGAACGCCGCGTTCCACTCCATCAACGCCAGGTCTTCGTCGCCGTAGCTGTGGTGGTGCTCGAGCACCTCGCGCACCTCGCGCGCCGAGAGGGCAGCGACGTCGACCTCACCCAGAATGAGCTTCGGCAGCGCGGGGTCGGCCAGCACCTCGTCGGCCTTCGGCTTGCCGTCGAAGCTGCGCACGAAGAGCACCGTGTACTCCTCGATTTGGTCCCACAGGTGCGGCTTCTCGAAGGCGGGCTCGAGCTGCGTGCGCAGGCGGGTGAGTTCGTCTCTCGCCAGCGTCTCGATGGCCTTGGAGTCGTAGAGCTCGTCGGCAAACGGCGTCACCTCGGCGAGCGTCTGACCGGACTCGATGGGCACGCGCACGACGACCGCGAGGCAGCCGTGGTCGAAGAGGCGCACGCCGAACTGCACCTCACGAATGCGGCCCTGCACCTCGAGCTGGCGGGTGCCGAGATCGGCGGCGAGCGGCGCGTTGGAGAGCTGAACGTACGCACTGCCTGCGCGGGAGAAACCGACCCGGCGAACGCCAGAGCCCGCGCGGGAGAGCAACGCACGGCACTTCTCGAGGTCGATGGAGTCGGCCACGTCGAAGAAGCGGTAGCAGAGAGCTGAGGCGTCGGTGAGGCGCAGCACGGGGAGCGGTTGTACTCCCTCACGGCTCCATCGGTCGCCACTTCGTCAGTACAATCAGCAGACCGGTCAGGAGCCACTGATTCGATTCAACTCGATACATGCATCCTGAAGAGAGGATGCTGCACCATCGACTTGACGCGCTTTCAGCCGTGCAGCCACTGCTTTGAACTGCTCATCGACCTCGTCGCCGCGCCGAAGGTCGTTCTTGAAGCTCACTGACTCGTCCTGCTTGCCAAGAAGCCACGTCTCGATCGACCAGGTTGGCACAAGGACGACCACTGGCTCGTTGTCTGCGCGGCTCGACTGACCTGAGTTCACCAGAGACTCGTCCAGCGACCGTTTTCGCTGCGCGACGCCCATGTTGTCCCCGTCGATCATGACGATCAGCGCAACACGCTCAGTTGGCCGCTTTCGAGTCGTTTCACGGACGCGTTGCGGAAACTGTCTGACGACCCAATCAGAAGCACTCCCCTTCCCTTCGGGAGAACGCCACGCCTTGATCGGCTGATCGTTGAGACCAAACGCTCTCGCGACCTGCAACGCGAGCCGCTCTTGGCGCGGGTCTTCTGCAAGAAGCCACCATCGCGTGCCCATATTCAACTCAGCGCTGAGAGCAGCGCATCAGTCGGTCGCTCCCCTTCAGCGCGATCGAATTCGTAGCGTCTCACGCGGGTGAGACCTTCGTCTGTTCGCTCGAAGAGCCACGTCGCGTAGCTTGCAAGGTAGTCAATCGACTCGGGATGATGGGTGACAATCAACAACTGAGAAGCTGGGCTGCGATCGAGGGTGAACGATCGCAAGATGGGCTGCACCTCTGAGGGGGCCAGGAAGTTGTCGGGCTCATCAAGGCCGATGGCAATTCCGCCCAGTCCTGCAATCGCTTGCAAGGCCAGCCGAACGCGCTCACCTTCGGAGAATGAGGCGATGTTGAGCAATTTTTCCTTCCCATCGATCTGCTTGGTTCCAACCAGCATTCTGGAACCAGGGACCAACTCCTTGAGCTGAAGGTCCCCAAAGTGTGGCAGTGCTCGGAGCGCCCTTCTCTTCCATTCCACGAACGCCTCGGGGTCGGCCTGTGACCACGATCTGAGAAACGCAACCAGGTTCGAGCCATCGATATTGAGCATCGCGTTCTCCTCGCGAGCGTCGATGTCAAAGCTCCACGGATTGAGCCGGAAGACAAGTACCCGACGAACCAGGGTGAGAAAGCGAGTGGTGAGCGTGGTCGACGCCAGGCCAGTGGCCAGCGCACTCTGCTTGCCCTCGAATGGGATCGGCTTCGAAACGCTGGGAAGCGTGAGGAGTCCATTCACCAAGGACAGCTGTGCAACGTTGTCGACCACCAGCCGTTCCTCAACGATCGTTGGTGTTTCCCGATCAGAGTGGCGAACCGCGAGCACATAGTTGAACTCGTTGCCTCCTTCAGAGATCTCGACCTCGAAGCGCTGTACCCGACGCGTGTCCCACCACGGGAGCGAGGCTGGACTCAGAACGGTCGATAGGGGCTGCCCGAAAAGGACACTCTCGATCGCCTTCATCGCGTCAAACAGAGTGGACTTGCCGCTCCCGTTCTTCCCGAGCAGCAGGTTCACAGACTCGGGTCTGAACTCGAAGTTGACGAGGCAACGGAAGTTGTCGACGTAGATTCTGCGCAGCACGTCGACACTATCGCACGAAGTCTCATCCGCCCGGAGCACTCGTTCGGCGCGACCCTCGCTCGCAAGATGACGAAGCTTCGCGCCGTGTCCCCGTCACGGCTCCATCGGTCGCCACTTCGTCTTCTGATGGGCCTCGAGCTTCTGTTCCCAGACGCCGCGGGCCTTGAGCACGCGCTCGACGAAGTCCGTGTGCAGCTTGAGCAACGGCTCCATCACGGCGGGCCCTTCGAGCAGGCCCAGCGCTTCGGCCACGGCCTCGAGGGTGGACCGGCCCTCTTCGAACGAGGTGTCACGCAGCCGGAGGATGTTGGCGGGCGGCGCGTCGAGCTGCACGCGCGGCAGGCCGTGCAGCTTCGGCAGCTTGGTGAACATGCGCCGCGTCTGTCGCCAGGTGCCGTCGATGACGACGAGCGTCTCGAGCGGCGTGGTGGGCCACGGAGCAGGAGTCTCGGAGGGGAAGAGCACCACCGCGTTCTCGAGCGAGGGCAGCTTCTCGTTCACGCCGGCGGGGTCGTCGTCGAAGTCGACCACCGTCATGTTGGGCAGCGCCAGCGCCGCGGCGCGCACGGTGCCGGTCGACTTCCACGACTCACGCTCGTGGCGAATCATCAGAATCTTCGTCTTCGTCGCCACCGTCGGTACGTGCGGGCACACGCAGAACTCGAACCGAATCCAGCAGCGGGGGCATCGGCCGGGCAGGTCGCTCGACGTGCGGGAGCGCATGACGCGTCACCTACACCACAACGCGGCGACGATTGCTGCCGAACACGCGCGTGAGGAGAGTAGAAGCGGGCGCATGAACCTCGACGACCTCAAGGCGCGGGTGAGCGCGGCGTTCGCAGAGCGCGAGAAGCTCAAGGAGCCGTTCTACGCGATGGCCGTGAAGGAGACGGTCGCCCTGCTCGACCGCGGCGTGATTCGCGTGGCCCAGAAGGGCGCCGACGGCTGGGAGGTGAACGCCTGGGTGAAGGAAGCGATTCTGTGCTTCTTCGCCATCAGCGAGATGAAGACGATGGAGCTGCCGCCCTTCGAGTTCCACGACAAGATTCCCCTCAAGAAGCACCTGGCCGACGCGGGCGTGCGCATCGTGCCTCCGGGCGTGGCGCGGTACGGCGCGTTTCTGGAGCGCGGCGTGGTGGTGATGCCGGGCTACGTGAACATCGGCGCGTGGGTCGGCGCGGGCACCATGGTCGACACCTGGGCCACCGTCGGCAGCTGCGCGCAGATTGGCCGCAACGTGCACCTCTCGGGCGGCGTCGGCATCGGCGGCGTGCTCGAGCCCTCGACCGCCACGCCCGTCATCATCGAAGACGGCGCCTTCATCGGCAGCCGCGCGGTCATCGTCGAAGGCGTGCAGGTCGGCGAAGAGGCCGTCATCGGCGCGAACGTGGTGCTCACCGCCTCGACGCACATCATCGACGTCACCGGTGCGCAGGAGGTCGTGCACAAGGGCCGCGTGCCACCGCGCAGCGTGGTGATTCCCGGCTCACGCGCCAAGAAGTTCCCCGCGGGTGAGTACCAGGTGCCGTGCGCGCTCATCATCGGGCAACGCTCGGCGACGACCGACTCCAAGACGTCGCTCAACCAGGTGCTGCGCGACTTCGCCGTTCCGGTGTGACGTGCCGCTCGCTCGCTCTCTTGCAGAACGTGCGCTGGAGCTGATTCGCGTTCCTTCCGTCATCGGGAACGAGCAGGCGCTCGCGAACGAGGTCGAGGCCTGGGCGCTGAGGCGCTTCGCGCGCGCCGACGTGGTGCGCGTGTCGAACTCCCTCGCCGTGGGCAAGCGGAGCGACTCGCGGCCGGCCATCTGTCTCGTCGGCCACCTCGACACCGTGCCCGAGAACCCCGACGGCACCGGGCCGCGCATCGAGGGCGACCGCCTCATCGGCCTCGGCGCCTCGGACATGAAGGGCTCGCTTGCGGTGATGATGGCGCTCGCCGACGCGCTGCCGCTCGACACCCTGCCCTTCAACCTGCGCCTCGTCTTCTACGAGCGCGAAGAGGGCCCGTTCCTCGAGTCGGGGCTGGAGCCCCTCTTTCAGGCGGCGCCCGAGCTCAAGCAGGCCGCGTTCACCATCGCGATGGAGCCCACCGACGGCGCCGTGCAGGTCGGCTGTGTCGGCTCACTGCACGCGAGGCTGTCGTTCGAGGGCAAGGCCGCGCACTCCGCGAGGCCGTGGCAGGGGAAGAACGCGATTCACGCGGCGGCCGGTGTGCTGACCGACCTCGGAGCAAGAGAACGGCGTGAAGTCATCGTCTCGGGCCACACCTTCTTCGAGGTGATGAGCGCGACGTTGGCGAAGGGTGGCCGCGCGCGCAACGTGGTGCCCGACGCCTTCGAGCTGAACGTGAACTACCGCTTCGCGCCGGGGAAGAGCGTCGACGCCGCGAAGGCCGACGTGACGGCGCTGGTGAACGGCCGCTGCGCCGTGGAGTTCACCGACCTCGCGCCGTCGGGCCGGGTCTGCGTGGGCAACCCGCACTTCGAGAAGCTGGTGGCCCTCACCGGCCGACCAGCCGAAGCCAAGCAGGCGTGGACGGATGTCGCTCGCCTCTCGGAGTGGGGCCTCGACGCGGTGAACTACGGGCCAGGCGAGACGGCGCAGGCGCACCAGAAGGGCGAGAGCGCGTCGGTCGCCGCCCTCGGCCACGCGTACGTCGCGCTCACGAAGCTGCTCACCGGAACCTGAAGTTGTCGGCTGCACCCTTCACCTGACGCCTCGAGCCGACACTCGAGTGGCAGAAAACCCGCGGCCTGTGCGGAGCTGCTGCCACTCGACGTTGGCCACCCGTTTGCTGGAGTGACTTCATGCGACGCTTCATCCTCTTCGTCCTCCTCTGCTCGTGTGCCCCGGCATCGATGCCTGAGGAAGGCCCGCCGCGGTTCGTCGGCACCGTCACCGGCACCGACGCGCTCATCGGGGTCGCCGTCGAAGAGGGCTCGGTCGTCGCGTACGTCTGCGGCAAGGAGTCGTTCGAGACGCGCACCGGATGGTTCGCTACCGGCTTCGAGGCGGCCGACGCGGTCGAAGAAGGCGCGCTCGTGCCGGTCTCGAGCGCCTCGGGCCACACGCTCGAGAGCGCCGTCGTGGAGCGCAGCAAGGTGACGGGCTCGATTCGGTTCGCCGATGGAACCGTCGCGCCCTTCGTCGCCGAGCGAGCCGACCCGCGCACCGCGGCCGGCCTCTACGACACCACCTCGAGCGAAGGGCAGGCCGGCCTCATCATCACCAATGACCTGCAGGCGGCGGGCGCGGCGACGGCCATCAGTGGGACAGACATCGCTCCGACGCGCGCGCAGGTGCGGGTGGTGGGCACGCTCGTCGGCACGCCGTCTCCTCCTGCAGTGACCGTGTCGATCCCCAACCTCAGCGTCACCACCCTCACCCCCGTCGTGCCTGCCCAGCAGAGCGTCACCGCGACGAGCCCGACGCTCGTCATCCTCGTGCATGGCATGTCGCACCCTGCCGACAGCGACCTGCGGCTCGTCGACACGCCCGAGTATTCGCGCGGCGAATGGAGCGTCGACTTCCTGCGTGGGTTGCTGGGCGCCGCTCCGAACACTTCGCCGCAGCTCTTCTCTTTCGTCCGCCCGTTCGCAGACTCGGCGTACCTGACCTCGGGCGCCGCGTTTCCGTCGACGCTCACCGACGCGACCGTCACCACGAACGCCGCGTTGCCCGCGAACTTCGTGACGGCCGTTCCCGTCGAGATCGTCCCCACGGTTCTGGGCCAGCCGCCGCGCGTTCCCCGTGCACCGCCCATCTCGGCGTTCATCACCTATCGCGACTCGGGCGCCGGGCTGGTCGAGTCGGGCCAGCGCATCGCCAACCAGGCCTACCTCGCGCTGCGTTGGTACGAGCTCACCTTCAAGAAGACGCCGCGGCTCGTGTTCGTGACCCAGAGCTTCGGCGGCGTCACCTCACGCTTCGTGCTGAGCGCGCCGCTGACGGCCGAGCTGAACAACGCACGCGTTCCCTTCGATGGCGTGACGCTGACGGCGGAAGACACGCGGCGAATGATCTACGTGCGCGACCGCACCATGTCGCTTGTCACGCTGGGCACTCCGCACGAGGGCAGCTTTCTGGCTGACGTCGGGGTGCCCGCGCAGATGGCCCTGCAGGACGTGGCGAGCGGGCTCGAGAGCCAGGTGGCGCCGAACTCCGAGGCCGGGCGCTTCGGGGCGTCGTTGCGCGTCGGAGCCACCATCATCCCCGCGCTGACCAACGCGTCCGTCACGACGAACGCTGCGCTCACGGCGGCGCGGGAGGGGCTCGCCGAGGTGCAGCGCCGGCTCAACGGGCGTGCGCTGCGCGATCTGCAGCACCCGTTCTGGGAGCGCGTGAACCAGGGCCCGCTGCACCCACGGCGCGCGCGACGCGCGAGCTCGCCCATTCTCAACGCGTCGAACCAGCTCATCCCCGTGTACGCGGGAGGCTCCCGCTCGCCAGGAGGTCGCGCCTTCACCGGCCCCGAGCTGTCGGCCTTCACCCGCTTCGGCGTCGAGAGCCCGAAGGAGCAGGGGTGGATCATCATGACGATGATCGCCGACTTCGTCATTCGCGCGGCGCGACTGCAGGGCTTTGGCTCGTCGACCACCACCCTGCTGGCCGACTTCGACGGGCGCCTCGACCGGCGGCGACGCCTGTCTGACTTCGGCGCCTTTGCCCGCGAGCGCATTCAGGGGGTCGTCGGCAGCATCAGCCCCTGGGCGCTGGACTCGACGCAGACCACCACCGCGCTCGACGGCGCGCTCTTCCTCGCGTTCGGCGAAGGAAGCCGCCTCACCATTCCGGTCACGCTCGACCAGGAGGGCCGGTTCGAGCTGACAGGCCGTGTGCGGGCTCCGGCGCTGGGCTTCTCGTGTACCGATGGCTCGAGCACCTTCCGCATCGTGCTCGACTTCGGGCGCATCCTGAGCTCGCTCGTGCAGACGTACACGAACCTGAGCAACGCCCGCACCCGCGCCAACGCGCTCGACCTGAATGGCCTGCTCTCGGCGCTGGGCCTCGCGGCCGCCAACGTCGACGACATCAAGGACTGGTTCCTCACCAAATACGCGTCGCTCAACGTGCCCGACGGCCGCTGCAAGCTGCCCGACGCGAACCCGCTCAACCTCTTGAGCATCGCGAACCTGCCGAACTGGCGCACGGTGGTGGCAGACGACGAGTTCCCCGCGCCGGTCTGGATTCGGACGGGCGCGGTGGCGCAAGACGATGAGATCGACACCGACGGCCCGGTGGCCTTCGACTCGGCGATGGGCCTGACGCTGGGCACGCAGACGCCGATGTTCTTCGACCACACGCGGCGCGATGACCTGCGCAACGGCGTGGCGACTGGCGGCTCGTGGTACCGCTTCTTTGACTCGCCCATCGAGGCCGACTGTCACGGCATGCAGCACCAGTTCATCGCCGGGCAGTGGGTGGTGCAGACGTTCGTGCCCGCGGGGCCGGTGCCGCGAACGATGGGGCTGGGCAGTTTTTGAAAGAAATCACCCGCCCATCAACGCGGCCTGCACGCTCTTGAGCAGGGCGATCTCTTCCTTCTGCACCTTGCCATCGGCCAGCACGAGCGAGCGCGCGGCCTGCAGCGTGTCGTCGGAGCGCGAGCGCAGCAGCTCCCAGTTCGGGTCGGCGGGGCGACGGCCAGACTGCACCGCCTCCATGAGCTTCTGCAGCGCGACCTCGGGCACCGACCAGCTTCGACCCAGGCCCAGCAGCATGTTCGCCTCGGTCTGGTCGACCGCGCCGTCGACCCACGCGACGTGCAGCAGCAGCTTGAGGACTTCGAGGTTGAACTTGTCGTCGGTCGAGAGCGCCATGGCAGGCGCAGCTTACACCGCGTGCGCGGCGTCAGACGGCCAACGAACCGAGACGGTGGTGCCGTCGCCCTGCGCGCTCTGAATCGCCACGGTGCCGTGGTGCTGACCCACGATGAAGTGCACCAGCGACAAGCCCAGGCCCGTGCCCTTCTCGCCCTTGGTGGTGAAGAAGGGCTGAAAGAGCCTCGAGACGTGCTCGCTCGAGATGCCGTCGCCGGTGTCGATGACGTCGAGCTGGGTGAAGCCCGGCTCTTCGTCGCTCGGCCTCGCCCGCACCAGCACCACGCCGCCCTCTTTCATCGCGTCGCGCGCGTTGGTGACGAGGTTCATCACCACCTGCACGAGCTGCGTGGGAATCGCGAAGAACGTCACGCCCTCGGCGAACGCGAACTTCACGGTCACCGGCGCCTTGATGAAGGCGTGGAGCAACGGCGCCAGTTGCGCCTTGAGCGCCTCGGCCGGCACCACCTGCGGCGCGTCGCTGCCCTTCTGAAACGCCATCAACTGCGTGGCCAGCGACTGGGCGTGACCGAGCGCGACCTCGAGGTCCTTCACGGCCTCTTGCGCGTCGGGGCGCTGGTCTCTGGCGAGCAGGGTGACGTTGAGCTGCGCCGCTTGAATGAGGTTGTTCAGGTCGTGGGCGACGCCGGCAGCGAACCGGCCGATGAGCTCGAGGCGGTCTCGCTCGAGGGTCGAGACCTGCAGCGCGTGGGCGGTGCGCTCGGCGGTGGTGCGCGCCGAGGACTCCATGAAGTACGCGACGAGATCGGCCACGGTCGCGGCGAACTGGTGCTCGTCGCTCGTCCACGCCCGCGGCGTCGTTGCCTCGTGACACACCACGCCGATGACCTGCCCGTCGCGATAGAGCGCGGCGTCGAGCATCGAGACGATGCCGTTCGGCGTCAGGTAGTCCTTCAGCAGCTCGACGGTGCGGCGATCGGTGAGCGCGTCTTCGACGCCGACGAAGCGGTTCGAGAGCACGGCGGTGCAGTAGTTGGGGTGCTCGCTGATTCGCACCGACGGGAGCGCGCCGCCTTCACCTTCGACGTGCAGGGCGATGCAGCGCAGCCGATCGTCGGCGTGCTCGGCCAACCAGATGCCGACCCGCGCGACCCCGAGCGCATGCGCGGCGATCTCACAGACCCGCTGCAGCGTGCGCTCGAGATCGGCGTCGGGCTTGAGCCGGCTGATGCGCAGCCGGGCCCCGGTGAAGCCCACCCGTTGTGTGACGGCGCTGTTCTCGCTGTTGGTCCCCACCGGAGACCGACGATGCCGCACCCTCTCACCGTCGGCCAGCGATCTCGTGAGGGCCCGCTCAGGCCCTGACGATGAAGATCGGCTTGTGGCTCGCCTTCAGCACCTCTTCGGCGACCGAGCCGAACAGCGTGCGCAGCAGACCCGTGCGACCGTGAGACGAGATGACGATGAGATCGGCCGCGACGCGCTCGGCGGCGTCGGCGATGGCCTGCGCGGCGTTTGGAGCGCGCAGCACCTCGGTGCGGGTGACGATGTTCTTCTCGCCGCCCGCAGGCGTGAGCGCGCGCAGCCTCGCAGCGACCTCGAGCTCGACCTTCGCGGGCGGCTGGGGAAGCAGCTCGGCGCTCGGCAGGTACCGCTCGGCCAGCTCTCCAGCGAGCCCGGTCGTGAGCGTCACGTGCGTCAGGTAGACCTCTCCGCCCGGCTCCGTCAGTGCGTAGGCCCATGGCACGGCGGCGTTGCCCAGCGACGAGAAGTCGGTGGTGACGAGCACCCGCCGCGCTCTGGGCTGACTCACCCTCGTCGGGTTCCCATCGGGAGGCACCACCGCCACGCTCATGCGCGAGAGGTGCAGCGCCGCCGCCGAGACGCTCCACATGCGCGCGAGGCCCTTGCGCCCGTGCGTGCCGACGACGACCAGTTGGCAGCGCTCGGCCTCGGCCAGCTCGAGCAGATGATCGGCCACGCGGCCCACGGCGAGCTTCGAGCGGTAGAAGAGCTCACCGCGCCCGTCGAGCGCCGGCACGTGGGCCTTCAGGTCGCGCTCGATGAGCGCCTCCACGCGCGGGTCGGGGTCGGTGTACGAGAAGCGTCGCGACAGGCCGTACTGCCGGTGCGCCTCGTCCTGGTAGTAGACGCGGCCCAGCACCACGTCGACGGGCGCGAGCCGGCGCAGCGCCTCGACCCACCGCAGGGCGCTCATCGAGGCCTCGCTGTCGTCGGTGCCGACCATCACGCGCAGCCCCTGCCCCTTCGCCCACGCCGTCATGGAGTCGCTCTCGCGCACCACCAGCACGGGAATGTCGGAGCCGCTGGCGAGCCGCTCCGAGGTGCCGCCCAGCTTCACCAGCGCGCCTGCGCCGTGACCCGCCGAGCCGACGACGATGAGCTTCGCTTTGCGCTTGTTCGCGAAGTCACGCATCGAGTCGGCCACTTCACCGGGCAGCACGACCGTCTCGATGCGTGCGGCGGTGAACTCGGCGAGGCGCGCCGCTTCGGCGTTCAGCCGCTCACGAATCAGCGACTGCACGCGCTCGAAGGCCGTCGCGTCCATCTGCTCGACCTGAGGCTCGAGCACGTGCACCAGGTACAGCTCGTCGTTCGTTCGCCCAGAGAGCGTCGCCGCCACCACGGACGCCGACGAAGACCAGGTCGAGAAATCGATGCCGCAGATGATCGCCATGGGGCACCTCCACCGTCAGCGACGTACAACCTGCATGCCGCGCGGCTCCCTGTGTGCACTGGCACTGCAACCGCAAAGGGTGCGTTGCCTGCTCGGGCGTCACCTCGAACCGGCGCGGTTTGCAGCGCTCACGACTCGAGCGCGCGCACCAGGGCGTCGAGCACGAGCGAAGGAAACCGCCGCGCCCGCAGCGCCGTGATGACGGGTTGCCACGGCGCGGGGCAGGCCGAGGCGCCGGCCTGCGCGAAGGCGAAGGTGCAGACGACGGCCAGCTCGACGAGCTCCTGCGGCATCGCCTTGAGACCTTCGAAGAGCGAGGGCGCCAGCGCCTTCACCGGCAGGGCGAGCGCGCCGAGCTGCGTCTGGAACGCGGCGGGCGCGGGCGTCTCCCAGGCAGGGCGGCGGGCGCGCAGGTTGTGGGCGACGACGGCGGCGGCCACGAAGCGCGCCTTGTCGACGTCGGTGGTGCTGGCGTTCATTCGGCGGGCGAGCTCACCGCACAGCTGCACGAGGGCGATGCCGTCGCTGCCTGGCTCACCCAAAGCGCCGAGCAGCACCTCGACCAACTTCGTCTGCCCCTCGTCGAGGCCGGTGGCTGTGACGCCTCGGGCGCGCACCTCGGCCCGGCCCTCGAGCTCGAGCACACCGGAGTCTTCGGGCAGCTCGAGCTGCGCGGCGTCGGTGACACCCGAGTCCGACTTGCGGCCAGCGGTGGGCCCGCGATCGAGCCAGGAGTCGGGGTCGTCGTCGGTCACGCCTCCATACAGCCGGGTGACGGCGTCACGCAGGGCGCGGTCACCGGCGCGAACCGGCTGCAGCGTACGGCCGGTGACGCGCTTGAGCTCGTCGAGGGTCTCGGCGTCGAGCGGGTCGACGAGGGCGACCAGCAGCACGGCGCCCTTCTCGGCGAGGGGCACGGCGACGAGGCGCTCGGCGTCTTGCTGCGACAGCAGATGGAGTGGGAGCCGGCCGCCCTCGAGCGCTCCGAGCTGCGTCGAGGTCATCACGGCGGTGCGGGTGATGGCGCCCAGCGCCTCGACGACGTGATCTTCCCCGAGCACGCCGTCGATGATGAGCGTGTCGCCCAGCGAGAGGTTCAGCATCGTCGCGCGCTGCTGGGCTTCGGCGAGCTGCCCCGTCGACAGCCGCCCGGCGCGCACGAGGTGTTCTCCGAGCTGGCTCTCGCGAGCGACAGGCGCAGGAGGCGACGGCCGCACCTCGTCACGCACGGCCTCGAGCTGCTCATGCGTCACGCGGCGGGTCTCGATGCGACCGATGACGCTGGCGTTGGGGTTGAGCGGCACGCTCGGCAGCGGGCGTGGAACGGGAGGCGGCGGCGCGGCGGGCCTGGGCGGCACCAGCCGCAGCTCGGTGGTGCGCTGGGCCATGGGCGGCTGCCGGTCGGACATGAGCCGGCGGAAGGCGCGGCTGAGCTCGCCGTCTCCGGTGGAGAGGCCCAACGACGCGCTCGCCATCTGCAGGGCCTCGGGCACCTCGAGCACAGGGGGCCGCTCCTGCGGGTCGCGGTGCAGCAGCCACCCCAGCACCGTGCGCAGCTGCTCCGGCACACCCTGGAGCACGCTGGGTGGAACGGCCTGGTACTTCTGCGCGAGGCCCAGCACGTCCATCGGGTTGGGGGCGACGAAGAGGCTGCGGCCCGTCAGCATCTCGAGCAGCAGCAGCCCCATGCGGAACACGTCGGTCGCGGCCAGCGACGGCCCCGTCACCTGTTCGGGCGCGATGGCGTGAGGCTCGCTCCGCGCCGGGCCGCGGCTGGGGTGCGCGCCCGCCACGACGGCCAGCCCCGAATGCAGCAGGTGCACCTTGCCGCTCACGGTCACGAAGACCGACGACGCCGAGATGTCGCCGTGCACCTGCCCGGCCTGGTGGAGCGCGCCCAGACCCTGCGCCACCCGCTCGATGATGGCGACCGACTCTTCCACCGAGAGGCGGCCCATCTTCGAGGTCATCAGCGCACGCAGCGGCTCTCCGTCTCCGGTCTCTTCGACGAACCAGAGGCCGTCACCGCCAGCACCGAACTCGCTCAGCGGCGCCAGCTCTGGCGCCCGCACCGCGCTCAGCGGGCGGGAATGAACCGAGAACCGCTCGAGAAAGGTGTGATCCTGCGTCCACGGGGGCGAGAGCCGCGAGAGCACCAACCACTGCCCATCGCGCACCCCGAGATGAGCCTCGACGACCCCCGATGCCGCAACGAGTCTTCGGCCCAGCTGGTAGGTCCCCACGGTTCGCGCGACGATGCGTGAAGCGGCAGTCGAATCGTCCGCTGACAGCGTACACTGAGTTCCGTTGGCCGACGATGAAACGACCTTTGAACGTGCAGCTGCTGGTCTGGCACCGACTGTTACCCTGACTCCGAAGAGGACCTGATGCGACTGAGCCTTCCTGTGGTTGCGGCGATGGTGATGTGTGGGTGTGGCGTGGCGCCCGAGATTCGGGTGGACGAGTCGAAGGGCATTCCACCGGTGAAGGGCACGACCGAGGTGCAGCTGGGAATGCTGAACTGCGGCATGCCCATCACCTCGGGCGACGTGACGGTGCAGACGAAGATGGTGACCGGAGGCTGTGAGCTCTCGTTCGATCGTGACGTGCCGGTGCTGAAGGCCGAGGACTACACGAACATTCCCGACCTGAAGGCGGCGACGGCGCTGGTGCAGCGCATCGAGCTGACGGTGAAGCGGCTCGCCTTCACGGACGGCGCGACGAACATGAGCCTCGATCTCGCGACCCGCGTCACCAGCGCGCAGCTGTCGGTGAACGGGCAGCTCGTCGCCGAGAAGGAGTCGCTCACCTCGCTGCCGAAGACGGTGACGCTGTCGGGCGCCGCGCTCGAGCAGATGAAATCGAAGATCGATGCCCGCCAGCCGGCGTCGGTGAGGACGCGCGTGGTGATGGTGCTGCCCGCGATGCCGCCTCCGCCGCAGCGGCTGGTCATCGACTACGACTCGCAGCCCGCCATCATTCTCGGAGCGAAGGCGCCCACGTTCTTCTGAGCTGCGCTCTCGTGTCCCGCCGACGTGGCGTCTCGCAAGCCACTCCTGAGGTGATGTCGTTGGTGAGACGAGCTCGAGCCGTGACGCCTCGCCCGAGTGATTCCTGAGCACGTCCTGGCACAGCCCGTGGCCAGGACGACGACGAATGACGCGATGAAGCGGCTCAACTCGTACGCATCGCCCGCTGGCCACACCTCGAGCATCAGCACCGACGGCACGAGCTGGAGCGAGATTCCCACCCTGATGAACCAACAGGCGAACACGATTCTCGACGCGCCCACGCACCAGCGCTTCTACGCCGTCTTCGGCACGATGCTGGGAGAGCTGCGCGACGGTCAGATGCAGTGGGCGCAGGTGGCGGGCGTCGACACGAACGGGCTCAGCGGCATCACCGTGAAGAACGACTCATCTGCCAGCGCACCACGGGCACCAACACGCGCTCCTGCTGCGCTCGGCGGGCCAGCCACGTCGCGAACACGCGCCACCGTCTTGCTTCGGCGAGGCGCGGAGCGTTCGCGCCTGGCTTCGCGTCGTCATACGAACGGCTGAGCAGTCCGTCTCGTCGCCCGTGGAGATGCCGAGCGTGGAGGGTGGCGCTCGTCGCGCTGCAGGCGTGACCGCGAGTTCGTTTCAACGCTGCTCCGCGCGAGGCGCTGCGGTCTTCTCCCCGCGCGCGGCTCGGAGCGGGCCTGGTGACCCCTCGTCACGCATGCCCCGAGCGTCTCGCTTCGTGTGACCGCGACGATCTCCGTCTCGGACAAGAAGCCAACCGCCGCACCGGGCGCGTTGAGGAAACGACCGCCTTCGCGTGATTCGACAGCAACTCGCGCGCGACGTCGGCCGGAGCCGGCCTGTCGCGTCGGCGTGTCACTCAGCCCGGTGTGCGTTGAATCGCGTCGCGGCTTCGAGACACTGCTCGTCATGCGTGCACTCCTCCGGGCCCTGGTCGTATTCGTCTGCTGCTCGTGCGGCGGCGGTGGTGGACCCGGGCCCGGCCAGACCGACGTCCGCGACGTGAGCGGCAACTACGCCCTCACCTACGACGAGCGGCTGACCCTCAAGCTCGACGTCGGCGGCGCGGTGCGCGAAGTCACCCAGACCGGCTACGGCGGTGTCGTCGACTTCGGCATGGTGAACGGCCAGCGCGTGACGTTGGACCTGACCACCTTCTGCGCAAAGCCCGAGGTGAAGTGCCCGAGCGAGGCGTTCTGGGCGAAGGCGGCCATCAACCAGCCGAACCTGGCGTCGAGCCGGCTCGAGCTGCAGCAGCTCGCGGTGGTGAACGACTCCGCGCACGTGTTGCCCCAGGGCCAGCGGGCAGAGTCGTTGAGCGGGCTCGTCGATCACGCGCAAGATGATCGGTTTCTGCTCGGCCTTGGCGCTCAAGGCGGCGCGTCAGAGGCGTGTCTCGCGCTGGCGGTCTCGTTGGCAGGCGGCCGCTTCACACGGGTCGGTGAACGCCTCGAGACGACGACGGAAGGGCGAACGCCTCAGAACCGGCCCTGCAGTCTCGACGGCGGCGTCAGTGACGCGGGCGTGAGCGACGCCGGCGCTTCGGATGGCGGGGTGATCAGCTGCACGCCGACGCCCATCACCCGGCGCGTCATCCCTGCAGGTGCTGCGGTCGACGGCATCGGCGACGGCAAGGTCTTCCTCGGGTGGACTGGCGGCTGCGCCTTCGGCCCGGTGCTCGTCGGAGCGACCTTGACGCTCGAGACGGGCTTCACCGGCAAGAGAACGGGGCCATACGACCCGCCGCCCTTCACTCCAGCGCCCATCGTCCTGCCCGATGGGGGAATCGATGGGGGATTTGACGCCGGCCCGTGACCCTTCGCTTTTCACGAGGTCTTGCCTTCGGATAGTGCCGATCTCGGCCGGGCCGGAAGGAAGACTCTCGATGTCGAAGCAGCTGATCGTGGTGGCAGTGCTGGTGGGTGGAGTCGTCGCCGTCTCGTGCGGGCAGACTCCGGCGGTGACGTTTCAGAGCACCGTCGAGCCGGCCGCGACGACGCCGCCTCCGTACGAGGGCGGCATCGGTGGCCTGCCCTGCGACGTCGCGACGGTCGTTCGTACGCGCTGCGCCTCGTGTCACCGCACGCCACTGGCGGGCAACGCGACCATGCCGCTGACCACGTTCGCCGAGCTGACCGCGGCGTCTCCCAGTGGAGCCAGCTACGCCGCCCGCAGCCTGCTTCGCATGAAGGACGCGGCGTCGCCGATGCCTCCGGGTGCGAAGCTGCCGGCAGCAGAGATCGCCACGTTCGAAGCGTGGGTCAACGGCGGCGCCAAGATGGGAACCTGCTCGGCCGACGCGGGTGTGCCGATGGTGACGTGTCTGACGAACCAGAGCTGGTCGGCGTCGAGCCGCTACCTCGAGAGCCCCGACATGAACCCTGGCCTCGCCTGCCGCTCGTGCCATGACGGCCAGAACTTCAAGGGGCAGAACCCGTCGGCTCGCAGCGAGCGGCGACTCTTGTTCTTCTTCGCGGGCACCCTCTACGCAGACCCGAACCAGAAGGACTTCTGCAACTCGAACGCGCCCGCGGACATCACGGTCGAGATCATCGACAGCACCGGTCACGTGCAGCTCGTGCTGAGGCCGTATGTGCGATCGGGCAACTTCTTCTCTGAGCAGGTCCTGACCGCGCCGGCGTGGTTGCCGTACACGGCGAAGGTGAAGCGGAATGGCGTCGTGGTCTCGGAGATGACGACGCCGCAGATGAACGGTGACTGCAACGTCTGCCACACCGAGTTGGGTGAGCAGGGCGCTCCGGGCCGTGTCACGTACTGACCCGCAGCAGCTGATTGAGGAGCAGTACGACCGCGCGCAAGAGCTCGGGGCCGCAGCGACCGACCTGGCCGGGTTGAGTGCGTTGCTCAGGTTCGTCTCGCGGGTGCCGAAGGGGTCGAGGCGCTGGGCTCAGCTGTTCGCAGCGAAGGGCCTCTTGCACGCGCGAGCGTTTCCCGACGTCGCCGAAGCGCTCGCGCTGGAGTCCGTCGAGCACGCGCCCTCGTATTCCGGGTTCAACCTGCTCGCGAAGATCGCCCAGCACCGTGGCGACCACCGGGCTCGTCGCCGCTACCAGTCTCTCGCAGCAGAACAAGCCGATGCCCCAACGGTGAGATCGACGTTCATCGAGCGGTGGGCGGTCGCCGAGACGAAGCGACGCCTGCGGCCCGGTGACACGGCGGCGAAGCGCGATGCACGACGCCACGCCTTCTTCAGACGACTCGGGAGCCTTCCGAACGAGAAGTCGTCATCGGTGCGGTCGTCGAAGCCGAAACCTCGGCGACGCCCTGCGCGAAAGTGAAGACCTTGGCGTGACGCCATGCTGGTCGCCACGCGGGCGGCCGATGAGCGCGAACGCGACGGTGAGTATGCCGGCCGGCGCTCCAGCGGAGTCCACGAGCGAATCGCCGGAGCGGCCTCGTGAAGAAGGACCCGACTTCGTCCACGGCACCAGGTTCAGGCACGAACGGCTGTCACTTGCGTCTGTGTCGTCGCGAAGTGGGTCGGCTCGCGCGCCGCCAGCGCCTTCGCTCATCGTCGCGCCAGCGGAGCGGCGTCAGAGAAGTGCAGCAGGTCGAGCGTCGCGCCATGAAACACGGCCGCGCATCGCCTACGCGCCGAGCCAGAGGAGCTGCGCGTTAGCCGTCGCCACTTCGGGTCCACTTTCCCAGGTGATGGCCCCCGTGGCGCGGCGGCAGCTTCGCTGCGTCGTCGCGACTTCACGGGTGCACTGAGAACCCGACGACGAGCGCGTGGGCGCAGTTCCTTCACCCAGCATGACCAGCCTCACCCAGGTGACACACAAGACTCCTGAGCGACGAGGCTGCGCGAGCGCACAGGCGAGGGCCGTACAGGTACGAGCCCCCCACGACCGGCACTCGTGAACGACCGACCTCAGCGGCTTCGTCGGCGGAGCAGCGTGAGACCGAGCGCCAGCAGCGACAGCCCACCCTCGACGCCGGAGCAGCCGCAGCCCTTCGGCATCTCGGTCGCGCCACCGCCAGCGGAGCCGCCTGCCGTCATCGAGTCCCCGCCACCCGCTGCCCCACCGCCTGCAGCGCCTCCACCCGTCGCGCCACCGTCTCCCGGCTGGGCCGTTCCTCCACCCATGCCGACGCAGAGATCGTCCACCGTGCCGTCGCAGTCGTCATCGACGCCGTTGCAGATCTCGAGCGACGGCTTCACCTCTCCCGTGCAGCGCGTGTAGCTGCCGTTGGAGCAGGTGCGCATGCCGCCACGACACGCGCCCACGCCACGCGTCTCGGACGGGCCGGTGTAACAAGGCCGGGGCTCGTCAGCGCGACACGTGCACATGTCGTCGATGGTGCCGTTGCAGTCGTTGTCGAGGCCGTCGCACGTCTCGGCCGTCGGCATGTTGGGCGTGCAGGTCTGCATGGCGCCCGCGGTGCAGCGGCCCACGCTCTTGCGGGCACAAGCCCCCGAGCCGCAGCGGTCGTACCCGATGAGCGCCTGCGTCTCGCGCGCGACCTCCTGCAGCCCGTCGCAGTCGTCGTCCTGGTTGTTGCAGATCTCGGGTGTCGGAATCTTGCCGGCGAAGGCGACGAACCAGCCGCCATCGGCGCGGTTGCACTGCAGCACGCCCTCCTGACACGGCCGCGTCGGCACGGTGCCGGGCCCCGCGTAGAACGAACGTGACGGCCGCGGCCCACCATCGGGGAAGCGACAGTCGAAGTCCTCGTCGTAGAGCCCGTCGCAGTCGTTGTCTTTCGAGTCGTCGACCTCGGGAACGCCGGTGCCCGCGTCGCAGACCTGCGGCACGCCGTTGAAGCAGTTGTTCACCAGCTTCGCGCAGTTGCCCAGGCCGCACGCCGTCTGGCCCAGTCCGTCATCGGGCACGCCGTCGCAGTCATCGTCGAGGCTGTTGCAGACCTCGGTCGTCGGCATGTTGAGCGGCAGACACGTGAGGCGGCCCGACTGGCAGCGACGCTCTCCGGCCTGGCACACGCCGAACTCACCCGGCACCGAGCAGCTCGCGCCACCGCCCGGGTTGTCTTCGTCGACCATGCCGTCGCAGTCGTTGTCGAGGCCATCGCAGGCTTCGATGAAGGGGCCGATCTGATCGCGGCAGGCGCCCCAGAAGCCGTTGCGACAGATCTGCGTTCCCTGACGGCACTCACCCGCACGCAGCGTGTTGGTATCGGCGGTGTAGCAGGCGCGGCGTTCACCCTCGGGGCACTGCGGCTCGTTCGTCTCGCAGTCGGCCGGCAGCTGCGTGCCCGGGTCGTACGGCGTGGGGCAGGTCTGATCGACGCCGAGCGCGACCTGCAGGCTGCCGACGCTGGGGTACGTGTGCCGCGCGCCGTCTCCGTCGGTGAAGACGAAGTAGTACGGGTGGCAGCCGTTCGGCAGCACGTCGGGGTCGGGGAAGCGCGTCTCCCAGGTGCCGTTCGAGGGCTGGCCCCACGCGCGCTCCATGTCGAAGCAGTGGCCGGCGATGACGACGGTCGAGCGCTTGGGCGCCTTGCGGGAGGGGTCGAAGTAGTTGGCCGCGAAGTAGAGCTGCGCCGTCGAGCCCGGGTTCGGCGGCGGGTGCATCGCGCTCGCCGCGGGAATTCGCGGAATGGTGACGTTGCCGCGGCCGTACGCGACGGCCCAGTACGGCATCGAGCACTGGCTGCCTTCGGCGCGGAACAGGCCCGCCGAGAACTCGGTGCCACCGTCGGCGTAGATGCTGGGCCGGTTCTGCGCCGATTGCATCAGCGTGCACCACAGGTCGAAGGCCGAGGGCACGTTGCGCGCGATGGTGGTGGCCGAGAGCGTGTTGAAGCCGAACAACGCGTAGCGCGCCTGGGCCGTCTGGCCGACACCGGCGTCGCAGCTCTGCCCGCACATCGCGCCCATGCACGCGCCGGGAGAGAGGCAGCCGACGCCCGAGCCCGCGTCTCCGAGCTCGCAGCAGCTCTCGTTCTGGTAGCAGCCGAGCTCGGCCATGTGCCGGGCCGAGAAGCGCGCGCCCACGTTGCCTTCCCGCGCGTAGACGAACGGCGCCTTGTCGACGACCGCGCCGAACTCGTTGGTGAAGTCACCGCACATGCCGTTGGGCGTCTTCGCCGACACGCGCGACTGGTTCATCAGCACGTGCAGCATGCGCTCCTGGTCAGCGGGGAAACCGCCCGACGGCTCACCGAGTTCCTGGGTGACCGAGGCGACGGGCTCCACGGCGTTCTCGGGAGCGGCCGTTCCTGCACAGCTGGCCAGCACGGCCACCAGCGGAGCGACGATGACGGCTGACGTCACCTGCGCGCTGTGACGCCTTTCCCGCCTCCGGCGCGCCGCGAGCAGCCCGAGCAACGGCAACAGCAACGCCGCGTCACCGGAGCCACTACAGCCACAGCCCTTCGGCATCTGGGTGGTGCCGCCTCCGCCCGAACCGCCACCCGTTCCGCCCGCGCTCCCGCCACCCGTGCCCGAGCCGTCGGTGACGTTGATGTCCGCCGTGGCCACGAAGAGCCCGCACGTCGCGGTGACGGTGACTGCGCCAGCCGACGAGGGCGCGGTGAAGGCGCCGTTCGCGTCGATGGAGCCACCAGACGCGGTCCACGTACAGCCAGGCGCCTGCGCGTCGGCGCCAGCGAAGTCCTTGCCCTGCGCGGTGAACGTCTGCGTGCCGCCGACTCCCACGTTCGCCATCGCCGGAGTCACCTCGACCTTCGCGACGCCGGCTTGCACCGTCACCGTCACGAAGCCCGTCACCGTGAGCTCGCGCTCGTCCTTCACGTCGACGCGCAGCGTGTACTGCCCGGGCGCGCCGAAGGTGATGGTGGTCGACTTCGCCGCGTTGGTGCCGTTGGGCGTGAAGGTGACGAGCGCGGGGGGATTGGAGGCGCCCCACGTGTACGTGAGCGTGCTCTCGTCCATGTCATCCGTCGCCGAGACGGTGCCGGTCGCCGCGCCGCCGATGACGGGGCTGGGCGTGACGGTCGGGCCCATGGTGATGCGGGGCACGGGGCCAATCTCGGTGCGCAGGTTCGCGGTGGCCATGCGGCCTCCGACGGTGGCGGTGACGGTGCACATGCCCGTCATCGTCGCGGTGAAGCGGCCCGTGGGCGTGATGGTGCCGCAGCCGCTGACGGCCCACTCGATGTCTTCGGCGCTGTCGATGGGCTGGCCGAACTGGTCGGTGCCCGACGCGGTGAACTGCTTCGAGTCGCCGACGTTGATGGGGCCCATCGGCACTCCGAAGATGTTCACGCTGGTGGCGGTGGCGAGCACGACGACGGGCAGGTCGGCCGAGACCGACAGGTTGCCGAGGTCGGTCGCCGTCACGCGGAACGAGTAGGCGCCCGCGCGCTGGAACGTCACCGTCACGTTCTTCGCGCCGTTGTTCGCGTTGTTGTTGAACGTCACCATCTGCGGGCCGAACGTGCGCGACCACGTGTACGTGAGGTCGGCCTCGCTGCCGGGCGCCGGGTCATCGGCGAGCACGAAGAGGTCGGCGGTGGTGCCCACGATGGGAATCGGCGTGGCCGAGGGCGGCACGATGATGATGGGCCGCGCGTTGGCGCCCTGCACCGAGAAGTCCTGGCCGGTGACGTCACCACCATCGAGCGTCACGGTGCGCGTCGCGGGCGCGAAGGTGAAGCCGGGCTTGAAGGGAGCCACCGTCCACGTCCCTTCGGGCACGTTCGCCAGCACGTAGCTGCCGAGGCCGTCGGTGAGGCCGCTCGAGACGATGCCGCCGTCGTCTTGCGTGGCGCGCACCTCGGTCGCGAGCAACGGAGCGCCGGCCTCGTCGATGCTGCCGCGCACCAGCCACAGCTGGCCCTGCGTCGAAGCGGTCGCGTTGAACACGAGGTTGTTGATGGGCATCGAGCCGACGTTCACCGGGTTCATGAACATGGGCACGATGCGCTGGTTCGGCGCCGTGGCCGTGAAGTTGTACGAGCCGGCCGGCACGCGGGGGAACGAGAAGGCCCAGCTCGCGCCCATCAACGTCGTCTGCACCGAGCGCACGCCGTCGCTCACCGTGTGCGGGCCCATCGTTCCGTTGACGACGCCAGAGACCGGCACCACCTCTTCGACGAAGTTGCAGCCCGTCACCGGGTTGCCATTCACGGTGATGGGGTTCACGCAGTTGGTGAGGCGGAACGTCTGGCCCGGCATGCCGCGCGCGGTGAGCGAGTACTGGCCGTTGGGCACGTTGGTGAGCTGCCAGGTACCCGTCGCGCTCGAGATGGTGGTGTACGCACCGGCCGAGATGGTGACGCCCGCGAGCGGCTGCCCGACCGACGTCACGTTGCCGAAGATGCCGAAGCCCGCGCGAATCGCGTTGAAGTTGATGTTCATCGCGCCGGTGGTGGGCACCGTGACGGGGTTGGTGAACGAGGGAGACAACGTCCACCCCGGCTTCGAGGCCGTCACCGTCGTCGAGGTAGGCGTGACGCCGACGAGCACGTAGTCGCCGTTGGAGTCGGTCAACGTGGTGCGCATGCCCGAGACGACGCGCACGCCGTCGACGCCCAGCATGGTGTTGACGTCGGTGACGCGGCCCGAGATGCGCGTGGTGGTGGGGTTGCCGACCCGCACGATGACGTTGGCCGAGCTGGTGCCGCCCTTCATGTCGCTGACGGTGACGCGCATGACGGCGTCGCGCACGCTGGTGAAACGGTTCGTCACCATCGCGGTGTTGGTCGAGGTGAAGGTCTCGGTCGCCGGCGCCTGCAGCGACTCCCACCAGTAGGCGAGCGCGTCGCCATCGGGGTCCGTCGCCATGGCGTTGAACGTCACCTGCTGGTTCACCGTGGCCTGCATCGTCGACGCGCTGAGCATGATGGTGGGCGGTCGGTTCGAGGTGAAGGCGCCGCGGTTCACGGTGACGTTGATGGACGAGGGCATCGTCGTCGCCACGCTGGTGGGCGTGATGTGAATGCCCGCGCCGGGGTCAGAGAACGTGCGGCCCACCTGCAGCGGCGCGTCGGTGGCGGTCGGCGTGCCCGGGTTCATGTCGAGCAGGTTCGACTCGTCGGAAGAGGGGTAGCCCCAGAAGATGACGGCGCTGCGGGTGAGCATGCCGCCCTCGGTGGGCCTGAACTCGACCCAGTAGTCACGCGCGCCGCTGATGGGCACGCGCAGGCCGTGCAGGCCGCCCAGGCTCGGCTGCTCGAGGTCGTACACCTGAAAGCTGCCCGACTGCGCCGGCTGCGCGACGACCTGAATCTGCGCGTTCGAGAACCAGTCGAGGTCCCACTTGTACCAGGCGTTGAAGTGGCCCTTGAGCCCGGTGGCGTTGTCGATGTCGCCGCCGCCCATGGTGTCGAAGGGGTTGCCGTACTCCTGGCTCGAGCCCGCGCCGATGATGGTCTCGTTGGGCGCCTGCCAGAAGTTCGCGTGGCGCAGGCCGAAGTTGTGACCGAGTTCGTGCGCGATGACGCCGAGGCCGTAGCTGCCGTTGATCCACGTGCCGCGTGCGCCGACGAAGCCGAGGCCGGCCCAGCTCCACGCCGAGATGCGACGGAAGGCGACGACCTCGAGGTCGAAGTTGCTCTGGGGAAAACCGGCCGTGGCTGCGGCGGCGCGCGCGTCGTTGAGCAACTGCGAGGTGGCGTTCATCGAGCCGTACGAGGCCTTGGTGCGCGGCATGCGCAGCACGGTGGGCGTGACGGTGCCGGTGATGCTCGTCTGGTTGAAGCTGGCAGCGCGGTAGTAGCGGTCGAGCTGAACGAGCACCGCCTGGGCGTCGGCGACGGTGAGCGGCTCGCCCGGGTCGTCGCTGAAGTCGACGCGAATGTAGAGCACCCGCTTGTTGCCGACGGTGTACGGCGACGGCTGCGGGTCGACGGGGTTCGAGTACGGAACCGCGCCGTCATCGAGCGCCATCACGTCATCGAGCGAGCTGCCCGACAACCGCATGGCCGCGCGCGTCTTCAGCTTGCGCAGCTCTCCATAGGGAATGACCTCGAAGCGTTGGTCACCGAGCCACGCCTGCACGTACAGCGGCTTACCCGTCTCGCAGAGCACCTCGTAGCGGCCGACGGCGTCAACGGGCAGCTCGAGCTGCTGCGCGACCGACGGCGGCAGGCCCAGGCGCGACTCGAACACCGAGAGCGCGCGGCGCGGGTCGGAGCGCATCAGCGCTTTCAAGGCGACGCGGCGGGCCTTCGCCAGCACGAGCCCTTCCCGCTCGAGGCGCACGCGGTCGAGGTCGCTGTCGGCCGTACGGTAGCTGCGCGCCCAGGTGGCGAAGCGCGTGAAGTCATCGTCACCGGCGAACGCCGACGACGACGCGAGCAGCGTCAGTGCGAGGAGAGTGGCGCGAAGCATGAGGGGCTCCAGGTGCGCAGGCCGGCCGCCCGCGACGAAGCGCCGTCATAGCCTCGGGGCGCACGGGCGTGCCACACGATGTGCACGGCCCATCACCCCTGAAATGGAGCGCGTCAGCGCGTCGGCGCCAGGACCCGTTTGAGCGTCGCGACCGCTTCGTCGAGCTTCCACGGCTTGAGCAGCACGGCCGCGACGCCGAGCCGGCCCAGCTCTTCTTTGTCGAGGTGCGAGGCGAACCCGCTCGACACGATGACGGGCAACGTCGGCCGCACCGCGCGCAGCGACCTCGTGAACTCTTCTCCGCTCATTTGCGGCATCGAGAGGTCGGTCAGCACCGCGTCGAAGCCCTGCGGCTTCTCCCGAAACGCCTCGAGGGCCGCGCGCGGGTCGTCGAACACCGTGGTGCGGTAGCCCAGCGTCTCGAGCAGCTTCGCGCTCACCCGCGCCATACCGGGGTGGTCGTCGACGAGCATCAGGTGCTGGCCTTCTCCGGGCTGGTCATCGTCCGCGTCGACGGCCGGCAGGAACACCTCGAACGTCGAGCCGGCCCCGGGCGTGCTGTTCGCGAAGACAGCGCCGTCGTGACCCGTGACGACCGACTGCACGACGGCGAGGCCAAGGCCCGAGCGCGCGGGGCTCGTGGAGTAGTACGGCTCGAAGATGCGGCGGCGCGTCGCCTCGTCCATTCCCGGGCCGGTGTCGCTGACGGTGAGGTGCGCGAACGAGCCGGCGCGCAGCGGCGCCCTCGAGGCGGCCTGGTCGAACGAGATGCGCTCGAGCGCGAGCGACACCGTCAGCGTGCCGCCCGCTGGCATCGACTGCAGCGCGTTGGTGCACAGGTTGAGCAGCACCTGGTGAAGCTGCAGGGCATCTCCGGGCACACGCACCTCGGCGAGGTTGCGCCGCACGTCGACCGAGGGCGCAGTGGCCGAGAGCTGACGGAGCACCTCGTCGACGAGCGGGCGCAGGTCGACGGGCCGCTTCTCGTCGGGGCGCCGCCGGCCGTAGTTGGCGATGCGCCGGGCGAGCTCGCGGCCGCGGGCCGTCGCCTCGAGGATCGCGCGCGGCGCCTCGGGAGCCGCCGTTCCGTCAGCCAGTCGCTGGGCGTGCGCGTCAATGGCCGAGAGCAAACTGCCGACGTCGTGCGCCACGTGGGTGGCCAGGCGCGCGAGCGCTTCGTTCTTCTGCGCCTCGGCGAGCTGGGTCTCGAGCTGCCGCGAGAGTCGCTCGGTGAGCCGCTGCGTCGTCACGTCACGCGCCACCGAGGCGAGCCGCTGCACCCGGCCGGTGTCGTCGAGCATGGGGATGATGGCGGTGTTGTAGACGCGTGGGCCCGTCGGCAGCGGCAGCTCGTGCTCGTAGATGATGGGCAGCCGCGCGCGAATGGCCTGCTGGTAGCGCTCGTTGAGGCGCGCCGCGGCGATGGGCGGCACCACCTCGTGCGCCTCTCTGCCCACGACGTCGTCACGGCGGTACCCGGTGGACTGCTCCACGGCGGGGTTGATGTCTTCGCAGAAGACGTGGCCGTCGACGGCGACGCGGTAGAGCAGAATGTTGTCGGACGAGTAGCGGAAGATGTCCTTGAAGCGGCGCTCCGAGAGCGTGAGCGCGGTCTCGATGCGGCGGCGCTCGGTCGTCTCGAGGGCCAGCGCCACCACGTCGGCCAGCGCGCTCGAGAAGACCTCTTCGGCGGCGCTCCAGCGGCGGGGCGGGCCGCGGTGCTCGATGCAGAGCGCGCCCACCAGCTCGCTGCGCAGCCGCAGAGCGACGTCGAGGGTCGAGGTGATGCCCTCGGGCGCGAAGTAGCTCTCGCTGAACTCGCGCGTGCGCGGGTCCGTCGTGGCGTGCGCAGAGGCCAGCACCCGGCTCGAGCCGAGCGTCTCGAAGTACACCGGGTGCTCGTGCTTGTGCAGCTGCGTGCCGTGCGAATGCAGCGTCGTCTTCGCGTCGTAGAGGTCGAGCAGCGTCAGCGAGCGGCGGTCTTCCGTGTAGACCCACACGCCGCAGCGGTCGACGCCCATGCTCTTCGTGCAGCGGCGCGTAATCTCCTGCAGCATCGCGGTGAGATCGTCGCCGCTGAACACGGGGCTGCGGGCGAGCTCGACGAGGGCCGCGGTGGCCTCGCGCAGCTGGCGCTCCTTCTCTTCTTCGGCGGCCTCTTCACGGGCTTCACGCTGCAGGCGCGCGAGCACCGCCGACAGCCCGAGCAGGCCGGGGCGGAACACCCAGTCGGAGGCGCCGGTGGCGAGCCAGCTGATGACGTCGGTCTCCTGGCGCGCATCGGCCACGGCCACCACGGGCGCGCGCTGCCCCACGTCGTCGAGCAGCGCCACCCACCCTGCGGCGTCGAGCCGAGACGAGAGCAGATCGACCAGCACCGCGTCGAAGCGCATGGCGGTGAGCAGCGGCCGCGGGTTCTCGTCGGCGCGCAGGCGCTCGAGGCGCACGGTGCCGTTGTCAGAGGCCAGCGCACGATGCACCCAGCCGGCATCGTCGTCGGTGCCGCCGATCAGCAGCAGCTGGGGCGTCGCGCGCTTCATGTCGGAAGGGTCCCCCACACAGCGAGGCGAAGCACCTTGCCTGAAGCGGCGCCGAAAGACACCAGCGCGCCTCCGCCAAACGCCAGCGAACCGCTCAGGCCGGCTCGTCACCGGGAAAGTGCCACTTGCCCCGCTTCGTCGGCAGCTTCGAGAGCGTGCCCACGGCCTTCAGGAACTCCGAGCGTGGCCAGGCCTCGGCGCCAAAGCGGGCGAGGTGCTCGGTCTCCTGCTGGCAGTCGATGAGGGCCACGCCCCAGGTGCGCAGCCACTCGACCAGCGTCACGAAGGCCAGCTTCGAGGCGTCGTCGGCGCGGGCGAACATCGACTCTCCGTAGAAGACCCGGCCCAGCGAGACGCCGTACAGCCCGCCGACCAGCTCGTCTCCGCGCCACGCCTCGCACGAGTGCGCGATGCCCAGCTCGTGCAGCTCGACGTAGGCGCGCCGCATGTCGCGCGTAATCCACGTGCCGCGCTGCCCCGGCCGCTTCGTGCCTGCGCACCCATCGATGACCTGCTCGAAGGCGGTGTCGAGTGTGAGGCGGTACGGCGCGGCCTTCTGACGCTTCTTGAGGCTCTTGGGCACGTGGAGCCGCTCGGGCACCAGCACGAAGCGCGGGTCTGGGCAGTGCCACAGAATCGGCAGCCCCTCGGAGTACCAGGGGAAGATGCCGCGCTGGTACGCGGCGATGAGGCGCATGGGCGAGAGGTCGCCTCCCACCGCGAGGATTCCGTCTTCGTTGGCGTTCTCGGCCGGCGGGAACGCCTGCGGGTCGGCCCCCAGAAAATGCATGCGTGCAGCCGAGCCTACTTGTCCTTCGAGGCCTTGAGCTTGATCTCGCCCTTCGCGTCGAGCGGCTCGGAGTACAGCTTCGTCTTCAGCTCACCCTTCATCTCGTAGGGAATCACGAGGCCCTTGATGAGCTTCTTCACGTCTTTGCCGTGCGTCTCTTCGTTCATCACCGCGGTGACGTCGAAGACGTCGGTGGCCGCGACGGCCGTCTTGATGCCCGCGCCCTGCGTGCCCTCGGCCACCTTCTTGCCGCCCAGCGACACCTCGTAGGTGATCTCGGTGAGCGCGACGGGGAACGGGTTGGGGTTGACGACCTGCAGGTGGAAGACGGCCTGCACCTCTGACTCCGAGAAGCGGCCCGCCTCGAACTCGCCCATCTTGAGGTGGGGCACGCGGGGCGTGCGCACCTCACGCGCGCGCGCGAACGGCAGCTCGACGGCCACGCGCTGCATCGACGTCTTTCCGTCGGCGCCGGCGACCTCTCTCGAGACGGTGCCCTTCAGGTTGCCGCGCAGCGCCAGCAGCAGCGAGCCGCCACGCGCGTCCATCGCCTTGAGGTCTTCGCCGTCCTTCACGTAGGTGAACGACTCCTCGAAGGTGAAGGGCGCGGTCTGCCCGGGGGCGACGTCGAGGGTGAGCGCCTCGGTCTTCGTGGTGAGCACGTTGCCGTCGACGACGAACTCGACGTCGGCGCCGGTGATGGTGAGGGCCTCGTCACCCGCGAGCACCTCGCCCGACAGCTTCACCGCGACGTCGGTGAGCGACTGCGAGGTGACGGTGAGCTCCTGCTTCGGCAGCTCGGCGGGCTTCGCTTCGGGCTTCGCCTCGGGCGCCGTCTTGCAGCCAACGACGAACACCAGCGCGGCGATGGTCAGGGTGCGACAGTTCATGGAACCCCCAGGGAGCAGGGCTCGCTGCCTGCGTCAGGCGAGCCGATGTCACGAATACGCTGCAGGAAGACGGGCGTCGGGTTGCCGCCGGCGTAGTTGAAGGCGCTCGACAGGGTGACGAAGCCCACGTCGGGCACGAAGGTGCGAATCGGGTCGGAGCCGCGGTCTGGCGTCTGCACCGTCAGCAGGCGCAGGCCGGTGGTGTACGCGGCGAGCGGCGTCTTGAGCTGGTTCGCCGTCGGGTTCTGCAGCGTCACGCGGTACGAGGCGGCCTCGACGGTGTGCATGCCGCTCTGGTCGACGCTGTCGGCCTGCGTGTTGGTCGTCTGGTTCTGGCCCGGCGCCGCGTCGGCCAGCAGCCAGGTGACGCCCGAGATGGCCATCGCCTCGTTGCGGAAGGTGATGGAGCGGCCCTGGCGCGGGAACTCGCGGCGCAGCAGCTTCAGGTTGCCGTTCTCGAACGCGAAGTTGTCGATCATCAGCGTCTGGCCGCCTTCGCGGTACTCGACGGGCATCACCTTGACGCCGCCCTCGAGCGTGAAGACCGGCTTGACGAGCGCGCCCAGCTTCGGCGGCGTGTCGGCGGTGGTGTCGCTGACCGAATACTCGAAGCAGCGGTTGGCGATGAGGCCGTAGCGATTCTGCGAGACGCAGTCGAGGCCGCACGAGTCGTCGACGGAGCCGCCGTCGGTGGTGGGCTTCACGGGCCCGCAGGCCGCCAGCACCAGGAGAAGCGAGAGCACGAAGAGGCGCATGGGCCGCGTCTACTCCTTTGAGTGCCGCAGTCGAGTGCGATGCGGGCGCGTCACTGCACGGGGTCGAGGCTGAAGATGGGCGCCACGCTCTGCAGGTCATCCGTCCACACGAGGCCGGGCGGGGTGTTGGTGCGCACGTCTTCGCCGCCGATGGCGCGCACGCGGTCGAGCAGCGCCGCGTCGGCCGAGGCCAGCACCCAGATGGAGAAGGCAGCGAGGTCGCCGCGTTTGCCTGCGACGACGACGTGCGGCAGCCCCGCGGCCTCGAGCACGCCCGTCGCCACCCGCACGAGCTGCAGGTAGCGGTTGCTGACGTGCATGGCGAGCAGCCCGTTGGGCAGGAGCCGCTTGCGGTACAGGTCGATGGCCTCGACGGTGAGCAGGTGCGTCGGCACCGAGTCTCCCGAGAAGACGTCGACGACGATGAGGTCGACTGGCGCCACGTTCGCCGCGACGTCTTTCACGAGGGAGCCGCGCGCTTCACCTTCGCGCAGCCGCACCGTGGCCTTCGAGCGCGAGACGAAGCTGAAGCGGTCGTCACGCCTCGCCAGCTCGATGACGTCGGGGCTGAGCTCGATGAACTCGACCTCGTCGCCCTGCTGAAAGAGCGCCGCCGCCACGCCGATGCCGAGGCCGAGAATCGTCGCGTGAATGGGCCTCTGCCCCTGGTGCAGGGCCGCGATGCCGACGCCGAGGCCGCTGGTGCGCGTGAAGTAGGCCGTGGGCTCGTCGAGCTTGTCGGGCGCGCGCAATTGAAACCCGTGCAGCGTGTCGCCGTGGCGCAGCGCGAAGGCGTGAAACGGCGTGCCCGGCTCGTTCTCTTCCTGCACGCGAATCACGCCGTACGCCGAGCGCATCGTCTCGCGTTGCCCTTCGTAGCCGCGGGCCCAGAGCGCGAAGGTGACCACGGCACCGGCCGCAGCGAGCCAGCTCAACGCTCGGTACTGCGTGCCCTGTGGCCAGGCCACCACCATCGCCACCGCCGTCGCCCCGACGGTGAGCGGCAGCTCATGGAAGTCTTCGAAGACGATGGGCGCGAGAATGCCGACGACGGCCGTGCCCAGCGCTCCACCGATGGCGAGCTGCAGGTAGAAGCTCGAGAGCGCGGCGGGCTCGGGCCGTCGCTCGTGCAGCTCGGCGTGCAGCCACCAGCAGCCACCGAAGAGCACCAGACCGAACGTGAAGATGGAGAGCGCCAGGTCGACGTCGGGCCGGAACGCGGTGGTGAGCACCAGCCCGAGCACGCCGAGTGAGAAGAGCGCGGCCGAGAGCAGCGGCCGTCTCCACCGCGCGTCACCGAAGCCCACGATGAAGGTGATGAGGTACGCCGCGAGCGGAAAGGCCCACAGCAGCGGCGTCGGCGTGAGGTCCTGGCAGAGGGCGTTGGTGGCGGCCGAGAGCAGCGCGGTGCCGAGCGCGGGCAGCAGCACCCATGACGTGCGCAGACGGCCCATGGTCGCCCGCGTGCTGCTCGCCGCGCGGCCTCGCAGCGTGAAGACGAGGCACACGAGGAAGACGACGAGCCCCACCGTGAGCGCCTTCGCCTGCACCGTCATGGCCAGGAAGGGCTCGATGGCCACGGGGTAGAACACCAGCGCGACGAGGGCTCCGGCGTTCGAGACCGAGTAGAGCCTGAACGCGTTGGAGCCCTGCTCGCTGCTGACCGCCGACTGCACGAGCGAGGCGGTGGTCGAGAGCAGCAGAAACGGCAGGGCCGTCGTCCGCACGAGGAAGAGCAGCACGTCGAGCGGCGTGCCGTTCCAGTTCGCGGTGTCGGCGACCAGCGGGCTGCCCCACGAGCCCCACTGCCAGCCGAGCGAACCCAGCGTGACGAGCCCGAGCACCGCCTGCGCGAGCGCCTGTCGCGACGGCGCCACCTTCGTCGCCAGCAGGTGGGCCCAGCCGTACCCCGCGACCAGCATCACCTGGAAGAAGAGGAGGCACGTCGTCCAGATGCTGGCGCTGCCGCCGAACCGGGGGAGCGCCACCCGGCCGACCAGCAACTCGAGGAGGAAGAGGAGCAGCGCGCTGATGAAGACCGTGATCGCAGGGAGCGACTTCACCCCGCTCGCGTACCACTACTTCGCGGGCGCCGCAGGCTTCTCGCTGCGCATGGGCACGAGGAAGGCGTTGTGACAGCTCATGCAGGTGCCCATCATCGAGGCGAACGCGAGGTTGAGGTCCTGGGGCTTCTTCGCCTCGCAGGCGGCCACGACGTCGGCAGCCTGCTTCTTGAGCGCGTCTTGCAGCACGAAGAAGGCGTCGGGCAACGCGACGGTCGCCCCCGCGGCCTTGTCGAGGCGCGGCGCGTTCGAGATGCCCTGGGCGAACTTCTTCGCGTCGTCGTACTTCAGGGTCGAGACCGCCAGCACCAGGTCGCGCATGTCTTTGTTGTGGGCCTTCATCTTGCCCTTGAGAAAGGCCTTCGCCTCGGCCGAGACGTTCTGCGGCTCGAGCATGCGGGCCATCTGCAGCTCCTGCTTCGAAGGGAAGACGGAGTCTTCGGCGAAGGCGTTGACGGCGACGAGGGCAACGAGAATCGGGCTGGCGCGCATGACGGGTCCCCTGAACGTGAGCGGCGGCAAGGTGGAGTGCATCGTGTACACCAGCCGACATCGCGGAGATCTCTGGTTTCCAACCTGATGACGCACGAAAGGAATGCACGGGGCTGAAAGCCTTGCGTCGGCTACGGTCGCAGGCGTGTCACGGCGGCCCGACTTCACCCAGAGCGTGCGAATGCTGCTCGCCCACGTCGCGGCCACGATGAAGGAGTTCCGCCATGTCGACCCGAACGCGATTCTCGTGGTCGCTGGAGAGGCACGGCGCGCGTCGCGGGGCACGGTGAAGCCGCTGTGCTTCACGAACGGCAAACGAAAGGACTCGCTGGGCCGCCGCAAGCCGCTGGTGACGTTTCATGGCCACCGCGTGCTCTACGCCATCACGCTGCGGCCGCTCTTCTTCCGCAAGTCGACGCCACGCCAGCGCGTCGCGACGATTCTGCACGAGCTCTTTCACATCTCGCCCGCCTTCGACGGCACGCTCGACGTGACGAGGCGACACGCCGAGGCCGGGGAGGAGTTCGAGGCCGAGTTCAGGCCCATCGAGCGCCGGTATTGGAAGCGCATTCCCCCCGAGGTGCTCGAGGGCTTCTCGTACGACGGTGAGGTGCGCGTGCTGCAGTGGCTCGAGAAGCCGCAGAGCTGGCTGCCCACCGAGCGCGCGAGCCACCGCGCCCACTACACCGAGCGCCACTTGTTCGAGGGCGTCATGCGCATGAAGACCCGCGCGTCGAGGGTGCGGCTCGACTTGCAGTGAGAATGGTCTATGGAGATCGTCATGTCCGAGCTGCACCCATTGGCCGATCGCTACCTCGACCTCATCTATGACGGGCCAACCGCAGAGCTTCGCGCACGGAAGGATCTCGAAGACGAGCTCGCCGCGCAGCTGACCGCTGGAAATCACGTCTGCATTCGTGGGTTCTGGCGCATCGGCAAGACGACGATGCTGAAGGCCGTGCTGCAGCGCGCGTGCGAGCGAAGCGGTGGCGCGGCGCTCTTCTTCGACCTGCGCGACCCCGATCGCGACGACGGCCTGCCCCAGTCCACCGAGGCGGTGCTCGAGCGGCTGACGAAGAAGGTGACCGAGTTCCTCTCGCGCGTCGGAGCCACCGAGCTGAAGGCCGACCCGAAGGCGCCGTTCGCGGTGCTGGGCGAGCTGGCAGCGCCCATCTTCGTGGGGCTCGACGAGCTGCTGTCGCTGCACGCGCTCGGCGCCGAGAAGATGGTGACGTTGCTCGACCTGCTGCTGTCGACGCCGAAGAACGTGCGGGTGGCGATGGTGGTGCACCGTCACCGCGACGTCGATGCGCTGTTCGAGACGGTGCTGATTCAGCGGCCCGGCATGGCGTCGGCCTTCGTGCCGCCCATCTCTGACGACGAGCTGGTGGCGCTGGTGAACGGGCCCGCATCGGCCGACGGCGTGGCGTTCTCGAACGAGGCGCTCGGTGCGCTGGCCGAAGTCTCAGGGAACCGGCCGTGGGAGCTGCTCTCGTTCTGCGCGCTCGCGGCCTCGAAGCTGCCGAAGGGCTTCAGCGGAGAGATTGGCCCCGACGCCATCGACGCGCTGGTGAACCTCGACGAGCTGGCCGAGAACGACGAAGGCCGGGCGCTCATCGACAACGCGCTGCGCACGCTGGTGACGGCCATGACGCCGGCCGAGAAGACGCTGTGCGAGCTGCTGGCCGTGGGCGGCGAAGGTGAAGTGCCCGAAGACGCCATCGCCGCGCTCGAGGCAGCGGGGCTGGTGACGAGCGGCGAGAGCTACGAGCTCAACGGCGCCTTCTTCGCGGGCATGGTCTCGGCGGTCGCCTCGGGCGCCATCAAGGTCGCCGTCGAGTGACGTGACTCACGGTGCGTGGCCGGCGTCTCGTTCATCGAGCAGTCGACACGCCCGGGTGAGCTCGGCCTCGCACCACGATCGCCCCGACGTCGAACACTTCGGCAACGCCTTGCAGGCCGCCCGGGCTGCTTCGATGGCGCCGTTCCAGTCCTCGACGCCGGGCAACGTCTTCACGTGCGCCGACAACCCGCACTCGAACGCGTTCTGGTGACACGCCTTCACCGCCGAGTCGGCCAGCTCGAAGAGCGCTGCGCCGCCGTCGACGCCCTGGAAGAAGAGCGCGTGCGCGAACGCTCCGCAGCCATCACCAAACGCGCAGGCGCGCCGCAGAAACCGAAGGCCCTCGTCGCTCGGCCCTGCGTCGGTGAGCGCGAGCCCGAGCGCGAGGCAGCCACGGCCGTCACGCGCGTAGCAGGCCACCTCGAGCAGGGCGCGGCCCCCGTCCCAGTCGGCGCCACCGCCACGCCCTTCGATGAGCGAGACGCCTGCGCGACGACACCCCGCGACGAGGCCGGCGTCGCAGGTGTCGACGAAGATGCGCCGAGCCGCGGTCGGGTCGAGGTGCCCGGCCCAGACCTCGTTGATGATGTGCCCATAGTTCGAGCAGCCCATCAGCTCTCCGGCGTCGCACCCTTTGAGGCTCGCGGCCGCCGATTCTTCTGGGCGCTTCAGGTTGAGCAGCGCAAGCGCTTGATCGACGCAGGCAGCACCAGTCCCCCTGTCACATGCGAACCCCAGCGCGCTCGCGGCGAAGGCGTCGTCCTCTGGCGCAGGCGCCGACCCGTTGAGGGCCATCTTGCCGGCGGCGGCGCACCCGAGCGCGACGCCCGCGTCACATGCGGCCAGCGCCAGCGGCCAGGCGCGGTGATAGCGACGCGAGGACACCAGCGCGTCGGCGACCGCGCCGCAGGCCCGTTGATTGCCCTCCTGACACGCCTGCTCGGCCTCTTCGACGTCTTCGCTCGAACGGAGCGGGCCCCAGCGCTGACACGAGACGACCGCGAGGGCGACGAGCCCAACCACGCCCGAGCGAGTCATCGGCATGCCTCGAGGTCTCGGCTCCACCCGTCGAAGCGGCCTGGCTCGACCGACTCGAGCACCCCGATGGCCGTGGCAAATGCCGCACGCGCCTCATCACACCGATGCAGCTTGAGCAGGACCCGCACACGCAGCATTCGAATGTTGTGTGAGTACGGAGCGAGCGCCACCGCGCGGTCGACGGCCACCAGTGCGCCCGCCTGGTCCCTCACCTTCGACCGGGCTCTCGCCAACAGGTACCAGGCGAACCCCGATGACGGGAACCCCTTCACGGCCAACTCCGCCGCGCTGAGCTGCTCTTCGAATGACTGGTCGATGGCATCTGCGAGCGCCAGGTGCGTCAACGCGGAGCGTGGCCCATTCGGAGCCGGCAGGTCGTGCCACAGCAACTCGGCCGCGAGCAGCTCGGGCATCGGTGTCGGGGCTTCGGCCTGCGCGCGGCGAAGGGCCAGGTTCATCTGGGCCGTGCGGTCCAACGAGCGGAAGATTCGCGAGCGCCACAGCTGAACCTCCCAGGGCCTGAGGAGCGGGTGGTGCTCCACCGCGGCCGTGCGAAGCAGGTCGGTCTGCCAGGCCGAGTACTTCTGCTCTTCGACGAAGGCCTTCGCGCGCTCGAGCAGGGCCGCTCGTTCGTCTGGAGGGAACAGCTCGGCGTACAGCTCGGTGAGGGGCCTGGCCTGCCGCAACCCCGCGAGCAGCCGCTGGAGTCGCGCCTCGTCTCGATTGGCGAGGAAGAAGAGAAACCCACGGGCCGACGCGTAGCGCGCTGAGATTCGTTCGGGCGACGCAGGGTGGTCTTGCCAGGTGAACAGCTCGTCGAGCGGCACCCACGTCGGCACCCTCGCCCACCGGCCCATCTTCACCGCGCCGTTCTTCTCGAACGACGCGTCTTCGAAGTAGCCCGCAATGCCTTCGTTGAACCATCGGGGCGGGCTCGGTATCGCGTAGCTGGCGACGACGCGAACCAGCTCGTGGGTGTTGACGAAGTACGACCGCCCATCGGCGAGCGAGACCGAGCTGACGAGAATGGGCGCTTCCTGAAACACGCTCACGAACCCGGAGGCGTTCGCGACGAACTCGAGCGGCTCCTTCTCGCGCATGATGACGACCGAGATCTTCTGGCCCTCGGCCGGCTGGGCCTGAAAGAAGGTCGTGAAGACGTCGAACATCTGCTCGAGCCGTCGCACCTCGAGCTCCAGGCGCACCGGGGGAACGTCTCCGATGGCTTCGAAGTGCGGGCTGCTGACGTGGTGCACCTCGACGCCTTCGCCGAACCTCGTCGTCGTCGCACACGACGACGCCATCATCACGACGACCCCCACCCAACGCATGACCGGCACTCTGCCACCGGTAACGCTCCGTTCCATCGCGAATGGATGTTCGCGGTCGCTCAGGTTTGCACTGTCAACGTGGGTGGGTAGGGTGCGCGCGCCTTGAAGCCGCCACTCCCGCTCGCGCTCCTGCTGTTCGTCGTCACGGCCTGTGCTCCGGCGACGCCTCCACCGACCCGTGAGACGTTGGTGCTCACCGGCACCGCGTACGACCGCGGCCTGCAGCACGGCACGCAGCTGCGCTCGAAGATTCGCAGCTTCTACACGACGCTGATGACGAACTCGTTGTACCCCTTCCTCTCGCGCGAGCAGCCCGACATCGCGACGCTGCTCAAGGAGTACGACAGCGAGAAGTACCAGAACGGCAAGTTCGCCTACGAGCTGCTGCTCGAGAGCGCGAAGAACCTCGAGCGCAACCTGGGCCGCAACGCGCGCGACGAGATGCGCGGCATCGCCGACGGCTCGGGCCTCACCTACGAAGAGGTGCTGGTGCTCAACACCTTCGTCGACACGACGCTCGCGGTGCGCGGCATCGGGCTCGCCATTCGCCAGGGGCGCGCGCCCGTCATCGACTCGGTCGAGTTCCTCGGCGTTGGCAGCGACGGCGTCGACAACACCGCAGACGGCCGCGTCGACGAGACCGATGAAGGGGTGCTGAAGCCCTACGACCCGCCGTTCTTCGCGGCTGCGGTCGAGGTCGACGTGCGAACGAAGCTGCGCGTCGTCTTCTCAGACCCCGACGGCGTCGACCCGCAGACGGTGCGGGTGCGCGTGAACGAAGGCCTCTTCACGTTCGGCGACCCATCGCTCGACCTCACCGAGCTCGACGCCACGCACGTGCAGCTGACGTGGACGCCGCCCGAGCCCCTGCCCGCCGCGAGCACCGTCACCTTCGTCATCTCGGCCGGCGACAAGCGCATCATCGAGATCCCCGGCCCTCCGCGCGCGAGCTTTCGCCGCGACGAAGAGCTCGTCGTCACCACCCGCGGCGCCGGGCTGTCACCGAAAACCATCAGCCGCCCTGCCCTCACCGACAACCGCACGAGGCCGCCGCCCTTCACCGTCGGCGTTCGTGGTTCGCGCGCGGCCGAAGGGCCTCTGCTCGCGCACAGCTTCGCGCTGCTCGACGCCAACACCGCGCACAAACACACCGTCGCCCTGGTGCATCGGCCTGACACAGGCCCCTCGTACGTGACCGTCGGCTGGGCCGGCATCGTGTACGGCATCTCGGGGCTCAACGAGCGCGGCGTGGGCGTCGCGTGCAACCCGAGCGACACGCTCGACAACTCCGTCGTGGGCTCGGTGCTCGACCAGGTGGCCGACCTCTCGAAGGCCAGGCTGCTCGCGAGCGGTCTGCCGGTGGGCTTCATCGTCAAGCGAGTGCTCGAGAAGGCGTCGACCGCGCAGGAAGGCGCCGACGCCATCGCCGAGGTCGACCCCGTCTACGGGTGGAACTGCACCGTCGCCGACGCGCAGGGCGGGCTCGAGGTGGTGGAGATGGACTCCGACGTCTTCCGTCAGGGCCAGAGCGGCATCTATCGCTACGGGCCGACCGACCGCGACGCCAGCATGCGCCGCTACTCGAGCCTCACCGACGACGACGTCATCACCGGCAGCTCGTACACGCGCAACGTCGACGACAGCATCACGCTCAACCTCGCGGGCCAGCGCATCGTGCCGCAGCGCTTCTGGTCGGGCTTCTTCTTCCGCAGCCGCCGCGTGATGGACAACGTGACCCGCCGCGTGCAGGCCCGCACCGCCCCGCTCGACGTGCCGTGGCTTCAGGAGCTGCTGGTCGAACCCGAGGTCGTCGACCGCTCCGACAGCATGAACGCGGTGGTGCTCGACCTGAAGAACCGCGTGCTGCACTCGGCGATGGGCACGGTGCCCGCGACGAACTCGCCCTTCATCGCGACGGGGCTCGCCCAATGAAGCGCGCGCTCCTGCTGCTGTGTCTGCTCCCGACGCTCGCCTTCGCCATGGAGACGCAGGTGCTCCCGCAGGGCGTCATCATGCTCGACGTCGGCTACCTGCGAACCGCGCTCGACAAACAGTGGAGCGGCGACCGTCGCGCGCTCTCGCTCATCGACGACATTCCCCGCTACGAGCCGGGCGGTGGCCTGCAGGGCATTCTTCGCGCGAAGCCCGTGGCCGAGTTCGACTTCCTGCTCGTGCAGGCGCTCTACGGCGTGACCGACTCGCTCTCGGTGGGCCTCAACGTGCCCATCATCATGCGCTCGACGGTGGCGACGAACCTCTCGTGGGAGCCCGGCGACTACCAGCCACAGCTCGGCCGCGCCTACTCGATGGACGACTTCTGGAGCTGGGCGCTCTCGATGGGCCAGCCGCGCGTCGCCGACAAGGTGACCGACACGCGCTTCCGCCTCGCCGACATCGTGGTGGGCATCAAGTACCTGCTGCCGCGCTCCGACTGGATGAAGGAGCACCACTTTCGCTGGTCGGCGCAGCTGAACGTCGCCATTCCCACCGGCACCAACGCCGACCCCGAAGAGGCCGTGTCGGTGGGCACCAACCTGTGGGAGCTGCACGCCGCGGGTGACGTCGAGCTGCACGTGGCGGCCGACAAACACTTCTTCGTCGACGACGCGGGCGTGTACCGGCTCAACGTGGGCGCTGACGTCTTCTATTCGTTCTTCCGCCCGCGCCAGTACCAGGGCGGCCGTGGGCTGAAGAACCCGCTGCTCAACAACAACGCGTTCTACGTGGGCGACACGTATTGGATCGACCCGGGCGACTGGATTGGCGGGACCGTCAGCGTCGACGTGGTGCCGTTCATCGGGCCGACGCGCGCCTCCATCGTCTCGGGCGGCAGCCTCGAGAAGGCGCAGGCGCTGCCGCCGATGCTGACGGTGAGCGGCAGCTACTCGTACGTCGGTACGTTCCAGAGCGACTGGCAGTCGAACAGCAAGCTCTGGGACTGGGACCGCGAGAAGCTCTGGCAGGCCGGCGAGAAGAACATCTTCAAGGTGACCGGTACCGTGAGCCTCTTGCGCGTCGGTGTGCCGATTCAGCTCTACGCGTCGTACCGCACGCAAGACATCATTCCCGGCCGCTTCACCCGGCCGGCCAACGTCTTCACCGGTGGCGTGCGCGCCATCGTGAAGTTCTGGTGACCCATGCGCCGTCTGCTGCTCGTCGTCTTCGCCTGCTCGAGCGCTGGCTGCGCGCTCACGTCGCTCGTCGGCTACAAGCTCGCGCCCAACGCGCCGAAGGACCCTGACGGAGAGACGCTCCAGCTGCGCGGGTTGCGAGAAGCCGTTCGCGTCACCACCGACGCGCAGGGCGTGCCGCACCTCGAGGCGAAGAACCTGGTCGACCTCGCGCGCGCCGCCGGGTTCATGCAGGGCCGCGCCCGCTTCTTCCAGATGGACATGATGCGGCGCCTCGCGCGCGGTCGCGTGAGTGAAATCGTCGGCGAGCAGCCGATGGTCTCGAGCACCACCGTCGAATACGACAAGACGATGCGCGGCTGGGACATCGAGGGCCGCGCGCTGGCCGACTTCGGCAAGTTGTCGGCCGAGCAGAAGGAGCAGCTCGAGGCCTTCGCGGCGGGCGTGAACGCAGCACGAGAGCAGTGGCCACCCATCGAGTACCGGCTGCTGCACATCGAGTCGGAGCCGTGGAACGCGTCGGACACGCTGGCGGTCGGCGTGCTCAATGTCTGGAGCGTCACCCACAACTACCAGCAGGAGCTCGCGCGCTTTCTCTTCGCGATGCACCAGGGCTCCGAGCGCATGGAGCTGCTGTACCCGAACGAGGCGGTGCGCGGCGGTCGCAGCGTGATGTCGAAGTCTGCGTCACAGCCGTTGCCGCCCGCGGTCGTCGAAGAGCTGAACGGCTTCTTCCCGGTGAAGCTCGGTGACGCGAAGGCGAGCGCCCCTTCGGCGTGGTTCTCGGTGATGCCCATCGAGGGCGCGTCGAACGCCTGGGTCGTCTCGGGCGCGCACACGAAGTCGGGCAAGCCGATGGTGGCGAACGACCCGCACCTGGCGCACTTCCTTCCGAGCCTGATGGTGCAGCAGCACCTGACCGCGCCCGGCCTCGACGTCATCGGCGTCACCATTCCCGGCGTGCCGTGGGTGCTCTCGGGTCACAACGCGAAGGTGGCGTGGGGCATGACGTCGACGATGAGCGACGCCATCGACCTCGTCATCGAGCAGGAGGAGCGCCCCGGCTTCGTGAAGAACGAGTCACGCGAGTGCCCCATCACCACGCGCGATGAGGTGATTCGCGTGCGTGATGGGTCGGAGCTGCTCGAGCGGCCCGTGCGATTTCGCGCGAGCTGCAACGGGCCCTTGATGAACGACCTGCTGCCGCAGCTCTTCCCGCCGAAGGCGCCGCTGCTCGCGATTCGATGGCGCGTGACAGGGCTCGACACGGTGATGGGCACGCTGCTGCGCCTCGACCAGTCGACGAGCGTCGAGGACTTCGGCAAGACCGCTGCGCAGCTGCCCTCCATCTGGAACACGTGGACGGTGGCCGACGTCGACGGGCACATCGGGCAGTTCCCGTCTGGAGAGGTGCCGCTGCGCCCGAATCACCGCGGCACGTTCCCGGTGCCGGGGTGGACGAAGAAGTTCGAGTGGAGCGAGTTCGTCGGCGGCGAGCGCCTCGCGCACGTCATCGACCCGGCCGACGGCGTCATCGCGCACGCGAACAACCTGATGACCGACCCGGGCGCGACCGACTTCGCGCGGCTGCACGTCGACTCCGCGCCCGCGTTCCGGCACCAGCGCATCATCGACCTCGCGAAGGCAACGCCGAAGCACGACCTCGCCTCGTTCCGCGCGATGCAGAACGACACCTTCTCGCTTCGGGCGCAGACCGTGTGGCCGTTCATGAAAGAAGCGCTCGGTTCGGGTGACGGCCTCTCGGAGACTGCGCGCGCCGCGCTCGCCCGCCTGAACGCGTGGAACTTCGACGCGAAGGCCGACGCGCCAGAAGCGGCCATCTTCTTCCTCACCTACCGTCACGCCGTGGTGAACGCGGTGAGCGACGAGCTGCCTGCTCCAGCGGTGAAGTTCTTCCTCGGGCAGCGCTACTCGACGAACACCGTCGACCTCTGGTTCGAGAACGCGACGCACGTGGTGTGGGACGATCGCGCGACGACGGCGCTCGAGACGAGGAACGACCTGGTGCGCGCCGCGTTCCAGCGCGCGGTGCAGGAGCTCGCCGAGGCCCAGGGCCCTGACGTCACCGCGTGGCGCTGGGGCCGGCTGCACTGGCACCGCCCGACGCACGTGTTCGGCGGCAAAGCTGTGCTCGACGGCACCGTGAACCTCGAGCGCATGGAGGCCGGCGGCGAGATGGACTCGGTGTGGAAGACGCACTTCGACATCGGCAACGAGGCGGCGCCGTTCAAGGTCGTGGCGGGCCCCGTGTACCGCAGCGTGGTCGACCTCGCCGACGTGGCGCATGGTTGGTGGGTCATCGACTCGGGCGCGAGCGGCTGGCCAGGCTCGGCGCACTACGGAGACCAGTACGACGCGTGGAAACGCGGTGAGCTGGTGCCGATGTTGTTCGACGTGGCCGAGGTGCGGCGCGGCGTGCACGGCGAGCTGACGCTCACCCCGTAGCAGGCATCATCAGCGCTGATGTGAGGCCGGGCGCTCCGTGCGAAAAGCCGTGCGCCGGTTCAGGCACGCCGTGATGACTGGCGCGCAACAACTCCGGGGAGGCTGACATGGCGCACCACGTGGTCGTCGTCGGCGGTGGGTTTGGCGGGCTCGAGACCGCGCGTCGGCTCGAGCGTGACGACGTGAAGGTGACGTTGATCGACCGGCAGAACTACCACCTGTTCCAGCCGCTCCTGTACCAGGTGGCGACGGCGGGCCTCTCGCCCGGAGACATCGCGTCTCCGATTCGCAACCTCGTCGCGTCGCGGCCGAACGTCGAAGTGCTGATGGGTGACGTCGTCGGCGTCGACCTCGCGAACAAGCGCGTGAAGCTGACTGATTCAGAGCTCGCGTACGACTCCCTCGTGCTCGCCGCGGGCGTTCGACACAGCTACTTCGGCAAGTCGCAGTGGGAAGGTGACGCGCCCGGCCTGAAGACGCTCGATGACGCACTCGAGATTCGCCGCCGCGTGCTGATGGCCTTCGAGAACGCAGAGCGTGAAGACGACCCGGTGAAGCGCGCGGGCTGGCTCACCTTCGTCGTCGTCGGTGGCGGCCCGACTGGAGTCGAGTTGGCCGGCGCCATCAGCGAGCTCGCCCGCTTCACCGTCGCGAAGGACTTTCGGCGGTTCGACCCGCGCACCGCGAAGGTCGTGCTCGTCGAGGCGGGGCCGCGCGTGCTGGCGGCGTTCGACACCGGGCTCTCGGGCAAGGCGCGCGCGTCGCTCGAGAAGCTGCAGGTCGACGTGCGGCTGCAGACGCGCGTGCAGGACGTGACGGCTGAAGGCGTGCAGCTGCCTGATGGCTTTCTGCCCGCGAAGACGGTGCTGTGGGCTGCTGGCGTCGAGGCGCCGCCGCTGTCGAAGACGCTCGGCGTCGAGGTCGACCGTTCAGGCCGCATCAAGGTGCAGCCCGACCTCTCGATTCCCAACCACCCGAACGCGTACGTCATCGGAGACCTCGCGTGGTTCCCGCTGCCTGATGGCTCGTCGCTGCCGGGGCTCGCGCCGGTCGCGCTGCAGCAGGGGCGTCACGTCGCCGAAGTGATTGGCGCCGCGCTCGATGGCCAGCCGAGGCAGCCGTTCGAGTACCTCGACAAGGGCATCATGGCGACGGTGGGCCGCGCCTCGGGCATCGCGCAGGCCGGCAGCTTGCGGCTCTCGGGAATGCTCGGCTGGCTCGCGTGGCTCTTCATTCACATTCTGTTTCTCATCGGCTTCCGCAATCGCGTCATCGTGCTGCTGCAGTGGACGTGGGCGTGGTTCACCTACGGGCGCAGCGCGCGGCTCATCACGGGCACGACGCCGGTTCCGCACGCGCGGCCGGTCGTCGTCGAAGCGATCTCGATGAGGAAGCCAAGCGTGAAGTCGGACCAGAGCTGAGCGAGAATCACGCAATGCCATGGCTCTCTGAGGTCACGATCCACGGGTACAAGAGCATCGAGGCGATGAGTCAGTTCTCCCTTCGAGATGTGAACGTGTTCATCGGAGCCAATGGAGTCGGAAAGTCGAACTTCCTTTCGTTCTTCTCCCTGCTTCGCTCAATCGTCGACGGTCGTCTCGAGCGCTTCGTGAGGACGCAGGGAGGCGCCAACGTGCTCCTGCATCACGGCGTGAAACGAACGCGCCAGCTCTCGTTCGACCTGGAGTTCGGTGGCGGCACGAACAGCTACGCATTGGAGCTCGAGGCCACTCCCCAGGACGGTCTTGTGCCAGTGACTGAAAAGGTGCGCTTCTGGGACAAGCTGAAGTACCCGCGACCGCATGAAAGTGGGCTGACTCCACGAGGAACTGAAGCAGCGATCAGCGATGCCTACGGCAGCGGTACTGCGTGGTGGATTCATCGAGAGGTGCTGATGATTCAGCCCTACCACTTCCACGACACAGGACCTGATGCGCCCCTTCGCCGAACGTCTGCCGTCCACAACAATGCGACGTTGGCATCGAACGGAGAGAACCTCGCCTCCTACCTGCTGGCGTTGCGCACCAGAGAACCTGCGGCCTATGGGGCCATTCTTCACGCGGTTCGTCGCGTGGCTCCGTTCATCCGAGACTTCGTTCTGGAACCGCTGGAACTGAGTCCCGATCAGACGAGGCTTCGGTGGCGTCACGACGAGACAGACGCGCTGTTCGATGTCTCTGCGCTCTCCGACGGCACGCTCCGGTTCATTGCGTTGGCAGCGGTGCTTCTGCAGCCGAAGATCGAACCGCCCGTGGTGATCATCGATGAGCCCGAACTGGGGCTGCACCCTGTGGCGATTCACCTGCTTGGCGCCTTGATCCGCTCTGCATCGAAGAAGCGTCAGTTGCTCATTTCGACCCAGTCTTCTCAGTTGCTCGATGAACTCGAGCCTGAGGACGTGGTTGTTGCTGACCTCGAGCGAGGCGCCACCCGCTTTCGCCGGCTCGAAACGGCGCGTCTCGATTCGTGGCTCGACGACTACTCGCTCGGCGAACTCTGGGAGAAGAATGAACTTGGAGGAAGGCCGGCGTGAGGCGCCTGCTCGTTCACGTCGAAGGCCAGACCGAAGAGAGCTTCGTCAACGACGTTCTTCGGCCTCATCTCACTTCCTTTCAGTACGAAAGCGTCTCGGCGAGGTTGTTGGGACGTCGACGCGAGCGGTCGCATCGCGGAGGCGTTCGTGCCTGGCCTGGAGTGAAGGACGAGATCGAGCGACACCTCAAACAAGACTCGGGCCTGAAAGTCGGTCTCGTGGTCGACTTCTACGGCATGCCGAACGACTGGCCCGGCCGAGCGAGCGCTTCGGCCTTGGCCGTTCCGGATCGAAGCGCCGCGATCGGCGCTGCGATGGGGCTCACCGTCGATGCGTCGCTCCGACCTCGGTTCTTTCCCTGCGTGTTGATGCACGAGTTCGAGGCCTTCGTCTTTGCGGACCCAGTTGGGGCGAGCGAGGCCTGGGGCCGAAGCGATCTCGAAGGGCCACTGTCTTCGATCCGAAAGGCGTTTCTCACCGCCGAGCACATCAATGACTCGCCGGAGACAGCACCATCGAAGCGACTGCAGGCGATAGTCCCGGGCTACGAAAAGCCTCTGATGGGCTCGCTTGCAGTCTTCACGATTGGTCTCGCGACGCTGCGACAGGCATGCCCCTCGTTCGGCAGTTGGCTCAGCGCGCTCGAGCAGTGAGGTGCTGTCGACCTCGGCTCGGTAGCTGACTCGCGACCGCTGCACTGATTCCGCTCGTCTCGAGGAGGCACGCAGGGTGCTCCATGGAGCGATGTGCCGCTCCTCCCTCGGCGCAGTCTCGTGCTCGCGCTCACATGTACGTGGTGGTGGTCGTGTGGCGGCTCGTCCGACGTGTTGGTGCACGTTGATGATGAGCCGCGCGCGACCACCGTTGCGCAGGCTCCGGTCGATGAGGTTCGTCCCGTCGACGCGGTAGAAGTTGATGCTGGAGTCGTTGCTTCCCTGAGCGATGGGGGAGTCGTCGCTGCGGAAGCCGACGCGGGAATCGTCGCGACTGCGGTCGATGCAGGAGTCGTCGTTCCGGAAGTCGACGCGGGAATCGTTACGCCTCCGGTCGACGCTGGAATCGTCACGCCTCCGGTCGATGCAGGAATCGTCACGCCTCCGGTCGATGCAGGAATCGTTACGCCTCCGGTCGATGCAGGAATCGTTACGCCTCCGGTCGATGCAGGAATCGTCACGCCTCCGGCCGATGCGGGAACCGTCGCGCAGCCGATCGATGCGGGCACCGTCGCGCCGCCGTTCGACGCGGGAGTCGTCGCACCGCCGTTCGACGCGGGAATCGTCGCGCCGCCGGTCGACGCGGGAATCGTCACGCCTCCCTTCGATGCGGGAATCGTCACGCCGGTCGACGCGGGAGTCGGCACAGCGGGCGCCGCGCTCAGTGCGCATGCGGTGCTCGGTCTTCCCGACGACTCCGCTGCCGGTGTGCTCGACCGTTGGCTGCTCGTGAAGCCGCAGTTCGTCAGCTCCTACGACACCACGCGCAAGACGCCGCGGTGGGTCTCATGGCGGCTCGACCCGACCTGGCTCGGCTCCGCCACGCGCGCGACCTCCTTCCGCCGTGACACGCAGCTGCCCACCACCGCCGGTCAGGCGCGCGACGAAGACTTCCGCAACAGCGGGTTCGATCGCGGCCACCTCTGCCCGAGCGCCGACCGCACCAGCACCGACCCCGACAACGACGCCACCTTCGTCTTCACCAACATCGTGCCGCAGACCCACGCGAGCAACGCCGGCACCTGGGCCACGCTCGAAGACGAAGCGCGCACGCTCGTCGCGCAGGGCAAGACCGTCATCATCACCGCTGGCCCCATCTTCGGCGTCACGCCGCAGAACATCGGCGCCGGCGTGCCCGTGCCGCTCTCGACGTTCAAGGTGGCCGTCGTCTTCGACGGAGCGCCCACCGCCAACCTCACCACCTCGACGCGGGTCATCGCCGTCATCGTGCCCAACACGACGACGGTGAGCGGTTCGTGGCGACAGTTCCGTGTGACGGCGCGCTCCATCGAGCAGGCGACCGGCCTCGACTTCCTCTCCGACGTGCCGCGCGCCGTGCAGGAGGTGGTGGAGAACCGCCTCGACGTCGACCCGCCCTGAAGCCGCTCAGCTCATCGCGCCAGCACGGGCGTGAGCCGCCACGAATCGTCGTGGCCCAGCTCGCCGTTCTCGCCAAATCCCCACGTCCACAGACTGCCGTCGAGCTTCGTCGCCATGAGGTGCGCGTACCCGAGCTTGAGGGTGGCCCAATCGGCATCGGTGCCGACTCGTACGGGCGCGCTCACCGCCCGAATGTCTCCGTTGATGGCTGAGGCGATCTCGACCGCGCCCCAACACCACAGGCTGCGGTCCGTCGCGATGCCACAGATGAACCCGGGCCCGAGGTCGACCGTCTGCCAGCTCTGGGTGGCAGCCTCTGGCGTCGGGGTGAAGGCCGCCGCGCCTGAGAAGGTCCACTTCCACAAAGACCCGTCTGCGCGAATACCGTAGCCCATGGGAGGAATCGGAGCCGACAAGGTCGTCGTCTGCGCCGAGGTGCGAACGACTTGCCAATCGGTCGCTGAACCAATCTGTCGTGGCGTGGCGTTCGAATCAGTCCAGCACCAGATGGCTCCACCGCGTCGGCCACACGCGTGGGTGCGAGAGATTGAGATTTCTTGCCAGTCTGTATTGGTTCCAATCTGCATCGAGGCCGGCGGACGTGCGTTGTCATTGAAGGTCCACAGCGAACCATCGCTGCGAATGCCAGCGGCGAGCAGCCAGTACGAGGTCGGGTAGAAGCCCCGCCCCAGGTTCGCTGAAGTCCAGGTCGAGCTGCTGCTCTCGCGAACGAGCGCGCCCGACGAGAAGGCGAGCCCACCACACCACAGGCTGCCGTCCGTCTTTCGTGCGCAGAGCGACTGCGCGCCGGCCGAGATGGCCTGGAAGTCGGTGGTGGTGGCGACGGGCACGGGCGACTGGACCAGGGCGGGTTGGCCTGCGCTGGCGAAGAGCGTCGTCAACGAGCCGCCGCCCCAACACGAGAGCGCTCCGTCGGCGCGAACGCCGCAGGTGTACGCCGCTCCGCCCTCGACGTCTGACCAGGTCGCCTGGCCAACGCGAGCAGGCTCGGTCTTGTTGCCGAAGCTGCCCAGCGCCAGCTCGCCGTCGTTGTTCTGCCCCCAGCACCAGGTCTCGCCCGTCTCGGTGAGCGCACACGCGAAGTTGGCGAGCCGCCGGCCGACCGCGCCGGGCTCGGCCACCGCGACTTCGACGACCTTTCCCATCAACCCGCCCTGGCCCTGGCCGAGCAGGGCGTCGTTGCTGCCGATGGCGCGTCCCCAACACGTCAACGTTCCATCGACGCGAACGCCACAGGTGGTGACGACGCCAGACTCCACCGAGCGCCAGCCCTGCGTCGTCGAGCGCCTCACGGGCACGGTCGACGACGCGCCCACCTGGCCGTAGGTGTTGTGGCCCCAGCACCAGAGCTCTCCGTTCTGGCGAGTACCGCAGGTGGTGAAGAACGGCCCACTGTCGACCGAGCGCCAGTCCGTGTCGGTGCCCACCTGCTCCGGGCGTGAGCGACTGACCTGCGTGCCGTCGCCAAGGTTGCCGTACATGTTCTGGCCCCAGCACCAGAGCGAGCCGTCTTGCTTCACCGCGCAGGTGTACGAAGAGCCCGTCGAGACCGACACCCAGCGCGTACCGGGCAGCACCTCTTGAGGCGCATCGGCCATGGTGAACGGTGCCATCACGCCGAGCTGCCCCTGAGCGTTGCTCCCCCAGCAGAAGAGCCCCCCGCTCGCGCGAATGCCGCACGCGAAGCCATCGCCGAGTGAGAGCTGAACCCAGTCACTGATGGTGCCCGCGCGAATTGGCGTTGGGCTCTGTTGCATCGCTCCGGCGACGCCACCCATGAGGCCCCAACACCAGGCACGGTTCGCGTCGTCGAGCGCGCACGTCGTGTCGCGGAAGACCGTGACGCTCTTCCACACGTGCCCACCGGTGACCGGCGTCATCACGCTCCGGCGAAGCGTGGTGCCGTCACCCAGCTGGCCGAGCCGGTTCTTGCCCCAGCAGTGCATCGCGCCGGTGCCGTCGATGCGGCACAGGTGCTCGGAGCCAGCGCCGATACGTCGCGTCGTCGCCGCCTCGCAGACCGTGCCGTTCCACAACTGGCCTGGCCCACACGTGCACGTCGAGCCACCAATCAGGTTGATGCACTGACTTGCGCTCGGACACGGCGTTGAGGGCACGCTGCATTCGTTGATGTCGACACAGGCGCCGCCGTCGAGCGCGAAGCCTTGATTGCAGGTGCACGTCGGACCCGTCGCCGTCACCTGACACGTCGAGCCCGAGCCGCACGCGGGCGAACAGACGACTCCCGCGTCACTGCCGCCGCTCATGCCACCACCGCTCATGCCACCGCCGCTCGTGCCACCGCCGCTCATGCTGCCGCCGCTCTCCGTTCCTCCGTCCTGCGTGCTGCTGACTCCGCACTGACACGCCGTGAAGAGAAGGAAGGCCAACGAAAGCAATCGCATGGTCACTCCGAAGTGGTTCGCGGTCGCCAGGACGTTCAGGGTACCAAAGGTGGCTCGCGTGCCCCACCAGTTGGCTGACGGGCGACTCATCGCCTCGACTTGAAGCCGCTGCGGTAGAGAGTGGCGATGGGTGACGCGCTTCGAGCCATCACGCTGGCGGTCGACTCCATCGGAGCGCTCGCAGTGGTGACCGCACGGTGGGACGAGCGCACGAGCTGGGTCGACGAGACGAACGCGCCGCACGCGCTGCTCGTGCCGCTCGAGCGCGCCCTCTGGCAGCTGGAGCACCTCGAGCGCACGGCCCAGCACATCGCAGCGCTGCGCGACGAAGCGGCCAGGCCAGCCCGCTCGACCTCGAGACCGAGTTCGGCGCGGGCCCCGAGTTCGTCGTGCTCGTCGGAGATGGTGTGGCGCCGACGGAGCCCGGTCTCAGAGCGCTCACGGCCGAGCCGCCGTGGGTGCTGTTGAGCGAGCGCGCCATCAGCCTCGACGAAGCCGTCGCCTTCAGAGCGAAGACGGGCGCGCGCGCGCGGCGTGGGCAACCTTCGACCCCAGCCACCTCGGCGTGCCCGAGCCCTTCAAGCCCTTCGCGAACCGGGTCTCGCAGCGGCTGTACGCCTACGAGCTGCGCGGCGGTCAGTTCGTTCGCGTCGCGGCTCCGACCGAGCCGGTGACGCTCGAGCGCCTGCCGACCTCGAGCGCCCTCCCCGTCTCGCGGATCGCCCTCACCTTCGCGTCGACCGACGCCTTCAGCACAGCGCTCCTCTGAACGCCGCGGTGCCCTGAACGTGCGCCCTTCGGCCCGCGTGCTACCGTCACGCGCTCATGCCGGGGAATCACGACAACACCGTTCGCGGAAGAGTGCCCGCGACGCCCCCGCCCGACACGGTGCTCTGCCCCATCTGCGCGAAGGTGCTCGAGGGTGAGCCGAATTTCTGTGACGCGTGCGGCGCCGATCTGCGCGGGCTGGGTGGGCACTCCGACACGCTCTCGGGCCCCGACAAGGACAAGATCATCGACGGCCGCTACCGCCTGCTCGAGAAGCTCGGCGAGGGCGGCATGGGCTCGGTCTACAAGGTCGAGCACGTGCGCATGGGCAAGATTGCCGCGCTCAAGGTGATGCGGCCCGACGCCGCCGTCGACAAGGGCCTCAAAGCGCGCTTCCTGCAGGAGTCGCGCGTCGTCGCGAAGCTCTCGCACGCCAACACGGTGCAGGTCTTCGACGCCGGTGAGCTCGACGACGGCTCCCTGTTCATGGCCATGGAGTACGTGCCCGGAAAGGACCTCGCCTGGCACCTCAAGGCGCACGGGCCGATGAGCGAAGAGAAGGTCATCAGCATCGCCGTGCAGCTGCTCGCCTCGCTCGCCGAAGCGCACGAGTACGGCATCATTCACCGCGACATCAAACCCGCGAACGTGATGCTGCTGCGCCGGCGCAAGGGCGGAGACGAACAGGTCAAGCTGCTCGACTTCGGCATCGCCAAGCTGGCCGAAGGTGACGCGCGCAACTCGACGACGGGCGACTTCGTCGGCACGCCCTCGTACATGTCGCCCGAGCAGGTGCGCGGGGAGGTCGTCGACGCGCGCAGCGATCTCTATTCCCTCGGCGCGCTCCTCTTCGAGCTCGTCACCGGCCGACAGCTGTACACGGGGCCGACCGCGGTCAGCATCGTCAAGCAGCACCTCGAAGAGCCGGTGCCCCGCGTCGCCGACCTCGTGCCCAACGCGCCCATCTCACCGGCCTTCGAGAAGATCATCACCACCGCGCTGGCGAAGAAGTGTGACGAGCGCTTCGCCGACGCCGAGGCGATGAAGAAGGCGCTCGAGGCGCTGCGCAAGACGACGAAGAGCGTGACGAGAGACTTCACGCCGATGCCCGACGAGCTCGCGGCGAAGATGCTCTCGCGCGAGGACTTCGACCGGTACGAGCGGAAGCTGCGCTCCGAGCGGTACCTCGCGCCCATCGCGGCGCTGCTGGTGGTGGGCGCCCTGGGCCTCGGTGGCTGGCGCGCGTTTCAGCACGTGCAGGCGAACGCCGGACCCGTCGGCGTCGAGTCGGAGCCGAACGATCAGGTGCAGAAGGCGACCGTCATCGCGATGGGCCAGCCGGTGAAGGGCACCATGGGCGCGGCGGGGCCGGGCGAAGGCGATCGAGACCTCTTCGTGGTCGACGTGAAAGCAGCCGGCCCGCACCGCGTCACGCTCACTGGCGTGTCAGACCTGAACCTGACGGTCGAGGTGCTGCAGCTCGAGAAGGTCGGGAGCACCGACAAGATCAAGCGCAAGCTGTTCCTCGACGATCAGGGCGTCAGCGACGGCGAGCGCGTCGACGGGCTGCAGCTGGCAGCGGGCTCCACATATCTGCGCATCGAGGAGCAGCCGTTCTGCACCGAGCCCAACCGGCCACCGCGCGAGAAGAGCCTGGTGGCGTACGAGCTGCTCATCGAGCCGATGCCTGGGGTCGACACGCTGGTCGAGACCGAGCCGAATGACTCGCCGCTGACCGCCGCGCCGCTGCCGCTGACGAGGGCGGTGATGGGCTACGCCGGCGTGCGGCTCGACGACGCCGACAAGTTGATTGGGCTGCGGCCCGATGGCCCCTTCTCGACGGTCGACACCTTTCGGGTCGACGAAGTGCCGGCCGGTGAGCAGGTCGTGGTCGCGGTGGTGCCGCCAGAGCGTGGCGCGCTGCAGGTCATCGACGAGGCCGACCTCGAGGCATGGCGGCAGCGGGTGGCGCAGTCGTCTCCGTCACGGCCTGCACCTCCGCGTCCGACCGCGCGGGTGGTGAAGGGCGGGCCCGAGGTGATCGTGCTGGATGGTGGGTCCAATGGCGGGCGGCGCGTGCGAATTCTGCCGGCCGAAGACACGCTGCCGGGAGCCACGTACTTCGTGGCTGCGGCGACGTCGGGCCCGAATGGCGTGGCCGCGTTGGTTGATTTGCTTCGCGTGCTCGAGACGAGGCCGGAAGCCCAGCGGCGGTTGGTGGAGCGGGTGGGTGAGGTGCTCAAGAACTCACCCGAACTCGCCCGGCTGCGTCCGTGATCAACTCCATCTAGCCCTTGGTTTGTCCGCTCCCAAGATTGGGAAAGGCACGCTCAGCCTCCTCGACTGAGCGCTGCACGATCTCTGGGTGATCAGAAAGCAATTCTCGCTCAGCCTCAATGAGTGCAACCAAAATCAACGAGAACTGCTCGCGCGCCCGCCGATATTCCTCCGTGCTTTCGGTTGCGCGTATTTGCACCCGTACCAAGCCCAATTCACCCATCACTCGGTGAAGGGTCTCAGCAAGGAACTTGGCATTCTTCTCGTTCATATCGCCTCAACCTTCAAAACCGAAGTCAACTGTACATTTAGTACATGCCAGGTGGGCAGCCGTTCCTAATCTTACACTCGTCGGTGCAGAGGCGAAAGGCCCACTCGCCTCCCCGGTCAAGCTCATCATAGCACTCTTCACGACAGTCTCGTGCAATCTGGTGACATCGGGGGCTTGCGGAGTTTGGCGGACGAGGCGGACGAGGCGGCGGTGGAGGCGAAGCATCTGGCTGTGGTACCGCCTGCCGTCTCGGAATAAACCGGCCGGTTTCCGGATCGCGCGGTGGATATGTACTTGGTTCTCCGGGCCTACCGACAGCTTGAGTCAAGAAACAAGCTGCCCCGCCCAGAATTACAGGCCCGACCTCTGTGGCGACAGATGGCGGTGCGATCATTCCGGCGGCAATTAATGCCCTGATTCCGGCGGGCGTCTCCGTTGTCATTCTCAACAGACCGTCGGGGTCGACCATGCTCACAGGGTTGTTGCCGGCATATGCGTAGCCACGAACAGGATATCCGTTGCCAAGTTCACCCATGACGGCGCGGGAGTTTGACAGAAGTGGTTCAGGAGAGAGGTACTGGCCGATGAACTGGCAGCGGGCTCCACGTATCTGCGCATCGAGGAGCAGCCGTTCTGCACGGAGCCGAACCGCCCGCCGCGCGAGAAGAGCCTGGTGGCGTACGAGCTGCTCATCGAGCCGATGCCTGCGGTCGACACGCTGGTCGAGACCGAGCCGAATGACTCGCCGCTGACCGCCGCGCCGCTGCCGCTGACGAGGGCGGTGATGGGCTACGCCGGCGTGCGGCTCGACGACGCCGACAAGTTGATTGGGCTGCGGCCCGATGGCCCCTTCTCGACGGTCGACACCTTTCGGGTCGACGAAGTGCCGGCCGGTGAGCAGGTCGTGGTCGCGGTGGTGCCGCCAGAGCGTGGCGCGCTGCAGGTCATCGACGAGGCCGACCTCGAGGCATGGCGGCAGCGGGTGGCGCAGTCGTCTCCGTCACGGCCTGCACCTCCGCGTCCGACCGCGCGGGTGGTGAAGGGCGGGCCCGAAGTGCTGGTGCTCGACGGCGGGCATGACGGCGTTCGCCGCGTGCGAATTCTGCCGGCCGAAGACATGCTGCCTGGAGCGACGTATTTCGTGGCCGCCGCGACGTCAGGCCCGAACGGCGTGGCAGCATTGGTTGATCTGCTTCGCGTGCTCGAGACGAGGCCGGAAGCGCAGCGACGGTTGGTGGAGCGCGTCGGCGAGGTGCTCAAGAATTCACCCGAGCTCGCCAGGCTTCAAGACGGCACACGCTGACTCGGGCCTGAACTCGCCTGCCAGCACTCACAGAGAATGCGAGCGCAGGTGCTCGCCGATGGAGAACCTCGGCACCAGCCTTGCGTCAGCCGAGCGCGGCCATCGCGCGGCGCAGCGCCTCGCCATCGCCCGCGAGGAACACGACGTCACCCGCGAGGAACGGCGCCGCCGGGGAGTACGCCTGCAGCAACCCACCCTCTCTCGCGACCGCCACCACGAGGGCGCCCGTCTGTCGCCGCAGGTCGAGCTCGACCGCCGACCGCCCCGCCGCCGCGCTCGTCGGCTCGACGCGCACCGACTCGACCTTGAGGCCCGCGAGCACGCTCACCTCACCCAGCGTCGGGCGCGGGTAGGTGGGTTTGCGCTCCGAGGTGTGCGTCGCCTCTCGCGCCTCTTTCACGCGCGCGTCGATGACGTTGCGTGGCTGCTGCAACGCGCGCAGCACACGCACGAGCAGCTCGAGCCCGCCCTCGACCTCTTCGGCCACGACGTCCTGCGCGCCCAGCGTCTTCAGCGCGTCGGCCTCCTTCAGGTAGCGCGCGCGCATCAGCACCGGCACGTGCGGCGCGACGCGCTTCACCACGTCGACGATGCGCTGCGCTGCGGGCGGGTCGTTCAACACGAGCAGCACCACCTTCGCGCGCTCGAGGTGCGCGTGCTCGAGCGCCTCGGGTGACGTCGCGTCGCCGTAGAACAGCGGCTCTCCACGCTCCCGCGCCGCGCGCACCGTCTCGGCGTTCAGCTCGAGCACCACGTAGCGCTGCCCGCACGCCTTGAGCGCCCGCGTGATGGTCTGCCCTGCCAGCCCGTAGCCGACGACGACGACGTGCTCCGACAACGTCTCGGGGTGCTCGGCGTCCTCCTCGTCGATGGAGCGCGCGCCCAGCAACCGCTCCAGCGGCAAGAGCAGCCGCTCGCCCGCGCGCACGTTCGGCGCCATGCGCACCAGCAGCGGCGTGAGGAACATCGACACGATGCCCGCCGAGAGAATCGGCGCCACGCCCCCCGCGTCGATGACGCCCGAGCTCTGCCCCAGCTTCGCGAGCACGAAGCCGAACTCGCCGAACTGCGCCAGCCCCACGCCCGCCAACCACGCGACGCGCGAAGGGAAGCGCATGACCATCGCCGCCGCCGTCGCGAGGAAGCCCTTGCCGAAGACGAAGCCCACCGTCAGCACCGCCACCAGCACCGGCTGCGCGAGCACGACGTTGACGTCGAAGAACATGCCGAGCGAGACGAAGAAGACCGAGACGAACGCGTCGCGCAGCGGCATCACCTCGCTCATCGCGCGGTGCCCGTACTCGGTGTCGGCGATGGCCATGCCTCCGAGGAACGCTCCGAGCGCGAGCGACAGGCCCGCGAGCCCCGTCGCCCACGCCGTGCCCATGCAGAGCGCGAGAATCGCCAGCAGGAACACCTCGCGGCTGCGGCTCGCGTCGACCCACCCGAGCAGCTTCGGCACCAGCACCCGCGCGAGCGCGATGGCGACCACCACGACGGCCGCCGCCTTGCCCAACGCGATGCCGACGTTCAGCCACGGGTTGCCCTCGTTGGCCGACGCGCCGAGCAGCGGCACGATGAGCACCATCGGCACCACGCACAGGTCCTGGAAGATGAGGGTGCCGACGATGAAGCGGCCATGCGGCGCGTCGAGTTCACGGCGCTCGGTCAACGCGCGCAGCACGATGGCCGTCGACGACAACGCGAAGACGAACCCGAGGAACAGCGCGCGCCCGGCCGGCCAGCCCCACGCGACCGCGAGGCCCGTCACCGCGCCGATGGTGAGGCCGACCTGCAGCAGCCCGCCCACCGCCACCTGCTTGAAGATGGCCGTCAGGCGCGCGAGCGAGAACTCCAGCCCGATGGTGAAGAGCAGCAGCACCACGCCGACCTCGGCGAGCACCTCGATGGCCTCGAGCGACTTCACCAGCCCGAGCCCCGCGGGGCCGAGCAGCGCGCCCGTCAGCAACAGGCCCGCGACGGCCGGCAAGCGCAAGCGGGACAACACCAGCGTGACGGCCACGCCGAGGCCGGCGATGAGCGCGACCTCGTCGAGCAGCGGAATGTGCGGCATGCGCTCTGTCTACGAACCGTCACGCCCTCACGCATCACCAATGCGCTGGCTGTGGAGCCGTGAAAAGCTCGGCGGCTGGAGGGGCCATGCGCATCTCGTCGTTCATTCTCGTCCTCGCGGCGCTCACTGCCTGCGAAGCGCCAGCACCACCACCTGCCGAGCCACCTCAGCAACCGGTGAAGCCCACCCCGCCTCCACCTCCCGTGGCGGTCGTCGACGCCGGAGCTTCAGTGCCGGCCACGGTGCTCGCTGAACCTGCCGATGGCACGGTCACCCAGGGCTTGCCCGACGACGCGGCGCTCAACCCGGAAGATCTGCGCGAGGCGGCCCTGCAAGCGATGCTGCTCCGCGATCCCGACCGCGCGATTCGGGCGCTCGAGCAGGCCCCCACGCCCAGCGCGTTTCAGGTCGCGGTGCTGGCCGCGCTCGCGATTCGTCGGCGCGTCGAAGGGCCTCCGCTGCAGGTGAAAGAGACACCGCTGCCGACACTCGCCGCGTCAGGCGTCGCGGCCACCGAGCCGGGCCCCGCGTTCGTCGGCGTGCAACTGCTCGAGGTGCGCAGCGCCCCCGGAAAAGGAAAGCTGCTCGCGACGCTGCCGACGGGCACCGAGGTGAGCCTCGAGAAGACGCAGGGAGCCAACGCCACCATCAGCGTGCAGCTCGCGACGCGTGTCGACTTCGGCCCCGAAGGCGATGACCCGACGAACGTGGTGACGACGAAGGTGACGGGCCAGGTGCCGCTCGACGCCCTCGTCACCGCGCGGCCCGACGTGAAGGCGCTCGCGACCGAGGCCGCGAACCAGGCCGACACCGACGACGGCCATGACCGCGCGCTCATCCTCTGGCACCGCGCCTTCCTGCTCGGGCCCACCGAGGCGCTGCGGGCCGAGATGCTGAAGGCCGCGTGGAGGGCGCGACGCCCCTCGTGGGTCGCGTCGACGGCGCTCGAGCCGGTGTGGGCCGCTCCGAAGTCACTGCGTGTCGCGTGGGCCTGCAAGGGCGCGCTCGCGAAGGCGAAGTGGGTCGCGTTGACGGGCAAGCCTCCCGCCGACGTGTGCTTCACGGGAGTGGACCTGCGCGCGGCGTGCAGCGGCGACGTGCCGAAGGCCCTCGCGAAGCGGCGCGAGCTGCTCGGCACGCTCTCGGTCAGCGAGAGCCCCATCGCCGAGGTGGTGGTCGACGGCGGCCGCGCCCACCGGTTGTGGACCGTGTCGTTGCCCATCAGGCCGACCAACGAGTGCGACCTCGAGGTCGAGGAGCACAAGCTCGACGTCTTCGGCGCCGTCGTTCGCCGTCTGCCGCTGCCCCTCGGCGCGCCGTCGATGGTCGTCTCGTTCCCCGTCACGGGCTGGCATGGCACCGAGCACTCGGTCGTTGGCGCGCAGAGCGAAGCGAAGGCCCGCGACTGGCTCCGCTCCCGCAGCCGCAGCAAGTGGACGTACGACGCGAAGGGTGAGCCGGCGCCATCGCTCAGCGTCGGTGACACGACGTTCCGCCTCGAGCGCGACGTGGCGAGCGCTTCCGTCGGGCGCCTGCCGCTGATGAACTGCGACGTCTGTGGCGGCGGTGAGTTCCGGTAGTCGGCAAGGGAGAACGAATCATGGGTGCGTGGCGAGTGTCGTACGACGGTGACGTCGCGATCGTGTCGATGGACGACGGCAAGGCCAACGCGGTGTTGGCGCCCGAGTTCGCGAGCCTCGAGGCCGCGCTCGACGAGGTGGTCGGCTCCCGCGCGCTCTCGGCGATTCTCACCGGCCGGCCGGGCTACCTGAGCGCAGGCCTCAACTTGAAGCAGCTGCCGTCGCTGTCGATGGAAGAGAAGAAAGACGTCGTGCGCGCGATGGGCAGCGCGGTGCTCAAGCTGTTCCTGCTGCCCAAGCCCGTCGTGTGCGCGGTCTCGGGGCACGCGCTCGGCGCCGGCGCCATGTTCGCGCTCGCCTGCGACCTGCGCGTCTTCGCCGAGGGCCCGTTCAAGTTCGGTCTCAATGAGGTGCCCGCGGGCCTCTTCGTGCCTTCGTTCGCCGTCGAGGTCGCGCGCGCCGTCGTCTCGGCCTCGCGCCTCACCGAGCTGGTCGTGCATGGCCGGGTGCTCACGCCGCACGAGGCGCTCAGCATGCACGTGGCCGAGACGCTGCACGCGCCCGAGTCGTTGATGGCCGCCGCGATGATGCACGCGAAGCACCTCGCCTCGTTCTCGGGCTCTGGCTACGCGCTGACGAAGCGGCTCGTGCGCAGCGCCGGAGCCGACGCCGCCCGCGCCTCACTGCCCGGAGAGCTCGACGAGCTGGCCCGCATGATGGACGGCCGCAACCCCTGACGCTGATCAGGGTGGTGTTCGACACGTCACGAGCCCGTCACGGAACTGTCACTCCAGCGCACCGGCGCCCGTGGTGAACAGCGCCCATGGCACTCCAGGCGATGATCAGGTGGCTGCTCCCGCGTGAAGACCACTACTACGACATGCTCGAAGAGCTGGGCCGGCTCGGCTCCGAGGCCGCCCAGGCGCTCGCCGCGTTCGAGCACACGCCCGCCGACAAGGTGCGCGAGTCGGTGCAGGCCATCGAGCACAAGGCCGACGACGTGGTGCGCCGCATGGAAGACGCGCTCGCCCGCACCTTCGTGACCCCGCTCGATCGCGAAGACCTGCACCGGCTCACGAGCGAGCTCGACGACATCATCGACCTCGCGAACCTCACGGCCCGCAGCTACGGCCTGTACAACATCGAGAAGCCCACCCCCGCGATGATCGAGCTCTCGAAGAAGCTCATCACCTGCACGGCAATGATTCGCGACACGGTGCCGCACCTGCGCACGCACAAGTTCACCGACCTCATCGACGGTGGCCGCAAGGTGCGCGAGCTCGAGAAGGAGGGCGACACCATCTACCGCACCGCCATCAGCGAGCTCTTCAAGGCCCCCTCCATCGACTTCCGAGATCTGCTCAAGCAGAAGGAAGCGCTCGACCACCTCGAGAACGCCGTCGACCACTGCGACAACGTGGCCGACCTGCTCGCGAACATGGCCGTGAAGCATGGTTAGCCTGCTGATCGCCGTCGTCGTGATGGCCATCGTGTTCGACTACATCAACGGCTTTCACGACGCGGCGAACGCGATCGCGACGGTGGTGTCGACGGGCGTGCTGCCGATTCGTACCGCCGTGCTGCTGGCCGCCGCGCTCAACTTCGTCGGCGCCATGGCCGGCACCGCGGTGGCCAAGACCATCGCCCAGGGCTTCGCCGACCCGGTGCAGGTGACGCAGGGCGTGGTGCTGGCGGCCCTCGTCGGCGCGAGCATCTGGAACCTCATCACCTGGTGGTTCGGTATTCCGTCGTCGTCGTCGCACGCGCTCGTCGGTGGCCTCGCCGGCGCGGTGGTGGCGCACGCGGGCCTCGGTGCCTTCAAGTGGACCGCGCTCGGCCAGAAGGTGCTGGTCCCACTGGTGGCGTCGCCCTCCATCGGCTTCGTGATGGCGTTCTTCGTGATGGTCGGCCTCGTGTGGCTCGCCCGCGGACGGCTGCCGGCGCTGGGCAAGGCGTTCGCCGTGCTGGTGTGGGCAGGCCTCGTCGCGCTCACCGCCTCGCAGTGGTGGGCGGGCCGAACGCACGCGCTGGAGGAAGCCACGAAGAAGGGCGTCGACACCTCGATGCTCGAGCTCGAGTACGGCGCGCTGCTCGGCCTGCTCGTCATCACGGCCATCGCCGCGCTCTTCGTCGGCCGGAAGCTGTACGGCGCCGCGCCTCAGGTCGTCGCGAAGCTCGCCCGCCGCATGCAGCTCGTCTCAGCCGGGCTGATGGCCTTCTCACACGGCTCCAACGACGCGCAGAAGTCGATGGGCATCATCACGCTCGCGCTCCTGTCGTTCGCCGCGGCCCATCAAGGCGCGCTGCCAGGGTGGATGCCCGAGTGGCTGCTGCCGAAGGGAGACGCGGTGCCGACGTGGGTCATCGTCGTCTGCGCTGGTGCCATCGCGGCCGGCACCGCTGCCGGAGGCACGCGCATCATCAAGACGATGGGTACCAAGATCATCCGCATCACGCCGCTGCAGGGCTTCGCGGCTGAGACGGCTGGAGCCCTCACCATTCTCGGCGCCTCGCGCCTCGGCATCCCCGTCTCGACCACCCACGTCATCAACGCCTGCATCATGGGCGTCGGCGCGTCGAAGCGGCTCTCGGCGGTGCGCTGGGGCGTCGCCACCAACATTCTCGTCGCCTGGGTCGTCACCCTGCCCTTCAGCGCCGGCCTCGCGTGGCTCTCGATGAAGGCCATCGCGCTGCTCGGCGGTTGAAGAAACGTGAAGGTGGCTCTGGTCTGAGGTTGCCGCTTGCGAAGGCGAGCAGCCGATGGGCATTGTCCGCGCCGTGCGGGGCATGGCCGAACCCGCTCCTCTCGAGGTTCTCCATGAAGTCCGCTCTGTGGGTCGCAGCGTTCGCGCTCGTCGCTTCGTCCTGTTTCTCGCCCGTCGGTGAAGCCCAGTGCTCGACCGACGCCGACTGTACCAACGGCACCACCTGCATCGACTTCCGCTGTCGTGGGCCTGAAGGTGCCGGCGGTGGACTCACGGCTGGAGGCAGCGCTTCGGCAGGCGGCGCGGTGGCAGGTGGCGACGCGGGCGGTGCGGCCGTCGGTGGAGGCGCGATCGGCGGTGGCGGCGCGACCGCGGGCGGCTCGGGAACTGGCGGCGGCGTGACGGGCGGAGGCACGGCCACGTGTGGCTGCCGCAGCGGCGCGACGGGCCAGTGCCAGCCTGGCGACTCTCCCCTCGCGTGCGGGTCGAGCGGCGGCACGTGCACCCGCTGTGGCAACGGCGAGCAGTGCGTGAACGGAGCCTGCATCACCGCGGCGTGTGGCCCCGGCACGTGCTCGGGCTGCTGCGCCCGCGGGTTCTGCGTCGCCCCCTCGATGCAGAGCACGGTGGCGTGCGGCGTCGGCGGTGGCATGTGCAACCAGTGCCCGCGCGGCCAGGACTGCATCAACGGCACCTGCCAGCAGGCGATGGGCTGCAGCGCGATGACGTGCGCGTCGGGCTGCTGCATTCCCGGCGCGAACCGCTGCCTGCCTCCCAACCAGCAGAACCGCTTCACCTGCGGCACGGGCGGCGCGCAGTGCTCGATGTGCCCCGGCGGCACCCAGTGCAACAACGGCACGTGCGTGGGCGGCACCACCGACGCGGGCATGCCCAACGGCTGCGACGCCGTCTCGTGCGCCACCGGCTGCTGCGCCTTCGGCCGCTGCCTGCCCACCTCGATGCAGAGCAACTTCACCTGCGGCATCGCGGGCAACATGTGCGCGCAGTGCAACGGCGGCACCTCGTGTCAGTCGGGCGTGTGCGTGCCCAACACCACTCCTGATGGCGGCGTGGTGCAGGTGATGCCCACGGGCAGCGCGTGCACGGCGATGACGTCGTGCGAGGGCTTCTGTCTCGAGGCGACGCAGTTCGGCCAGTCGACCGGCTACCCCGGCGGCTACTGCACCGCGACGTGCGGCAACGGCACCATGTGCACGAGTGGGCTCTGCGTGACCGAGTCGGTCTTCGGGCAGCCCGTCAGCAACTGTCGCGCGACGTGTACGGGCACCGGCCAGGGCAGCTGCCGCACCGGCTACGTCTGCACGCCCTCCCCCGTCTCGTCGGCGAGCTACTGCAGGCCGAACTGCAACAACGGCGGCCTCGCGATGTGCACCTCGGGCCAGTGTCTGCCCAACGGCAGCTGTCAGTAACGCGCCGCGAAGCGCAGCAGCCTTGAGCCCCTCGACGAGCCCACCTATGGGCACGTGGATGCGCTCCTTCGCTCTGGCAGGGCTTGTCTTCGGCTTCGTGACGCTGACCTCGTGTGGAACGGCGCCCAGGTGCTCGGCGGCGACGTGCAGCACGGGCTGCTGTGACTCGAGCGGCCTGTGTCAGGCGGGCAGCTCGAGCGCAGCGTGCGGCTCGCGAGGCGCAGCGTGCGCCGTGTGCGGAGTCACCGCCTCGTGCGTCGCGGGCAACTGCAACCAGAACCTCGGCTCTGGGGCAGGCGCTGCTGGAGGTGGCGCGACAGCCGGCGGCACGGCGAGCGCGGCCGGTGGAAGCGCGGGTGGCAACGCGACCGCTGGCGGAGGATCCAACTCGGCGGGTGGGAACACCGGCGGCGGCACCAACTCGGGC
>JBEOKA010000412.1:0-6783 GCA_040275325.1 Myxococcaceae bacterium | reverse complement strand
CGGGCTCACGCAGAAGTCAGCGTCGGCGCAGCACCCACTGCAGTTGGAAGCGCTGCACGGTTGTTTCGACGAGCCGCACGCCGTGAGGAGAAGGAGCAGCGCGAACCTGGCCATGCGCAAGCGTACCGCGGCCTCACTTCCGACGGAGCACGCGACGCAGTACGGCGCCGGCCTGAGGAACGCCCATCGCCGCCGTCAGCACGAAGTACCCCCCACCGAAGACGCCGATGAGCGCCGTTGATGTCACCAGCGTCGAGAGATCGAACCGCCACACCTTCAACTCAGGCACGAGTGGGAACGCGAGCAGCTGACCGCCCCACTCTTCCAGCGCCGCAGGCCTCGCGCCGAAGTGCATCGTGAGCGCGTACTTGATGGCGAGCGCCACGCCTCCAGCGACGAACGCCGCGATCCACAGCCGAACCAACCGACCCAGAATCGACGGCACGCCACCGAGCTGCTTCGCCACCGCGCGCTTCAGCAGCGTCATCTCGAGCCACGCCGTCACGCTCGTCGTCAGTGTCAGGAACACCACCGCGAGATCGGCCGGCAAGCCCAACGCTCCCGCTGCCCACTTCACCGAGACGAAGCCCAGCGACACGCCGAGCGTCACGCGAATGATCGCGAACCGGAACGGCGTCTTCGTGTCCTTCAGCGCGTAGAGCGTCGACGAGAACAACCGGCCACTCGTCTGTGCCAACAGCGCGACGCCCGACCCGAGCAAGATGTACCAACCAAGCCGTGAGTCCTTCGCGGTGAACTTGCCCGACTCGAGCAGCACGCCGCAGAGCAGATCGCCGAGCAGCAGGAACGCCACCGCCGATGGAACGACGAAGAACGACATGCGCTCGAGCCCTGCCTTGAGCCGCTCCTTGAGCGCCGAATTGCGTTCCTCGACCGACTTCACCGCATCGGCCGACATCTCGGGCAACTCGGCCGCCGAGATCGACATGCCGAACAGGCTGATCGGCAACAGCGCGATGGTCTGCGAGTACGTGAGCACCGAGACCGCGCGCGCCGAGACGAGCGAGGCCAACGCGAGATCGACGTAGGCGCTGACCTGCACCACGCCACGCGCCGCGACAGCCGGGCCGAACCCGCGCAACACCTCGACGACCGCCGGAATCGACACCGAGGGCCGGGGATTCAACGAGCCCAGCAGCCGCAGAACGTTGGGCAGCTGAACGATGAACTGCAACACGCTGCCGCCGACGGTCGCCCACGCGACCCAGGTGATGACTTCACTGCCCGGAGCGCCGCGGAACACGAGCAGCACCGCGATGATCGCGCCGTTCCACACCACGGGCGCCGCGTACGAGAGGAAGAACTGCTTGTGGCTGTTGAGAATGCCCAGACACCACGCCGACAACACGAGCACGCCCGTGCCGGGGAAGATGATGCGCACGAGCGTGACCGTCAGCTCGAAGGCCTCGCCCGTGTAGCCGGGAGCGATGGCCGCCACGAGCCACGGCGCTCCGAGCAGGCCGACGCCGACCACCACGCCCACCAGCAACGCGAGCAAACCGAACACCGCGCCGGCCATGCGTCGAGCCTCGTCGTGCAGGCCCTTCGCGCGCAGCCCCGCGTACACGGGAATGAACGACGCCGAGAGCACGCCTTCGCCGAGCAGGTTCTGCAGCACGTTGGGAATACGCGTCGCCGCAGAGAACGCCGCCGCTTCGATTCCACTCCCGAGCAGATGCGCGAACAGCTTCTGGCGAACGAGGCCCGCGAGCCGCGACAACAGAATTCCCAGGGCGACGAGCGCGGCGGCCCGCCCACTGCGTGACGGCTTCTCTGGCACGTGTCCGTTGTACTGCGCGCGCCGTGCCGGGGAAGAAACTCTCCCAACCGGCGAGCTTGACGGTGCGGGCCCACGGGTCCAAACACCCTGACGTGTCCAGAGTCCTCGTCGTCGATGATGAAGCGAACCTGCGCAAGGTGCTGGCCGCCATGTTGCGCAAAGACGGCTACGAAGTGGCCATCGCCGAGAACGGCGAGGTCGCGCAGGCCGAGTTCGAGAAGAACGGCGCCGACGTGGTGATCACCGACATGGTGATGCCGAAGGTGGGCGGGCTCGAGCTGCTGAAGGCCGTGCACGGCACCCGGCCCGACGTGCCCGTCATCATCATTACGGCACACGGCACCGTCGACTCGGCCGTCGAGGCCATCAAGCTCGGTGCGTTCGACTACATCACCAAGCCGTTCGAGCAGTCGGAGATCAAGGCCGTCGTCGCGAAGGCCGCCCGCACGCAGGAGGCCAACCAGGCGCACGTGCCTCCCGAAGGCCGCGGCCGCACGTCGATCGTCGGTGACTCGCCGCAGGTGACCGAGATCTTCAAGATCATCGACAAGGTCGCCGACTCGCCGTCGACGGTGCTGATCACCGGTGAGTCGGGCACGGGGAAGGAGCTGGTCGCGACCGCGCTCCACGACGGCAGCTCGCGCAAAGACAAGCCGCTCATCAAGATCAACTGCGCCGCGATTCCCAAAGACCTCATGGAGTCGGAGCTGTTCGGCTACGAGCGGGGCGCCTTCACTGGAGCCGTCACCTCGAAGCCCGGCCGCTTCGAGCTCGCCGACGGGGGCACGCTGTTCCTCGACGAGATCGGTGAAGTGCCCATCGAGATGCAGGTGAAGCTCTTGCGCGTGCTGCAAGAGAGCGAGTTCGAGCGCGTCGGCGGCATCAAGACGACCCGCGTCGACGTGCGCCTCATCGCCGCCACCAACCGGAACCTCGAGGCCGAGGTCGAGGCGGGCCGCTTCCGCAAAGACCTCTTCTACCGACTCAACGTGGTGCCGATTCACCTGCCGTCATTGCGCGATCGCCGCACCGACGTGCCCGCGCTCGTTCGTCACTTCATCGAGAAGTACAACAAGCGGCTGAACAAGAAGATCGAAGGCATCGCCGACGACGCGCTGGCCATGCTGCAGGCGTACCCGTGGCCGGGGAACATTCGCGAGCTCGAGAACATGATGGAGCGCGTGCTGCTCTTCGCCGACGGCCCGCGCATCGAGGTGAAGGACCTGCCCGAGCCCGTGCGCACCAGCCTGCAGAGCGCCGTCGCGCAGCTGACCGACACCACCACGCCCGAGGTCGGTGAGACGCCGCTGAAGGACTTCCTGAAAGCCAAGCAGGCCGAGATCGAGAAGGCCTTCATCGTTCAGGCGCTGGCGAAGACAGAAGGCAACGTGACGCGCGCGGCGAAGCTGCTCGGCATCAGCCGCAAGTCGTTGCAGACGAAGATGAAGGAGTTCGGTCTGCGCGACGAGTCTCCGCCGGAAGAGTGACGGTTTGCGCAGCTCGGCTGCTTTGCCGAAACTGCCCGCCATGCTGCCCTCCGAGTCGATTCTGCCGCTCCGTGGGATCGAGTTGAGCCGCCGCGCCTACCACCAGCTTGGTGAACGTGGCGCCTTCGACGGGCTGAAGGTCCAGCTGGTCAGGGGCACGGTCATCGTCATGCCCCGGATGGGCGCTCAGACCGCATTCGTGGTCGCGAAGCTCAACCGAGTGCTCAGCCGACAGGTCCCAGAGCAGTTTGACGTTCGGGTCCAGATGCCGATCGCGGCTTCCGACGACTCGGAGCCCGAACCGGACTTCGCCATCGTCGAGGCCGCTACAGAACCCGGATCGGATCACCCGACCACGGCGTCACTCATCATCGAGGTCGCAGACTCGAGCCAGAAACTCGACCTCGGGCCGAAGGCGAGGCTCTACGCCGCCTGCCGTGTGCCCCGAGTACTGGGTCATCGATCTGAAGACCAACACGCTCGTGGTGCATCGCAGTCCACAGCGTGGCCGTTACACCTCCGTCCGTCGCTATGACCGCACGCGAACCGTGGCCGCACAGAAGGTCGCGGGCGTGACGCTTCGTCTGAACGACTTCCTCCGCTGACCGGAAGAGTGAGGCGGCTGACCCGTTCTGAGCGACACTCGCGCGCCTATGCGCACGATCTTCGTCGTCGGCTCCATCGTCACGGTGGGCCTGCTCGGGGTGTGGTCGTACTTCGTTCCGTCTGTCGCCTGGGCGTACCTGTTCGTCTTGCCGATCGTCGCGCGCGGCTTCGCCGACCTGCTGCAACGCAAACAGGCGGTGCGGCGCAACTTCCCCATCATCGGGAACTTCCGGTACCTGTTCGAGCTCATCCGCCCTGAGATCAACCAGTACTTCGTCGAGTCGAACACCGACGGCACGCCCTTCAACCGCGACCTGCGCTCGCTCGTGTACCAGCGCAGCAAGCTCGAGCCCGACACCGTGCCCTTCGGCACCAAGCTCGACGTCAACGCCATCGGCTACGAGTGGGTGAATCACTCGCTCGCGCCCGTGCACATCGACCCCGCTTCGCTGCGCGTCACGGTCGGGTCGTCGCAGTGCTCGAAACCGTACTCGGCGAGCATCTTCAACATCTCGGCCATGAGCTACGGCTCGCTCTCGAAGAACGCGGTGCTCGCGCTGAACGGCGGGGCGAAGCTCGGCCACTTCTACCACGACACCGGAGAAGGCGGCCTCAGCCCCTACCACCTCGAAAAAGGCGGCGACGTCGTCTGGGAGATCGGCACCGGCTACTTCTCGGCCCGCACCCTCGACGGCAAGTTCGACCCCGAGCGCTTCCGCGAAAACGCCGCGCTGCCGCAGGTGAAGATGACCGAGCTGAAGCTCTCGCAGGGCGCCAAGCCTGGGCACGGCGGCATTCTTCCCGCGCGCAAGGTGACGCCCGAGGTCGCGAAGATACGCGGCGTACCGATGGGGCAAGACGTGCTCTCGCCTCCCGCGCACTCGACGTTCTCGACGCCGATCGGCCTGCTCGAGTTCCTCGCGAAGATGCGCGACCTGTCAGGCGGAAAGCCCGTCGGCTTCAAGCTGTGCATCGGCAAGCGCCGCGAGTTCCTCGCCATCTGCAAGGCGATGAAAGAGACCGGCATCGTCCCCGACTTCATCAACGTCGACGGTGGCGAAGGTGGAACGGGCGCCGCGCCGCTCGAGTTCAGCAACTCGGTCGGCAGCCCGCTGCGGGAGTCGCTCATCTTCGTGCACAACGCGCTGACGGGCTTCGCGCTGCGCAAGGAGATCAAGGTGCTCTGCGCTGGACGCATCGTGACGGGCTTCGACGTCGTCTCGCGCATCGCCATCGGCGCCGACATCTGCCTCTCGGCCCGCGCGATGATGATGGCGCTCGGCTGCATTCAGGCGCTGCGCTGCAACACCAACGAGTGCCCCACCGGCGTCGCCACCCAGAACCCCTCGCTCGTCGTCGGCCTCGACGTCACCCACAAAGAGGTGCGCGTCGCGAACTACCACCGCGAGACGATGAAGACGGCCAGCGAGCTCATCGGCGCCATGGGGCTCACGCAGAGCGCTGACCTGCGGCCGTGGCACCTCATGCGCCGCACCGCGCTCGCCGAGATTCACCACTACGGCGAGGTGTACGAGTTCATCGAAGAGGGCTCGCTGCTCGGCAAGACGGTGCCCGCCTCGTTCGCCCGGCCGCTCGAGGCCGCGCGCGCCGATTCGTTCTCATCGGGCGCCCGCATCTGACGGGGATGAAGGCCGCCTCGCCGCCTGTTGCACCCGTCACAGCCCTGTGGCGAAAAACTTTCACATTCCGTCGCGCCCACTACGGTCGGCCCCTCAAGGAGCCCGCATGCCTGAGATGCCCACCCTGGGAAATACCGAGAAGAAGCAGCCGATCGCGCAGGTGGCGATCATCGCCGCCGTCGTCGGCACCGTCGCCGGCCTCGGCTACTGGGTGACTCACCGCCACCCGTCAGAGCCAACGCCCGAGCCTGTCGCCGTCGCTCCCGCGCCTGTTGCTGCTGAAGGCGCTGCCGCACCCGTTGCCGCTGAGCCTGCTGCTCCAACCGCACCAACGGCTCCAACCGCGCCAACGGCTGCCGCAGCACCGTCGCCCGCGCCCCTCGCCGTGCCGAAAGCCAAAGACGGCATGAAGACCGTCACCGCGACCATCGCCGGCCCGCTCGAGAGCGCGATCGTCGCTCAGGTCGGCCGTGACGTCGGCAGCCCGCTCACGCAGGTCGTCAACCGCTCCCTCGTCTGGTGGGTGAAGGTGCCCGGCGATCTGCTCAAGGGCGACACGCTCAGCGCCATCTACGAAGAGCGCGAGGGCCAGGAGCCGCTCGTGCACGCCGTTCGCTACACCAGCCGCAAGTTCGGCAAGACGTTCGAGGCCTTCCGCTATCAGGCGAAGGGCGACGCGAACGCGAAGTTCTACCAGCTCGACGGCTCGACCCTCGAGGAGCAGCTCGTCGACTCCCCCATCGACGAGTACGAGCAGATCACCTCGCTGTTGCGCGACGGCCGCAAGCACAAGGGCGTCGACTTCAAGGCGCCAGTGGGCACGCCGGTGCGCGCGACGTTCGACGGCGTCATCGTTCGCAAGAACTGGAACTTCCGCGGCAACGGCAACTCCCTCGAGATCGAGGAGTCGGGTGGCCAGGGCCGCACGGCGCTGTACCTCCACCTGTCCGAGGTGCCGAAGTCGGTGCAGCCGGGCGACAAGGTGAAGCGCGGCCAGGTGCTCGCGAAGTCGGGCAACACCGGCCACTCGTTCGCGCCCCACCTGCACTACCAGCTCATGAAGGGCTCCACCGTCGTCGACCCGTTCCAGAGCCAGAAGACGCGCCGCGACTCGCTCGCCTCCGATCAGCGCGCCTCGTTCGACGGCGCCGTCGCGAAGCTGAAGGCCCTGATGCCCGCCGACACCCTCGCAGGGAACTGACGGAGCTTTCTTGTCAGGCCTGCCACTGACGCCTACCCTCGCCCGGTG
>JBEOKA010000411.1:0-3272 GCA_040275325.1 Myxococcaceae bacterium | reverse complement strand
TCATGCCCGGCTTCCTCGGCAGCTCCGACGCGTTCAACGAGCGCTTCGAGCACCCGATCATGGTCCAGGGCGACATGGAGACGCGCGAGCGCCTCAAGAAGCGCATTCACCCGTTCATCCTTCGCCGCCTCAAGACCGAGGTCGCGAAAGATCTGCCGCCCAAGACCGAGGTCGTCACCTGGGTCGACATGGACGCGGGCCAGCAGGCGCTCTACCGCGAGGTGCTGCAAGAGACGAAGCGCAAGGTCTACGACCAGATCGAGAAGCAGGGCTTCAACAAGTCGCGCATCTCGATCCTCTCGGCGCTCATGAAGCTGCGCCAGGTCTGCTGCGATCCCCGCCTGCTCAAGCTGCCTCCCGGCACGTCGCTGCCGCCCTCGGCCAAGCTCGAGCGCTTTGGAGAACTCGTCGACGAGCTCGTGCGTGAAGGCCACCGCGCGCTCATCTTCAGCCAGTTCACCGAGATGCTCGAGCTGCTCAAGGAGCAGGCCGACGCGAAGAAGCTCGCCTACCTGTACCTCGACGGCCGCACGAAGGATCGCATGGCCAAGGTCGATGCGTTCAACGCGCCCGACGGGCCGCCGGTGTTCTTCATCTCGCTGAAGGCGGGCGGCACGGGCTTGAACCTCACCGCCGCCGACTACGTCATTCACTACGACCCGTGGTGGAACCCGGCCGTCGAAGATCAGGCGACCGATCGCACGCACCGTATCGGCCAGACGCGCTCGGTGTTCAGCTACAAGCTGATCACCCGCAACACCGTCGAAGAGAAGATCCTCGCGCTGCAGCAGCGCAAACGTGAGCTCGCTGCGGGCGTGCTGGGTACCGACGCCGACGTGGGCAAGGCGCTCACCGAGAAGGACGTCGAAGATCTCTTCAAGATGGAAGACTGACGCCGCGACGAGTTGCGAGGCCGAACTCGCGAAAGCGGAAATGGGGCCGGCCGATGTCGACCGGGACCGGCGCGAGTCAGACCGGCGCAGCCTCTTCGGTGCGATTGCGCAGCGACAGCCCCATCAGCGCGAACCCGATGCCCGAGGCGAGACCGCCGAAGGCAAAGACGAACCGGGGGAAGGCGAGGGCGCCCAACGCGGCCAGCGCGATCGCGACGCCGACCCGTGCGGCCCGCCGCTGCCAGAGCGCGGCCGAGATCAGCCAGTTCGACGCGACCTGCACGAAGTACATCGTCATCGCGGCGGTCACGCTCACGTCGAACATCCACGCGGTGATCCACATCGCCACGCTGCTCCAGGCGCTGACCTTGAGACCCAACATGAGCCTGCGCTGCGCGAGGTTCTGCTGACGGGTGCGGCGAACCACGAACGAGAACAGCTCTGACGTCAGCAGCGGAAGACCGAACACCACCACGCCCAGCTTCGTCGTTGGCACCAGCAGCTTCAGCTCGGTCGCCACCTGGGTCGACATGCCGCCGATGAAGGCCAGCACCCCGAAGATCAGCGAGAACTGCCGCTTCTCGGCGAGCGCGAGATCGATGTCGCGATCCTTCGCGTCACGCTCGAGCTCGTAGAGCCGCGCCTCGCGTTTGATCTGCCGATCTTCGGCGGCCTCGACACGTGCCACCAGCGCCTCAGGCGCCGCGGTGACCTGGGCGAGCAGAATGCGCGCGGCCCGTGGCTCGTCGCGAGACAGCTCGTGCTCGACCATCAACAGCATCGCCTTGCGCAGCCCCTGTCGGGCGCTCTCGAGGGCTGGCCACATGCGGGCCAGCTGCTCGAAGGCGAACCGGCACTCGGCGAAGATCTGGTGCGCCTGCAGCCCCATGACCGAGGAGCCCACCCCTCGCTCCTGACTGACGGCCTGCTCGAGCTCGGCCAGCCGTCGCTGCGCCAACTCAGAGAGCTCGAACGCCTCGCGGTGGCGCAGGTACTCGGTGATGGCCTGCTTGAACTCGAGGGCTGTCTGGTGCCGCGCCGAGGGTTCCTTCTGCATCGCCTTGCGGCAGATCGCCGCGAGCTCGCGAGGGACCGGCTGATCGAACTCGGGCGGCCGCCCTTCGAGCGCGACCGCCAGCACGCCCGACGGCGTCGTCGCGCGATGCGGCAGCCTTCCAGTGAGCAGCTCGTACAGCGTCGCGCCCAGCAGGTAGACGTCGCTGCGAACGTCGATGCCGCGGCCATCACCCCGCGCCATCTCAGGGGCCATGTACGCCGGCGTGCCCGCGAAGTCGGCCTCGGTCGCGAGCGGCAACACGAGATCGGGCCGCAGCGAGACGGCGAGGCCCCAGTCCACCAGGTAGACCTCTCCGAAGGCGCCCACGAGCACGTTGTCGGGCTTGATGTCGCGGTGGAGCACCTGCCGATCGTGCGCGAACGCCACCGCGTCGCAGACCCGCACCAGAATCTCGAGCTGCTCGATGAGCGGTCGCTTCTCGGCGATCACCTGCGTCCACGGAGTGCCCTCGACCTTCTTCATCGCGAAGAACGGCACGCCGTCGGCCGTCGTCGCCAACAGGTGCACCGGCACGATGTTCGGGTGCTCGAGCCGGCCCGTGACGAGCGCCTCCCGCAGCAGGCCCTTCGCGTCGCCTTCAGGGTCTTTCAGGAACTTGGTGGCGACCGGTCGATCGAGCGCCGTCTGTCGCGCGCTCACCACGCGGCCCATGCCGCCCACGCCGATCGTCTCTCCCAGCTCGAAGTCGACGTCTGGTGCGGGGCTGGCTGCGACGGTGACGTGCGGCAACTTTGCCGAGTCTTCGGGCGCCAGCGGGTCTCGATGAGACCCCGAGGGCACCGTCGTCGTCAGTTCGTCGCTCTGCTTCCCCACGCACCCGCACTAGATGCTGAGTCGCAGCAACACGCCAGCTTGCGCCACCGATGGCGCGAACGACGCCGCCGCAGGCAGCTGGGCCGTCAGCTCGGAGGGAATCGTGAAGCGCAGCTCGCCGCCCTTCTGGCCGTAGAACAACGCGCCGAACACCTGAACGTTGAGGTACGTCAAAACGCGGAACGTCACGTCGAGGCGCGCGAGGCCCGAGATGTCGTTCAGGTTCAGCAGGTTGGTCGCGCTGATGCTGATCCACGGGAACTCTGGAATGCCGGGCGCCGAGGCGATCAACGCCAGGTAATGCCGGCCCGCGTAGAGCGGGATCTGCTGCACCGGGTCGGGCTTCAGCCCGTAAACACCCTGCGCGATGAAGAGCCCCGCCTGGTACTCGACGGGGTTCGCGTAGCCGGCAGGGTTGTAGAAGTACTCGGCAATTTAACTGGGGTTTTACTTACTACAAACAAAGTTTCAAACTATCCCCTAGCGAA
>JBEOKA010000410.1:0-2884 GCA_040275325.1 Myxococcaceae bacterium | reverse complement strand
CCTGAATGCCGAGGCGGTGCAGCGTCGGAGCGCGGTTCAGGAGCACCGGGTGCTCACGGATCACGTCATCGAGGATGTCCCAAACCTCGGGGCGCTCCTTCTCGACCATCTTCTTGGCCGACTTGATGGTGGTGACGTAGCCCTTCTCTTCGAGCTTGTTGTAGATGAACGGCTTGAAGAGCTCGAGGGCCATGATCTTCGGCAGGCCGCACTGGTGCAGCTTGAGCTCGGGGCCGACGACGATGACCGAACGGCCCGAGTAGTCGACGCGCTTACCGAGCAGGTTCTGGCGGAACCGGCCCTGCTTGCCCTTGAGCATGTCTGACAACGACTTCAGCGGGCGCTTGTTGGGGCCCGTGATCGTCTTGCCGCGACGGCCGTTGTCGAAGAGGGCGTCGACGGCCTCCTGCAGCATTCGCTTCTCGTTGCGAATGATGATGTCGGGGGCGTTGAGCTCCTGGAGCTTCTTCAGACGGTTGTTGCGGTTGATGACGCGGCGGTAGAGGTCGTTGAGATCCGACGTCGCGAAGCGGCCACCGTCGAGGGGCACGAGCGGACGGAGATCGGGCGGCAGCACGGGGATGACGTCGAGCATCATCCACTCGGGCTGGTTGCGCTGACCGGCCGGGCCCGACACGCGGAACGACTCGAGCACCTTGAGGCGCTTGGCGATCTTCTTCCGCTTCGCCTCAGACGTCGTCACCTTCATCTCTTCGCGCAGCTGCTCAGAGAGCTGGTCGACGTTGATCGTCTTGAGAATCTCGCGAACGGCCTCGCCACCCATGGCCGCCGTGAAGCCCTCGTCGCCGAACTTCTGCGCGAGCTTCTGGTAGCGCTCCTCGGTGATGAGCTCGCCCTTCTGCAGATCGGTGGGCGGAATGCTCTTCGCGTCGAGGACGATGTAGGCCTCGCAGTACAGCACCTTCTCGAGGTCCTTCAGGGTCATGTCGAGCAGCGCGCCGATGCGCGACGGCAGCGACTTGAGGAACCAGATGTGCGCGACGGGTGTGGCGAGCGTGATGTGGCCGAGGCGCTCACGACGCACCTTCGACTGAATCACCTCGACGCCGCACTTCTCGCACACGACGCCACGGTGCTTCATGCGCTTGTACTTGCCGCAGTTGCACTCGTAGTCCTTCACGGGCCCGAAGATGCGGGCGCAGAAGAGGCCGTCACGCTCGGGCTTGAACGTGCGGTAGTTGATGGTCTCGGGCTTCTTCACCTCGCCGTGCGACCACTGACGAATCTTGTCCGGCGACGCGAGCGCGATGCGAATCGCCTGGAACGAGAGTGGATCCTTCGGCTTCTCGAAGAAGTTGAAGATGTCCTTCACGGGTTCACCTTGTCGGTTGGAAAAACGGTTTCAGAATCTGGTTTGGCGAGAGCGACCCCTCTACCCCGGGGCCGCCCACTGTGCGACTGGCTGACCGGCTACCCGGTCAGGCGTCGGTGCCCGTCTTGATGGAGTCGTCGCTGACCACCATGATCGAAGCGCGGCGGCGCTCCGGCGGGGCCTGCTCGAGCAGCTCGACGTCGAGCGCGAGAGCCTGGAGCTCCTTGAGGAGCACGTTGAACGACTCCGGCAGACCGGACTCGAGCGTGTAGTCGCCCTTGACGATCGACTCGTACATGCGCGTGCGGCCGACCACGTCGTCGGACTTCACGGTCAGGAACTCCTGGAGGCTGTAGGCCGCGCCGTAGGCCTCCATCGCCCAGACTTCCATTTCGCCGAAACGCTGGCCGCCGAACTGCGCCTTGCCGCCGAGGGGCTGCTGGGTGACCAGCGAGTAGGGCCCGATGGAGCGCGCGTGGATCTTGTCGTCCACGAGGTGGTGCAGCTTCAGCATGTACATGACGCCGACCGTGACGTTCTGGTCGAACGGCTCACCAGTGCGGCCGTCGAAGAGCACCATCTGACCCGTCTTGGGCAGATCGGCGCGCTCGAGCAGGTTGTGAATCTCGCCCTCGTTCGCACCTTCGAACACCGGCGACGCCACGTGAATGCCGGGGCGCAGACGGCGGCAGAGATCGACGACCTCCTTGTCCGAGAGCTTCTCCAGGAACTCCTGGAACTTCTCGTCGTCGTAGACGGCCTTCAGCTGCTTGCGGAGCGCATCGCCCGAGAAGTTCTTCTCGACGTACTGCTGCAGCTTCTCGCCCATTCCGCGAGCAGCCCACCCGAGGTGAACCTCGAGGATCTGGCCGATGTTCATGCGGCTCGGAACGCCGAGCGGGTTGAGCACGATGTCGACCGGGCGACCGTCTTCCAGGTACGGCATGTCTTCGATGGGGAGGATGCGCGAGACGACGCCCTTGTTGCCGTGGCGGCCTGCCATCTTGTCGCCGACCTGCAGCTTGCGCTTGATGGCGACGTACACCTTCACCATCTTGATCACGCCAGGCGGCAGCTCGTCGCCCTTCTTGATGCGGGCGATCTTCTCGCCGAAGGCCAGCTTCACGGCCTCCTTGTTCTCCTCGAGGTTCTTGAGGAGCTCGCGCACCTTCACGTCGACCTGCTCGCCGACCGAGATCTCGCCCCAGTACTTGTAGGGGATCTTCGAGAGCAGCTCTTCGGACAGCTTCTCGCCCTTCTTGAAGTAGACCGTGCCCTTCTCGTCTTCGAGCTTCGAGCTGGCTTCCTTGTTGACGATGAGCTTGCGAATGCGGCCGAACGCAGAGTCCTGGAGGATCTTGATCTCGTCGTTCTGATCCTTGAGGAGACGAGCCTCGTCCATCGACTCGATGGCCTTGGCGCGCTCGTCCTTCTCGACGCCCTTCCGGCTGAAGACCTTGGCGCCGATGATCGTGCCAGTGACTCCCGGAGGAACGCGGAGCGAGGTGTCGCGCACGTCGCCGGCCTTCTCGCCGAAGATCGCGCGGAGCA
>JBEOKA010000409.1:0-3436 GCA_040275325.1 Myxococcaceae bacterium | reverse complement strand
GGCAGCTGCTTCGCGCCGAGGCTCACCGCGGAATAGGTGGCGAGCGCGACGACGATCAGCAGCGACCACCCGAGACCAAAGAGCACGCGAACCCGATCGCGCCGCCTCGAGATCGTCTGAATGACACGGTCTTCCTGGTCGATGAAGTCATCCACGGCAGGTTGACCCCAGAGCGCGGGCAGCGGTGCAACTCAGCGGCGCGGGGGGCCGTTCGGCACCCGTTCAGCGGCGTTCTTCGCGCGGCGTTGATCGGCCGTGTTCCCCGGGAACTCGACGAACTCGCACATCTCGCAGAGCCGGCTGTAGATGCGATCACCGACGCGATCGCAGAGCAGCTTCGACTCCTTCGCCGATTCGACGAGCGCGTCGGTGCCGAGGTAGCCGCGCTGCGCACGGTCTTCCGGTGATCGAAGCGAGTAGTTCGTCGCGAAGAGGGTGACGCGGCCGGCGTTGTAGCGACGGGCGATCAGCTCATCGAGGGTGTCCAACTCGAAGGCGCTGCCGCGGCCTTTGCCCAGCTCGTCGATGGCCAGCACGTCGACCTGCGAGAGCGGCTGAATGATCTCTCCGCCCGACTTGCCGTCCTGAAAGCCGCGGCGAATCTGCGCGTAGAGCAGGCTGATCTCGACGTACGCGACGCGGGCTCCGACCTCGAGCGCCAGGTGCTTCAACGTCGCGCACATGAGGTGCGTCTTCCCGGTGCCGACCGGGCCGCTGAGCACGTAGCCGCGCGTCTGCGGAAACCTCAGCGCGAAGTCGCGAGCCAGCTGAACCGCGCGGGCCTGCTCGGTGTTCGACGGGCGAAAGTTGTCGAACGAGGCAGGGGCGTGCACGGCCGGCAGGTGCGCCTCCGAGAACGCCGACGCCCGGGAGATCATCTTCGCGCGAGGGCAGGGCTGCACGACGTCGTACGTGCGCGAGTTCTCGGTGACGGTCGAGCGCAGCAGGCCCGTTCCGGCGCAGTCGGCGCAGTCCTGCACGCGCTGAGCGACCGTGGCCACGGCGAAGTCTCCCTGCCGGTGCACGGTGTAGCCAGAGGTCTCGCAGGCGCGGGCCGAACTCATGAGGGTGTCCTACCAGAAGGTGGGCAACGCGAGGCGATGCCGAAGCAGCGCGCCCCGGTGAAAGCGCAGGGAGTCGCGACGGGTCGCTGCAGACGACCCGTGCCGCAATCGCTTCGCCTCTTTCAGCAACGAGAGCCGGTCGGCGAACGGCAGCGTGCGAACGATGGCCGCGAGCACCAGATGCTCCTGCCGATCGGCCTCGTCGAAGTCCTTCGGCAGCGGAAGCGAGAGGCGGGCGAGGGCAGGGCGCTCCCTGGCGAGCTTCTTCACCACCGCCAGCAGCTTCTGATGCCGCGCTTCGTGCAACGACTCCACGGCCTGCGCCGCCTCGGTCTTGCCCGCCGCCCGCTTCAGGTACTTCGCCAGCTCGGCGTCGACCGTCTTCCGGCAGGCCCGAAGGAACCGCAGCTGGCCCTGGCCTCCAGGCGCATCGAAGATCGCCCGCTCGGCCGCCGCCCGAATGCCCCTGGCCACCACCTCGAAGGGCACCTCGGCTCGGGCCCACTCGTCCACCAGGTCGATGTCGTCGCCGCTCAGCGACACGCCCCGGCCCCGGTAGGTCGTGAACAGGTCCTGAACCCGTTCGTGAAAAGTGGCGTCGTCAGGCAGCAGACTCATGGCCGTCGAAGAAGACGTGTACTGTGTCCTTGACAGTCATGAACAGCGAGCGATACATGCGCCCGCCGTTTCCGTTTCCCAACGGGTCCTTAGCTCAGTGGTAGAGCACCACCTTGACACGGTGGGGGTCGATGGTTCGAAACCATCAGGACCCACTCGCAGCACCTGCAGCACGCGTTAGCCGTCGCGATCGTCCAGCAGCATCGGACACGCGGCGGCTCTCGCTTTTCTGCCCTTTCCCCAGTTTCCACTTCCCCTCCCGCGGCTGCGGGTTACACCCGGCTCAGCGCTGCACGCCTCGTGTGCGTGAGCCCACCGGAGAACACACATGTCGAACGTCGTCGTCACGCTTCCCAATGGAGACAAGAAAGAGACGCCCAAAGGCACGCTCGTCTCCGACTTCGTGAAGAACAGCATCGGCGCGGGCCTGGCCAAGGCCGCCGTCTTCGCGAAGCTGAACGGAGCCGAGGTCGATCTCTCGCGCTCCATCGACGCTGATGCCTCGCTGCAGATCTTCACGTCGAAGAACCCCGAGGCGCTCGAGGTCGCGCGTCACGATGCGGCTCACGTCGTCGCCGATGCCGTGCAGCAGCTCTTCCCCGGCACGCAGGTGACGATCGGCCCGACGATCGACGAGGGCTTCTATTACGACTTCTTCCGCGACCGGCCGTTCACGCCCGAAGAGCTCGAGCAGGTCGAGAAGAAGGCCAACGAGATCGTGCAGGAAGATCTGCCCTTCGTTCGCGAAGAGGTCTCGGCCGACGCGGCCATCAAGCTCTTCGAAGGCAAGGGCGAGAAGTTCAAGATCGAGATCATCAACGACATCGTGGCGAAGGGCGCGAAGACGCTGACGCTCTACAAACACGGTGACTGGGTCGACTTCTGCCTTGGGCCCCACGGCCCGTCGACGGCGAAGATCGGGGTCATCAAGATCCTCTCGAGCTCGGGCGCGTACTGGCGCGGCGACTCGAAGAACCCGATGTTGCAGCGCATCTACGGCATCGCGTTCTTCGATCAGAAGGGCCTCGACGCCTGGGTGAAGCAGCGTGAAGAGGCCGCCAAGCGCGATCACCGCCGCCTGGGGAAGGATCTCGATCTCTTTCACTTCCACCAGTTCGCGCCCGGCTCGGCGTTCTGGTCGCCCAAGGGCACGGCGCTGTACACGACGTTGTCGGCCTTCATGCGCAAGCTCGCGCTCGACAGCGGCTACGTCGAGATCAAGACGCCGCTCTTGTTCAACAAGGGCCTCTGGGAGATCAGCGGCCACTGGGACAAGTACAAAGAGAACATGTTCCTCGTGCAGGACTCGGAGTCGAAGGAGCTCGACTTCAGCCTCAAACCGATGAACTGCCCGTCGCACCACCTGTACTTCGGGTTCAAGAAGCACTCGTACCGCGACCTGCCGCTGCGCCTGCACACGCAAGACGTGCTGCACCGCAACGAGGCGCAGGGCGCGCTGTCAGGCCTCACGCGCGTGCGCCAGTTCGCGCAGGACGACGCCCACATCTACTGTCGTGAAGATCAGATCGGCAGCGAGGTGGAGCGCTTCGTTCGCCTGCTCGATCAGGTCTACGCGGCGTTCGGGCTCACGTACCAGGCGAAGCTGTCGACGCGGCCGCCGCAGCGCATCGGCACGGACGAGCAGTGGGACAAGGCCGAAGCGGGCCTCAAGCAGGCGCTCGAGACGATGAAGGTGCAGTACGAGCTCAAGCCCGGCGACGGCGCGTTCTACGGCCCGAAGATCGACTTCGACG
>JBEOKA010000408.1:0-5936 GCA_040275325.1 Myxococcaceae bacterium | reverse complement strand
CGACGAACTCGGGAACGACGAACTCGGGAACGACGAACTCGGGAACGACGAACTCGGGAACGACGAACTCCGGAACGACGAACCCCGGAACGACGAACTCCACAACCACGAGCGTCGTCTCTGAATCCACCGATGCCGGAGCCAGCCCCGCGCTCGCCGAAACCACCGCAGATGCCGGAGCCACGACCGCAGATGCCGGAGCCACGACCAGTCCTCCGCTCGCGGAATCCGCCGGAGCCGGGACCAGACCTTCGTTCGACGTCGCGCTCTCGGGAGGCGGCGCACTCGGGCCGACGCCTTCCCTCGCTGGCATCGGCCAACTCAACGCCGCCTTCGTGCCCGGCCGCTTCGGCGCGATGGTCGACGTCGGCCTCGAGTCTGCTCGCACCGGCACCTCCTCGGTCGAGAGCACGAGCCAGTGGGCTTCAGCCGCTGCCGTGCTCCAGTTCGAGCCCCTCGCCCGTCTCCGGCTGCGAACCACGCTCGGCCTTCGCGGCTTTCGCTTCTTCGCCTCGGCCCCCACGGGCGTCGTCGAGGCCAGGTCTGCGGTCGTGCTCTCGTTCGGCGGCGTGGTGACGGCCGAGGTGGCCTTTCGCATCGTGGGCCCGCTCTGGGCTCAGCTCAGCGGCTTCGGCTTCCTCAGACGCGTGGCCGAGCGCTTCGTCGTGAGCGGCCTCGGCACCGTGCTCGAGCTCGCGCCGTGGGGAGCGGGGGCGCTCCTGGGCCTGTCGATTCGGGGTGTTGGCGAGTGACCTCGAGCCAGTCCCATTTCATGAAGCTTCGAGCGCGCCCGCGCACTGGTGCTTCGCCGTGATGACCCTCGTGCGAACCCTCGCGCCGACCCGACCCTCGGTCGAAGACCTGCGCAGGCTCTACGAGTCTGACGGTGCGCGACTGCGGCAGGCCATCGCGCGCATCGCCCCGACGCTCGACGCCGACGACCTGTTGCACGAGACGTTCGTGATTGCGTTGCAGAAGGTGCACGAGCTCGAGCAGGTCGCGAGCCCCCAGGCGTGGCTGTACGGCGTGGCGCTCAAGCTGGCCGCGACGCGGCGGCGAACCGCGAAGCTGCGGCGCTTCTTCGGCCTCGAAGACGCGCGCGACCTGCCCGGGGTCGATGCGCCGTCTCGCACCATGGCGCAGCGCGACGCCCAGCGCCGCGTCCAGGCGGCCCTCGAGACCCTCTCTGATGCCAAGCGTGAGGTCTTCGTGCTCTTCGAGCTGCAGGGGCTCAGCGGCGACGAGGTGGCGCAGGCCTGCGGCATTCCCCTCAAGACGGTGTGGACGCGCCTGTTTCACGCTCGCAAAGAGGTGACGGCCGCCATCGAGCGCAGCGTGTTGATTGAAGCGAGAACCAGCGGGTTGCCGAAGGACGAGGTGATGCCATGAACGCTCCCTCGAGGCTCATCGAGAGCGCCCAGACGCCGGCTGAACGCCTCATCGCCGAGGCAGCATCCGTCGAGCCTCGCCCCCTCGAGCGCAACTCGTGGCAGGCCATCACCGAGCGCGCCCTCACCCAGCGCCCTTCACCCCTTCGACTCGTGCCCGCGTTCGCGCTGTCGGCCGTCGCGGGCGTGCTGCTGGTGCTGGCGGTGCGCCCCAGCGTCGAGGTCGCTCCAAAGCCGCAGCCCGCCGCGATGACGATGAGCGCCAATGCGCGCTGGGCGCTGCTGTCGGCCGAAGAGGTGTCGCTCGATTCGGGGCGCCTGCGGGTGGTTCGCGCGAACGGCAGCCGGCTGCGCATTCGAATGCCCGACGCGGTGGTGGAGTCGGTGAACGCCCGGTTCCTCGCCGAGCTCATCAACGGCGTGAGCTCGGTGCAGGTCGAAGAGGGCGAAGTGGTGATTCGGACGGGCGAGGGCTCGAAGACCCTGAAGGCGGGCGAGGTGCTCCGCTGGCGCGCGGCGCCGGTGATTCCGTCGACCCTGGTGGCAGCGCCCGCGGTCGAGGGCTCGTGTCAGGGGCTCGTCGGCGACCCGCAGCGCGCGTGTCTCGAGGCCGAGGCGAGGGGTGCATCGCTCGACGCGCAGGCGGCGCTCTATGAGCTGGCCCTGCTCGAGGCGCGGGCCGGTCGTTCAGCGCAGGCCATCGAGGCGTTCCGCCAATCGCTCGAGCGCTTTCCCGCAGGCGTGCTCGACCCCGAGGCGCGGGTGGCCCTGACGCTCGAGCTGGTGAAGCTCGCCCGGTATGCCGAAGCCCAGCAGGCCGCGCGTGACTTCATTCGGCTGTACCCCGCAGACGCGCGGGTGCCCGACGTCGAGGCCCTCGAGCGCTCGCTGCGCGGCCGGTAGAACGATTTCGTGAAGCTCGAGCCCGGCCCTCGCACCTGGGAGTCCACATGCGCTCATTCACACTGATGCTTCTGCTGTGCAGCTCGGGTTGTTTCGAGTCCCCCAATGAAACGCCGCTCGGTCGAGTCGACGACGCGGGCTCGTCAGCCGGAGGGACGGCGATGACGGGAGGCGGTGCCGCCGGTGGCCAGAGCGCTGGCGGAGCTGCGGGCGGCGGGTCGGTGGGTGGCGGCGCCGCCGGTGCGCCAGTGCTGAACTTCATCGACGCGGGCGTCATCGCCTCGGCGGGAGCGCCACCTGCGCTCTGCAGCCAGTTCGGCGTGCTCTACGACGAGCTGTTCAAGCGCGTACCGACCGACGCCGGCTGTGGCAACGGGTGCCTCTGGGAAGTTCGAGAGCAGGGCGTGACGCTGCTCCACCGCGGCGCGAACCCCTCGACGGCCAACGACGACCTGCATTGGTTCGACGTGTCGACCGGCCGCGACTGGCACGTCTTCACGGTGTACCGAAGCCAGGTCCCGGGCAGCAAGAAGCTGGTGGCGGTGCCGACTGGCGGTGGCTCGCTCGAGACGCTCGAGACGCTGCCCGACTCGGTGAACGTCACGGTGAAGGGCGTCTGGTTTCAGGCCTCGTTCTTCTACGCGTTGACGCTCGCGCCACCGCAGGCCGGCGCCACGGGCACTACCACCTTCAAGCGGTGGTCGCCCGCCAACACGCCCCGACTCACGCAGCTGTCGACCCTGCCCTCGCCGCCGCTGTTCGAGCCCGGCATCTCGTCGTTCACGGGGCACTACGTCGTGGCGCTGCGAGACGGCGTGTACCAGGGCTCGATGAACACGCCCGAGCCGGTGGCCAACATCGTGGGGTCGTCGGCCATCATGGCCATCGTGGTCGGTGACACGGGCACGACCTTCTTCGCCGAGAAGGTGGGGCAGACGACGAACCTGGTCAGCGTCAGCCTCGGCGGGGCCACGCCCCTCGTCACGTCGCTGGGCACGGGGCTCGACATCAAGAACCTCGCGAATGATGGCAACGCCGACGAGCTCGGAGCGCTGACCAACGACGGCGTGTACGTCATCACGCCCTCGACACGCACCGCGCAGCTCATCTACCGCGGAGGGCCCTTCATTCAGGGGTACCAACGGCTGCGCGGCCTGGTGGCCGAGTCGGGCACGTACGCCGTCGGTGAGATTTGTCTGCTCGACGCCGACGCGCCCGACTGGGGCACGGTGAAGCTGACGAAGCCCAGTCCTCCAGGCGCTGTGCCTGTCTCTTCGGGCTCGGCGATGTGGGTGACTGGCTCGGCTGAGTGGCCCTGGCGAACGGCCGTCGTCGACTGGTCCTCTGCTGGAGGGAACGCGTCGACCCAGCGCACGGCGCGCGGTGGCTTCGTCATCAAGACCGTCGGCAATTGACCGAGCGCTCAGCGGGAGAGGCGCGTGTCAGGCAGCTTCTTCTCGAGCGCCTTCAGGTCGGCGGCGCTGAGCGCGTTCTTCTTCAGGTTGAGCAGTCGCAGCGAGTGCTTCTGCTTCAGCACGGGAGCGATGGCGGCGACGGTGAGCTTGTTCGCGCGCAGGCTGAGCTCCTTGAGCGTGTTGATGAACGGCGCGGACAACACGGCCATCGCGCCCGCGTCGGTGAGGCGGGTGTACGTGAGGTCGAGCAGCTCGAGCTGAGGCGCCTTCATCGCGGCGACCAGCTTCGCGCCTTCGAGGCCGAGGCCCACGTTGCTGAGGTCGAGGGATTTGAGGCGCGGCCACGAGAGCCCCAGCACCCTGGCGAGCTGACCCTTGCCTCGCGCCATCGAGCGCGAGCACCTCGAGCGTGGGCGCGCAGCGCTTCAAGACCGAGACGAGCTCTTCCGAGACGACGGCACCCGAGATGGCGAGCGTGCTGAGTGGCGGCGAGAGGGCCTTCAGCAGCGCGGTGGAGTCACCGCTCCATCGCACTGCGCGCAGGGTCGGCGGCAGCTTCACCTGCGTGACGCGCTCGGAGCTGAACCACAGCGCCTCGAGTTTCGGACAGCGCGAGAGGTCGAGGGCGACGTTCTTCGTGGGCCGCAGCGAGAGTGACAGGCGCGCGAGCGACGCTGCATTCTCGAGCGCAGGGAGCATCGACTCGGCGACCTCACCCTCGGCCTCGAGGCGCTCCAGTTGGGCGAGCTGCGGCACCGGCGCGACGGCGTCACCACGAAGCTCGAGCTCTTCGAGCAGCGGCGCCTTCTGGAACAACGTCGTCAGGTCGTCACGCTGCTGCACGGTGAGCCGGCACGACGAGACGAAGCCACGCCGCAGCTTCACGTGCGAGAGCGCGTACGAGTCATGTTCACGCAGCCACTTCTCGAGCGGGCCGAACCACTCTTCGCGATGGGCGTCGAGCAGCTCGGCCTCGCGCGCCTTCGCGGCCTTCACGTCCTTCGGGCCGAGCTTTCCCGAGGCGAGGCGGCACTGGAGCACGATGAACTCTCCGCGCGGGTCGTCGTTCTCGGTGAGCCAGTCGGCGTACACGAGGCGCGGGGCGTCTTCCCACGGCGTCTTCACCATCGCGTCGAAGCGCGCGTTCTTCGTCATGGCGCGCGAGACGAGCACAACGCCGATGATTCCGTTACGACCATGGCGTGCGGTGGTTCGTGATGATGCTTCTGCTCGCTGCGTGTCCGCGCTCGGTGCGCTCACCTGGCGGCGCCGACGTGCTGGTCCTCGCGCCGCACCCAGATGACGAGGTGTTGATGGCCGCGGGCGTCATCGACCGCGCGGTGAAGCAGGGCCTTCGCGTCGAGGTCGTGTTGGTCACCAACGGAGACTTCACCTGCAAACGAGATGGGCGTGTTCGTCAGGCCGAGACCCTGACGGCGCTCACGAAGCTCGGCGTCGAGGCGTCACGCGTTCACTTCCTCGGCTACCCCGATGGGCACCTGCACGAGCTGACGGCCGAGCCGCTGGCGCCGTTCGAGCGGATCAACGCTGCGGGTGCGTGTGTTCGCACCAACGAGACGTGGAGCGGGAAGCCGGTGACCTCGACCGCGCTCCTCGACGACCTCACGGAGTTGCTCGACCGGCTGCGGCCCGCGGACGTCTACCTGCCGCACGGCATCGACACGCACCGAGACCACGCCGCGACCTACGTGTTCTTCCGGCGGGCGCTCGACCGCCTCGCGCTCCCGACCCGCGCGCATCGGAGCGTCATTCATCGCCACGAAGACCTCTGCTGGCCGGGAAGCTGCGCCGCGCCCTGGCAGCCGAAGGAAGCGCTGCCGCCGCTGCCCTTCCCGCTCGACCGCTACACAGCCGATGAGCGGCTCCCCGTCGACGCAACGTGGAAGCTCCAGCTGATCAGCGCGTACCCATCACAGCTCGATGCGCCGCTCGAAAAGGACTGGCTTGCCGGCTTCGCGCGCACCAACGAGGTGTTCTTCACCGAGCGGTACGTGAAGCGTGAGGGCCGCATGGTCTCTGACGCGACGACGAGCTGCGCTGGCGACACCTGTTCGGCGCAACGTGGTGACTATGAGGAGCTCGCGACGTGGAAGAATGGCGCGTTCGACTCGCTGCGGGTCGTCAGTCTCACTCGCTGAAGCCGCGTAGACTGCGACCATGTGCGAAGTGAGGCTGTCACCAGCCAGCGGGAGCGAGAGCGTCGAGACGA
>JBEOKA010000407.1:0-5009 GCA_040275325.1 Myxococcaceae bacterium | reverse complement strand
GTCGCCTCGTTCAGCGAGATCCACAGCACCGCGAAGAACAGCACCACCGCGCCACCCAGCAACGCACCCTTCAGCTGCGGGTTCGTCGCGAGCAGGCCGGTCTCGGCAGCAGCCGCCTGAGCCTTCTTCTCGGCGCGAGCTTCTGCCTTCAGCGTCTCATGCTTGTGCGAGTCGCGCTGCTTGAGCAACGACACCGCCAGCGCCTCGAGCCGCTTCTTCTCGGCCTCCCACGAGTCTTGAGGCAGCAGATGCTTGTTCGCCGTGTGCTCTTTGAGCTCGCCGATCACCGTCTGGTAGCGCGCGTTCAAGTCATCAGGCGCCGCCGCGTCCTTCTCGGGGCCGCCACGCTTCGCGAGGAACAGGAACGCCAGCGAGCCGACGACACCCGCAGCGGTCACCAGAATGCCAGGCAGCCAATTCGTCTCGGGCGCAGCCATCACTTCTCCAGGTCAGCGCGCACCTGCGCGAGCAGGGCGTCTTCGGTAGACGGAGCAGGCGCCGGAGCGCCTTCGGCAACGGCCTCGGGAGCGACCGCGCGTTTCTTCTTCGACTGCATCACGATCACGATGAGCCCGATGCCGAGCAGCGCCACCGGCCCCAGCCACAACACCGAGTTGAGCCCGCCCGTCGTCGGCTGCAGCAGCACCCACTCGCCGTAGCGCTCGATGAAGTAGTCGTAGATCTCCTGGTCGCTCTTTCCTTCCGAGACGAGCTCGCGCACCTTGTCGAGCTGCGCGCGGGCCATCGACGCCGGAGAGTCGGCGATCGACACGCCCTGACACACGGCGCACCGCAGCTGTTTGCCCAGCCGCATCACGCGCGCTTCTTTTTCAGCCTCGAGCGGGTCGAGCCCCTGCCGCTGCGGCGCATAGCCCTGGCCCAGCGCCATCGAGAGTGCGAGTGCGAGCGCGATCACTTGAGAATTCCCCGCATACGAAGGTCGATCTGCATCGGATCGGTGAAGGGCGCTGCGACCTTGCCCTGAATGATGCCTTCACGCGTGATGAAGTACGTCTCGGGCACGCCCGACACGCCAAAGTCCACCGCGACCGTCGACTTGGGGTCGAACAGCTGGGGGAAGGTGAAGCCGTTCTCCTGCAGGAAGCGCTTGGTGTTCGCCTCGGTGTCTTCGAACACGATGCCGAGGAACACGGCGTCTTTCTCGTACTTGCGCCACGCATACTCGAGCACCGGGTGCTCCATTTTGCAGGGACCACACCACGTCGCCCAGAAGTTGAGGACGATGGGCCGACCCTTGAACTGATCGAGGGTGACTTCCTGATCGGTGTCGAGCCGCTTGATCTTGAAGTTCGGAGCCTTCTTGCCCGAGAGCAGAAACGGCACCTCGTGCGGGTCGGTGCCGAAGGCCTTGAAGAGCACGAAGATGAGCAGGCCGATGACGGCCAGCGCGATGACGGGGCCGGCCTTCTTCATGTCGTCCCCGCGGCGGCGTTCGACGGTGCCGGCTCAGCCTTCACCGAGGCGATGGCCTTTCGCTGCGGCCACAGCGCGATGAGCGTGCCGATGACGAGCAGCGGAATCGCGTACCAGATCCACCCGACGAGCGGGAACACCCAGGCGTTGAACGTCGCGGTGCCAGCCTTCGAGTCGAACGTGCGCAGCGACACGTAGATGTCTCGCCACACCATCTCCTGCACCAGCGGCGAGCCGATCGGGTCGTTCGAGCGCTCGTAGTAGTTCATGCGCGGCGCCTCGGAGCCCACGTGCTTCCACTCGGCGCCATCGGGGCCGATGACGGTGAGATCGGCCGCGATCCACTCACGGTGCGGCTCTTTGCCCTGCGAGAGCTTGTCGAAGCGCACCGTGTACTGGCCGACCTTCAGCGTGTCGCCCGCGCGCACGGTCTTCTCAGCCGCCACCTTGTACGCAGACGACGCAGCGATCGCGACGACGATGGCCACGATGCCGAGGTGCACGACGTAGCCACCAAACCGACGGCGGGCGCGGCTCGCAGACGAGACGAAGGCCGTGAAGAACGACTCCTTCGCCTCGGCCATGCGCTGCTGCGCGGGCAGGAACATCTCTCGCAGCGTCACCACCGTCACGAACGCGCCCACGCCGAAGGTGACCATGGCCATCCAGTCGCCGCCGCGGAACTGCGAGAGGAACGCGCCGAACGTCTTCTCGACGCCGGTGAAGGGCTCCCACCACGAGTAGCGCCACAGCAGCACGGGAGGCATCGTGGCGAGCCCGATGGCCGTCGGAATGAAGAACTGCTGCCGCAGCACCTTCGGGTCGGCCTTGCCCCACGGCAGCATCGGCCCGACGCCCATCAGGAAGAGCATCAACAGCCCGAGCGGCAGCGCCATGGTGTTGAAGTAGGGCTCGCCGACGCTGATCTTCTTCTGCTGCAGCGCCTCGGTGACGAGGGGGAACAGCGTGCCCAGCAGCACCGTGAACGTCAGCGCCACGAAGACCAGGTTGTTCACCAGAATCGAGCCCTCGCGCGAGATGACGGTCTCGAGGTGGCTCTCGGCGACCAGCAGGTGCCCGCGGAACGTGAGCAGCAGCACGCTGAACACGAGCACGACGGCGATGAAGACGAGGAACGTGGGGCCGATGTCAGACTGCGTGAACGCGTGCACCGAGTTGAAGACACCCGAGCGCGTCATGAAGGTGCCGATGACGGTGAGCACGAAGCTGCCGAGCACGAGCGCGATCGTCCACAGCTTCAGCGACTTCTTTCGCTCGAGCACCATCGTCGAGTGCATGAACGCCGTCGACGTCAGCCACGGCATGAACGACGCGTTTTCGACCGGGTCCCACGCCCAGTAGCCGCCCCAACCGAGCACTGCGTACGCCCACCACGACCCGAGAATGATGCCGATGGAAAGGAAGAGCCACGGCACCAACGTCCACTTGCGCAGCGGCACCAGCCACGCGTCGCCGAGCTCACCACGCAGCAGCGCTCCAGCCGCGATGCCGAACGGCACCGTCATGCCGACGTACCCGAGGTACAGCATCGGCGGGTGAATGATCATCAACACGTGGTTCTGCAGCAGCGGGTTCGGGCCCGGGCCATCTGAGAGCGGGTTGGGAATGTGGCCCCACGGGTTCGCCGGCCCCGCGATGAGGAACGCGAAGAACGTCGCCACCGCCGCCATCACGCCGAGCGACAGCTGCATGTAGCGGCCGTGCTCCTTGCGGTACGTCAGCGCGAACGCGAGCAGGTACACGCCCATGATCGCGCCCCAGAAGAGAATCGAGCCCTCGAGCGCGCTCCACAACGAGACGATGGTGAAGATCGTCGGCGTCGCCCGGCTGCCGACCTGCGAGACGTACTTCACCGAGAAGTCGTGCTCGAGCAGCGCCTTCACCATCACCAGGTTCGACAGAATCATCGAGCCCGCGAAGCCGTAGATGGCACGCTGCACCCACGGCAGCGCGCTCTCGCGTCGTGTCATGCCAGTGACCAGACCGACCACCGCAGCGAACGCCGCGAAGCCAAGCCCGGCCAGCACCAGCCCATACCCAATGGTCGAATTCACGAGGGCCTTGTAACGAACTTGGGGCCGACCGACGAGCGAGACTCTTTCCTGCCTGAAATCGCACCGATGAGGCCGCGCGCGCACGGTTTGCGGCGCCTCGGCATCACCTCCGATGTTCACCCGATGCCCACCGTGATGGAACCTGTGGAACGCTTTTGGTGTTGGCCTGCAAACCCTGCCGCCGTCCAAGGAGCCCTGATGAAGCCCATGTTCGCCGCTGCTGCCCTCGCCGCCGCGCTGGTCGCTCCTGCCGCCCACGCCTGCCTCAACGGCATGCGCCACGAGCTCATGGAGCGACGTGACACCTTCGTCGCCGGCGCCTCGAAGGCCTACCGCGACGGCAAGTTCACCGACGCCGTCTTCCAGGCCGAGAGGGGGCTCGCGGCGTCGCCGTCGTCGGGTGATCGTCGCGCGCTGCTGCGAACGCTCGGCCTGGCGAACCTGAAGCTCGGTCGCTTCGAGAAGTCGGCCGAGTCGTTCAACACGCTGCTGGCCGACAAGAAGGAGCCCTTCGTGCAGACGAAGCTCGCCGAGTCACAGGTCCGGCTGGCTGAGTCGAAGGGCAGCGTCGATGAAGACGCGAAGGCCGTGCTCGAGAAGCAGGCCGCCGACGGCATGCTGTCGGACGCAGATGCGTATACGGCGCTCGCGACCGCGCGAAACCGGGCTGGTGACGCTGCCGGCGCGCGTGCAGCCTGTGAACGTGCTCTCACGGTGCAGCCGGGGCACCCCGAAGCGACGCAGCTGCTCTCGACCTTGCCAGTTCCGAAGCCCGCTGCCGCCGAGCCCGTGAAGCCCACCTCGAAGAGCTGATGCTGAGCCTCGCGCTTTCTCTGCTGGCGGCCACTCCGACGCCCGAGGCGGTGTTCGCGCGCCTCGAGTGCAACCGGTGTCACGAGATCGAGCACGTTCACGCGGCTCCGGCCAACAAGCAGTGCGCGGGCTGTCACGTCGAGCTCGCGTCCGCAGCAGGTGACGCCACGAAGCTCGAGAAGGGTCGCGCAGAGTACGGCGACGCGTTCGATCGCTTCGTTCGCCGCACGGCCACGCTCTATGTCGACGTGCCTCCGCTCGCCGGGCTCTCGCGGTTTCGTGCGTCGTGGCTCAAGTCGTACCTGCGCAACCCGTACGATCTGCGCCCGCACCTCACCGAGAGCATGCCGAAGCTGCCGCTCACCGATGCGGAGCTCGATGTTCTCGCTCGTGGGCTCAAGCTCACGCCCGACGCGCCGCTCCCGAAGCCCTCACGCGAGCGCCTCGCGAAGGGTCAGGCGCTGTTCGAGGCGAAGACCTGCACCACCTGTCATCTGCTCGGCAACCAGCGCTTCCCGACGCAGCCAGAGGCGCTCTTCGAGCTCAAGCGACCGGCCATCTCGCTGCACGCGCGCGCCCCCGATCTTCGTCACGCGCGCGATCGCCTGAACCGTGACGTCGTCGTAAAGGTCTTGCTCGACCCGAAGACGGTCAACCCACGCGCCCAGATGCCGAAGCTGGGCCTGA
>JBEOKA010000406.1:0-3446 GCA_040275325.1 Myxococcaceae bacterium | reverse complement strand
ACGCAGGCAGAGACGCTGGCGTCGTCGACGCGGGCGTACGGCCGATTCTCGACGCGATACGGCTTCCCACTGCCGTCGACGCTCTGCCCCTCTGCGAGCTTGAACGCTCGAACTCCTGAACGATGGCCGGGTGAATCCACGCGCCGCGCACCTTGAACGACTCGACCGCCTGCTTCGTCTCTGCGGCCGACAGCTCGACCGGCTCAGAGGCCAGCACCATCGCGAGGACCCAGGTCATGCGGCCGAGTGTGCCTGAAACCGTGAGTCGAACTTGAAAAGAGAAGGCGCCGGAACTCGCGAAGAGCTCCGGCGCCTCCTGACCTTCATCCCCTCCCAGGGATTACGTCATCACTTCTTCTTCGCGGGCTTCGCGGCCGGCTTGGCAGCAGCCTTCGGAGGCGCCGCCATGGCGACCGTCTTCATGTTCGTCGGCAGCGACTCCCACTTGATGAGCGACTCGCTGACCGCGCCCACGAACGTCGCCTGTTCGTCATTGATGGCCTTGAAGCCGACGACGGGAACCTGCGCGGCGAACGACTTGCCCTTGGCGTCCTTCGCGTCGAACGAGAGCACGCACTTCGTCGCCTCGGGGCACTCGAGCTTCTTGAAGTTGTAGTTGTACTCACCCTCGCAGAACGTGTCGGGGCAGAGCTCGTTGAGCATGGTGATCTGCTCGGCCAGCTCGCCCCCAGCCTCGGGCGCCGCCGCAGGAGCCGTCTCACCATCGGCCTTCGCCACCGGCGCGCCAGCCGGAGCCGCCGCAGGGCCACCGGAGATCTCGAGGTCGTACGAGAAGCCGCCCTTGACCATGTAGTCGTCGCCCGGCTTCACCGTCACGTTGTAGGTACCGGCCTCGACGTGCAGCTTGGCCACCGCGTCGCCACCAACGCCACCCTCGGTATCAGCGAGCACTTCGCCGGCCGCGTTCTCGATGATGAGCTCGGGGTCGAAGGCCACCTTCTTCTTCGGGGCGAACACGGTCAGCTGGTACTCGCCGGGCTTCGTCACCGTCCACGTGTACTTCTCACCGGACTTGCTCGAGACCGAGTCGCTGCACTTGGCGCGCACGTCGGTGAGCGCCGACTCGCAGAACATCGAGGGGCCGCTGGTGTCGATGGTGGGCCCGAAGATCATCGCGGGAATCGAGAGCACCGCGGTGATGCCACCGCCGATGAACGAGAACTTCTTCTTCTTCTGAATGCTGCCGAGCAGGCCTTCGCGGCCCTTCGAGCTGACCATGAGCGAGCGCCACGACGGCTTCACCAGCGACGCGCCCTCGAGCTTGCCGAGCACGAACAGGTTGCCCTCGACCGGCACGAACTTCTCGGTGGCCTTGAAGCCGATGGTGTACTTCTCGGAGTCGCTGATGACCGGCACGTCGTAGTTGAGCTCGCCGAACTGAATCTGCGACGCCCAGCCGCGGCCGTTGAGCTCCTTCTTGAAGCCGTCCTTGTAGTTGTCGAAGTCGGCGCCCTTGCTCACGTCGACGTTGAACGCGCCCGAGCCGTCATCGACGCCGAACACCGCGCCGCCCTTGAGCGTGTCGAGCGTGTCGCTGCCCTTGACGGTCTTGGTGCCGTCCTGGGTGGTCTCGACCTTCTCCCACAGGCGCTCGATCTTCACTTCGTACGCGAGGCACGGCTGCTTGGTGCACGGCGAGAGCAGCTGCTGCGCGGGCGGAACGACCTTGCCCTCGGTCGACATCGCGCCCTTGGGGTCGGTCGACGTCGGGTTGGCCTTCAGCTCGCCCGTCTTCTTGAAGGGCGCCGAGAGAATGCGCTTGCCCTTCGTGTGCTGAAAGAGGCCGAAGCCGAGCACTGCAAGTCCAACGAGAAGAATGAGAACGCCCATCTGGTCACTCCAGGAAGATGCCGCACGCGGCGGCAGTGATTGGTTGATTGCCGTCTTCCGGAGTGGCCCCCCCCGGAACGGTGATGAGACCCGGGTGTCTTTTCGGGTGTGCAGGAATTTCCTCACACGCCGGCTTGAGGGCTGAAACGCGCGCCGTTACGCACGGTTGCCCATGCGAGCCATCGTCTACGACCGGTATGGCGCTCCGGAAAATCTCGAGCTGCGGTTGATGCCGGCGCCAGTGCCGAACGCCAACGAAGTGCTGGTGCGCGTGCGCGCGGCGTCGCTGAACCCGAAGGACTCGTTGATCCGCAAGGGCAAATTCAAAGCTGCTTCTGGAGCACGGTTCCCGAAGCTCCTTGGCTACGACCTGGCCGGTGTCGTCGAAGCCGTGGGCGCGAACGTCACGCAGTTCAACGTCGGCGACGAAGTGTTCGGCATGAAGAACGGCTTCACGGGCTCGACCGTGGCCGAGCTCGCGGTCGCGAACGAAGACGAGCTGGCGAAGAAGCCGGCGTCACTCTCGTTCGAAGAAGCGGCTGCGTTGCCGCTGACGTCACTCACGGCGCTGCAGGCATTGCGAGACCTCGGAAAGGTGACGAGCGGTTCGCGCGTGCTGATTCACGGGGCGTCGGGCGGTGTCGGCGTCGTCGCAGTGCAAATCGCCAAAGCGCTCGGAGCCACCGTCACCACCACGAGCAGCGAGAAGAACCTCGACTTCGTGCGTGGCCTCGGCGCCGACGAAGCGCTCGACTACACGAAGTCCATCGGGCTCGAGCGCGGCCGGGAGTGGACGTGCGTGTTCGACGTCTTCGGCAATCAGCGGTTCTCGAAGGCGGCTCCCGCGCTCGCGAGTGGAGGCGTGTACGTGACGACGGTGCCGTCGCCGCGAAACGTGTTCGACGACCTGCGCACGCGATGGCTGCCCTTCAAGAAGGCGCGGCTGGTGGTGGTGAAGTCGAACCGCGCCGACCTCGAGGTGCTCTCGAAGCTCGTCGCCCAGGGCTCGCTCCGCGCCGTCATCGACCGGGTGGTTCCGCTCAGCGACACCGCGGCAGGGCAGGCACACATCGAGACGAAACGCGCGCGTGGGAAGGTCGTCGTCACCATCGACTGAAAAGCCGCTGGCGACGAGCACCGCCTCGGCGCTATCTGAATGGCCCTTCCCCTGCTCCGGGCCGGTCCGGAGCCGCAACGAACGCTCCTTCATGAACACGCTCCTCCGTCTCGTCGTCGTCGTCTCCTTCTCGACCTTCTTCTCGTGTGGCGGTGGCAGTGGCACCGACGCAGGCACCGGCAACGTCGCCAATGGCCAGGCGCTGTACACGAACAGGGGCTGCAACGCGTGCCACGGCATGAGCGCCGAAGGTTCGGCGAGCGGCCCCAACATCTCGGGCTCGACCACCGCGGGCATCGGAGCGTGGTCGCAGGACGACTTCGCCAAGGCCGTGCGTCAGGCCGTGAGCCCCACGGGCAAAGCGTACTGCTCGTCGATGCAGCCGAACCCGACCATGAGTGACACGCAGGTCACCGACCTGTTCGCGTTCGTGAAGTCGAAGACGAGCGAGAACAAGCCGACGAAGGCCTGCCCGTAA
>JBEOKA010000405.1:0-57157 GCA_040275325.1 Myxococcaceae bacterium | reverse complement strand
GGAGGCGCCGCAACGGCTGGAGGCACTGCGACGGCGGGAGGCTCCGCAACGGCTGGAGGCGCCGCAACGGCGGGAGGCGCTGCGACGGCGGGAGGCACTGCGACGGCGGGAGGCGCTGCAACCGCGGGGGGCACTGCGACGGCGGGAGGCTCCGCAACGGCGGGAGGTGCTGCGACGGCAGGAGGGACTGCGACGGCGGGCGGCACGGCAGGCGGTTCTTCGAGGTGCGCGGGAACGCTCGTCGAGTGTTCGAGCCTGTGCGTCGACCCGCTGTCGAGCCTCGAGCACTGTGGCGGCTGCGGTCGCGCGTGCGGTCAAGGCGAGGTCTGCAATCGCGGAACCTGTCAGGTGCTGCCGCTCGACTGCACGACGGGCCCCGGCTGTGGCCCCGGCTTCTTCTGCGACCCCGTCAGCCGCCGCTGCATGGCTGGCTGCCGACTCATCGCCGACTGCCCGATGGGCGCGACGTGCAACGGTGGAGCCTGCCAGTGCCCGACGGGCCAACACGCGTGCGGCCAGCAGTGTGTCTCTGACACGGCGACGAGCTCGTGTGGCACCTCGTGCACGGCCTGCGCTCAACCCGCGAATGGAACCGCGACGTGCTCGGCTGCGACGTGCAGCTTCACCTGCGCGAGCGGCTACACCCGCAGCGGCGCAGCGTGCGTCGACGTCAACGAATGCCTCACGGGAAACGGCGGCTGCAGCGCGAACGCGACGTGCACGAACACCGTCGGCTCCCGCACCTGTGCCTGCAACGCCGGCTTCACCGGAGATGGCGTCGCGTGCACCGATGTCGACGAGTGCGCGACCAACAACGGCGGCTGTGCGGCGGCGCCAGGCGGCGTCTGCACCAACACGCCCGGCTCGAGGACGTGTGCCTGCGCGACTGGCTACACCGGCAACGGCCTGGCGTGCACCGACGTGAACGAGTGCTCGATGAACAACGGCGGCTGCGCGGCGACAGCGACGTGCCTCAACACGCCGGGCTCGCGGACCTGCACCTGCAACACCGGGTACCAGGGCACTGGCGTGACCTGCTCCGACATCGACGAGTGCCTCGTCAGTAACGGCGGCTGCGCGGTACCCGGTGGCGTGTGCACCAACACGCCCGGCTCCCGAACCTGTGCGTGCGCGCCAGGCTTCACCGGCACCGGCACCACGTGCACCGATACCGACGAGTGCGCGACGAGCAACGGCGGCTGCGCTCCGGCCCCAGCGGGCGTGTGCACCAACACGCCCGGCTCGAGGACGTGCGCGTGCGCAGGCGGCTACGGCGGCGACGGCGGCGTCTGCTTCGACCTCGACGAGTGTCTCACCGGCAACGGCGGCTGCGACCCGAGCGCGGTGTGCGCGAACACCGTCGGCAGCCGAACCTGCACCTGCCCCGTCGGTTTCGCGGGCAACGGCGTCACCTGCACCTGCGGCGGTGTCTCCTGCCGCACGCCCCCTGCGCCGAGCTGTGTCGACGCGACGAACCGCGTGGTGCCTTCGACGCCCGCCACGTGTCCCGCGAACGCGTGCGTGTATTCGATGCTGAACGAGCCATGTCCCAACGGCTGCGTGATGGGCGCCTGCGTGGTGTGGAGACAGACAGCGTCGGGCAGCAGCACCAGCCGGCCCACGCCGCGCGCAGGCCATGCGATGGCCTACGACTCGGCTCGTCAGCGCGTGGTGCTCTTCGGAGGCACCGACGGCGTCAGCCGCCTCTCGGACACGTGGGAGTACGACGGCACCACGTGGACGCAGGTGTTCCCCACGGCGTCGCCTCCGGGGCGCGAGAAGCACGCGATGGCCTTCGATGCGCAGCGCGCGCGTGTCGTGCTCTTTGGCGGCGTGAACTCGAACGGTGAGCTGCAAGACACGTGGATCTTCACCGGCACCACCTGGGTCGAGTTGGCGACGACGGGCACGCGGCCGGCGGCGCGCGTCGAGCACGCGATGGCGTACGACTCGCTGCGACAGCGCGTGGTGCTCTTCGGCGGCAGCAACATTGGCTTCGCGCTGAGCGACACCTGGGAATGGAGCGGCGGCGCGTGGGCGCAGGTCGCGCTCACCGGAACCACGCCACCTGCGTTCCGCGGGCACGCGATGGCGTTCGACTCGACCCGAAACCGCGTGGTGCTCTACGGCGGTGGCGGCGGCATCGCGACGTACCAGACGTCGACCTGGGAGTGGGACGGCACCACGTGGACCTCGCCGGGCGCTGCAGGCTCGGGTCCTCCGCGCGAGTTCGTCGCGATGGCGTTCGATTCACGGCGCGGGCGCACGGTGCTGTTCGGCGGCTCGTTCACCAGCACGTCCACGACCTATTACGACGAGACCTACGAATGGAGCGGGACCTCACCCTGGGTGCAGGTCGCGACGACGGGAACCAGGCCGACGCTGCGGCGCCAGCACGCGATGGCCTACGACTCCAACCGCGGCCGCGTCGTCATGTTCGGCGGAGCCAACGGCCAGGCGCGCAACTCGCAGACGTGGGAGTACGGCCCCTGACCCTCAGCCGTGCGGGCCGATGGAGAAGCCCTGCGCGACCCACTGCGGTGCCTGCCCCGTGCTCTTCACGAGAAACCGCCGGCCGGAGGCGAGCTGGGTGAGGGTGGCGGTCAATGACGACGCCGTCTGGAGCAACGACAACTCATCGCCCGACACTGCGACGGCGAGCTCGATCTGGGTGTCGTCTCCGCCGTGAAAGTCCACCCGCTCGGTGAAGACGACGATGAAGGCCTGACCACAAGGGCAGCGCGTCGCGTGCACGGTGAAGTGCACCTCGTGAATGAGTGTGTGTGTCGCCCTTGAGTTGACGGCGGCCCACGCGAGCGGCGCGGTCGCTCCCAGACAGCGGCCGCACCCGTCAGCGGACAAGGCGGTGGCGCGAGTCGATGGAGAGGGCGCTCGTCTTCGTCATGCCGTCTGGCCACGTCACGGTGACCTCGGCCGTCGTGCTCTGCGTCGGGCCGAGCCCGAAGACGAGCTCGTTCGGTTGCTGCGCGGCGAACCCACCCATCAGTTGCACCTCTCGTCGTTGCGAAAGCCCGTCGCTCTTCAGCGTGACGATGGCTCCGACCGCGGCCACGTTGCCCTTCGTCCCTTCGAGCTCGATGGAGAGGAAGTGCGGTGGCGTCGGGCTCTGGCGCAGCGTGCTTCGGTACAGCGACACCGGGCCGTGCTGGTTGCTCACGAGCAGGTCGAGGTCTCCATCGTGGTCGAGGTCGGCGAGCAGCACACCGCGCGAGTTGTCGGGGTCGTCGAGACCGAGCGCCTTCGCCGCGTCGACGAACTGTGCTGGCTTCTGCAGTCCCAGGTTCAGGTACGCGCGCCGCGCCTCGTTCGCGTAGATGTGGCGGCCGCGAATGTCGCCCCAGCGGTCGGCGTAGGTGTGAATCTCGGGCCCCGACTGCATGAGCTTCTGGTTCACGTACCAGTAGTCGGTGCGGCCCTTGTTCCACGGCCACTCGAAGCCCTCACGGCTCTTCGTGACGAGCTCGGGGTCGAGGCGCGTATCGACCATGCCGTTGGCCTGCACGAGGTCGTCCCAGCCGTCGAGGTTCAGGTCTCCGGCCGCCGCGCCCCAGCCGAAGCGCCGCTCGTTGAGCATGCCGCGCTGGGTGGCTTCATCCGAGAACGTCGGCACGAAGGCGTCGTCGGGTGACGGCCGCACCATCCACAAGATGCTGCCTTCGGACTGCAGCGAGTGGTGCACGTTCGAGACGCTGACGTCAGAGAAGCCGTCGCGATCGAAGTCCGCGATGGTGACGTTCATGCCCTTGTACGTGTCTTTGCCGATGTCGCCGAAGCTCGGGCCCTGCAGCCGGCGAAAGCGTTTGCCGCCCTCGTTCAGGTAGACGTCGTCGGGGCCGAAGTCGCTCGCGAGGTAGAGGTCGGTGAAGCCGTCGTGGTTGAAGTCCTGCGTGCCGACGGCGAGCGTCCAGTGCGTCTCGGGCAGGCCCCACGCCTTCTCGTCGAGGCGCTCGTAGGTGCCGTCTCCGCGGCCCCGGTAGAGATGGTTGATGCCGCCGTTGTCGGCGTCGTGCCAGCCGTTGTGCATGAAGCGGAACATGCGGCGGTCGCCTTCGAACGCGGGCTGCGGCAGCGAGAACACGTTGAGCGGCGTGGGCGTCTCGTAGTCGGGCAGGTGCGTCGTCAGCGCGTTGGTGACGAGCAGGTCGAGCACGCCGTCACGGTCGAAGTCGAAGAACGTCGCCGCGAGCGAGACGGTGTGGGCGTCGAGGCCGGAGTTTTCCGAGACGTCTTCGAACGAGAGGGTGCCCGTCTCTTTCAATCGATTGCGGAGCAGCCGCGTCTTGCCGAACGCCACCGTGAGCAAGAGGTCCAGGTCTCCATCGGAGTCGTCGTCGATGAACACGCCGCCGCTCGCGAGCCCGTGTGACTTCGGGTCGTGCATCATCGCCTCGAGCGCGGGCATGGAGATTCGCTCGAAGGTGAAGTCGCCCTTGTTCCGATACAGGCCCACGCGGTCTTCGGCCTTCGCCAGCGGGTGGGTGAGCAGCACGTCGACGAAGCCGTCTCCATCGACGTCGCCGGTGACGATGGCGTCGCCGACCGAGAGCACCCACTTGGCCACGTGCAGCAGCCGCGGGTCGACCTCGGTGAGTGTCGTGCCCATCTGGCTGTTCAGGCCCGCCTGTTTCAGGTCGATGCGCTCGTACCGAAAGCCTACGTCCGCAGGTGCGTCGAGCGGCGCGAGCACGTTCGTCCACGCGGTGAGCATGGTGAGCCCGAGGCCTCCGACCGTGCCCACGCGAACGAAGGAGTCACGGTCGAACAGCTGCGAGAGCCTCGCTGCGCCCTTCTTCACCAGCAACGACCCGTGGGCCCAGAAGAAGCGCACCACGCCCACCGTCAGCGCTGCATAGAAGAACGTGTAGACGCTCTCTTTGAAGTGCAGCACGCCGTCGATGAGCACGAGCGCGAGCGCGAGCAGCACCTGGCCTCGCGTCGTCTTCGGCGACGTCGCGGGATCGGTGATCATGTAGAACGTGAACAGGTAGAACGGCGGCGACTCGAGCGTGCCGAAGAAGAGCGTCTGCCACGGCAGGTGGTGCCGCATGATGTACGCGCGCACGCCGGTCTGCAGCGCGTAGAAGACGAGGAAGCTCACCACGAGCGGCGTCTTGCCCACGCGAAACACGAACAGCATCACCGCGGCCGTGGCGATGAAGACGCTGATGGTCACGTCGCCGCCAGCCCACTGGTACGCGGGCGCGGCGGTGATCCACTCCCGCGAGAAGAGCAGCGAGACCGCGACGCCGAACATGGCCGGGTTGAAGACGTGTTTGCCGTCGACGGTGAGCACGTACTTCGAGCCGATGGCGAGGAAGACGGGGAACAGCAGCACCCACGAGTGGTGCGAGTAGTTGAGGAGAATCGCGAGCGAGCAGCTCGTGATGAAGGCCGAGAGCGGGACGATCTTTCGGCGGTGGAGCAGCCAGCTCAGCGTCACCTCGAGCAGGCTCGCGCTCCCCATGATGATGGCCATCTGCCACCACTGCCGGTTGAACCCCATGAAGGTGAAGCCGGCGACGGCGTAGCTGAAGAGGAGCGCGCCGAAGGGCAGGCGAGGGTCTTTCAGCGTAGGCACTTCCCAGCCCGTGCGCGACAGCAGCCGCCCCTGCGCGAGCTCGCGCGTTGGAGTCGGCGGGAGTGGGTGTGGAAGGTCGACCGAGACGTCTGCGCGCACGCGGGCACCGTACCCTGCGACGACGCTCAGCGCTCGAAGCGCGTGGTGAGGCTCGCGCCGTTCGAGTTGCCCAGCCCATCGACGAGGGCGCCGGGCGCGACTTCGAGGTCCCACGTGCCGCTCGTGTTGGTGGGCAGCGTGAGCACGTACGCCAGGTCTGATTCGCTCCAGCTCGCAGACAGGGCCGTCGAGCTCGGGCCGGATTTCGCGGTCAGCATCATCGAGCCGCCGCGCGCGAGCTTTCCGCGATCGGAGCGCGAGTCGAAGTCCCTCACGCGGAAGTTCGCGACGGGCTCTCCACGGTCGAAGCGCATCGGCGTCGGTTCGTAGCGGGCGGTGACGAGCACGCGACCGTCGGCGAGCGCGCGGGCCGAGAGCTGCGTGATGCCGGTCGCTGCTCGGAGCGTGAACGCGCGTGACTCGAAGCGATACGGCTGCACGACGCCGCTCATCTGCGCGCGCCCCGTCACGACGAGCCGGTACCTGCCTTCGGGAGCGTCGGGCAGCGTCTCCCACAGCGCGGTCCATTCATGGCGGCGCTTCGTGGCGGTCGGCTCGTTCGCCACGGTCGGCGTCGCTTCGTAGCGGCGAATCACCTCGGGCCCGTTCACCAGCGCGCGCGTCGCCGACGCCATCACGGGCGCGAACGCTCCGCTCACCTCTCGCTCGACAGAGACGGTCGGCGTTCCCAATCCCGGCTCGCCTCCCGTGAAGGCGAAACGGACGAGCCGACCGCGCTCGAGGTCGGTCGTATCGGTGACGATGGTGGGAGCCGCGTCACTGTCTTCCACCGCGCGGGGCATCGGCGCTTCGATGGTGGCTGACGTCGGCTGCTCCTGCGGCGTGTCTTTCGTGGCGACGAGCGTCGTCGCTTCGTCGATGAGGTACTGGCCCATGCGCCAGCCCCAGGGAGAGACCGTCGGCTCGTAGCCGCCGCGCAGAAAGTCGTCCTGCTCGAGCAGATAGCCGTAGTGGTCCTGCGCGTAGCCGAGCACGAGGTTCGTCGAGGCTCCGAGTGGCGCCAGCGTCGCCGCGACCTTCTGGCCCACTCCGGTCGTCGGCTCGCCTGGCAGCGACAGCATCGCGATGTCCTCCAGCTGCAGCAGCGTCAGTACGGTGCGCAGCCGCGGGCGTGGCTCGACGGGAGCGCACAACAGCCCTCCCTCTGCGGGTGGGGTGAGCACGACGTTCGCGCAGCTGCGGCCACCCACCTGACAGCCGATGCCACCGTGTTCGGGGAACTCGCCGCGCTGGTAGCCCAGCACTTCGCGCGTGAGCAGCACGCCACGGTCGACGTGCACCAGCTTCGCCTTCGCAGGAGCGACGCCCGGCTTCGCCTGCTCGAACGCCGTACGCGCGAGCTTCGCCGCGACGTGGCCCGCCCACTCGAGCCGCTGCGTGCCGTCGAAGCCGAGCGCTGAACCGGCCGGGCTCACGTCTCCTGCGCTGCCCTGCGCGAACACGACGGGCACGCCGAGCGCGTCGGATGTCGCGAGCTCGATGGCGCCCGAGACGTCGGTGGTGAGCAGCGGGTTCGAGCCCGACATCACCGTGCCGTGCACCGAGTAGTGGAGCAGCGCCGCGAACGGCTTCGTCGGCGCGCCCGAGTCATCGACCTCGTCGAAGCGCACGATGGTGAGCTGCTTGTTCCGAAACTCAGGCCCGTACATCGGGTCGTTCTCGCAGCGGCGGTCGGCGTTGAGCTCGCTCGCTTCGACGGACGCGGCGCCGACGCTCACTCGCTTCAGGTGCGCGAAGGCCTCGATGACGCTGGCAGCGGCGGCGGTGGCGAGCCGCTCCTCGAGCTCGGCGTCGTACGTGTCCATGCCGAAGGCGACGAAGTCAGGGCCGGAAGGACTCCCGAGGTGCGCGGGCTGGAAGAAGCGCGCCACGTGCCCGTGCGTGTGGGTCGCCTGAAGAATGAAGAGCGCGGGCTCCTGCGCAGCATCGAGCTTCTGTCGAACGCGCGTGCGCAGCGATGGCGTGATGAGGCAGACATCGAGCCGAATGAGCGCGGTGCGGGTGACGCCGTTGGTGAGGGCGAGCGCGCGGGCCGACGCGTCGGTGTGCACGCCCTTCGTCGAGGGGAAGTTCTTCGCCCAGCGCGAGCCCACGTCGTCATCGGCCTTGTCGCGCGAGTAGCCGCCCGTGGGCGCTCCGACGGGCACGTCGACGACCGTGGTGGCGATGGCGGCTTGCAGCGGCCCTGCGTCATTCGAAGACGTCGAAGGCGAAGGACACGCACAGAAGACGAGCAGCAACGGCAGCAGCAGAACTCTCATTGCGACGCGCGCCTTAGCTTCAGTGGGGTGCTCACGAAACCGGCCGGCCCGCGACCAATCACGGCGAAGGTTCCCACCCGAGCAACCCGTCGAGCGCGCCGAGCACGAGCGACGTCGTCTTCGGCCCGAGCGAGTTCGTCTCTTCGTAGTGATCGCCCGTCGCCTGCTCCGAGTACGGCTTCGTCGGGTGCAGCTTGAAGTCGTAGTCGGGCACCAGGTAGCCGTTCTCGTCGTTCGCCAGGCCCAGCACGACGGGCTTCTCTCCACCCAGCTTCGCCTTCAGGTACGGGCCCGCAGGCGCCTTCGACAGATCGGGCGGCGCGGGGTTGGCTGGGTCGATGACGGGCCCACCGAACGCGTACTCGGCGTCGAAGCCCACGGCGAGCTCGGGCAGCAGCTCTCCGGGCACGCCGACGAAGCGCACGCCGCCGAGCTGCACCTTGCTCACCTCGGTCAGCACGTGGGGAATGTTGTCGGCGGTGACGCCCCGGGTGCGGTCGAAGTCGACGAGCGTGCGGCGAATGATGTCGACGCCGGGCAGCGTGAGCAGGCGGAACGTCTCGTTGTCGATGGGCAGCTTCAGCGTCTGCGCGCCGAACGCCAGGTTGGGCGCCTGCTCCTCGGTGGCGGTGGCGAGGCCCTCGAGCGCGGCGATGGCGACGAGGTCTCCGACGGCCTTCGTCTTCGCGAACGAGCGCTCGGCCGGCATGTCACCATCGACGCTGGTGGGCCTGGCGCGCAGGCTCGTCATCATGCCGCCCACGGCACCGCTGAAGTACACGCACGTTCCGCCGAGGCCCGCCGCGACGAGGGAGCCGTCTTTCTTGAACACGCCCTTCTCGACGCCGTCGCGCAGCGCCCACACGAAGTCAGAGCTGATGGAGTTGTTCTCACCCGCGAGCGTCTCGGGGTGATTGGCCCACGCGACGAGTGAGCCGATGACCGCTCCGCCCTGCGCCTCGACGAACTGGAGCACCGTCACCGTGTCATCCGAGACGTACGGGTCGCGCGTGTCGTTGATGACCTGCCGTGTCTTCGCGCCGAGCCGTGGCTGGGCCGAGCGCACCTTCGCGGGCCGCGCCGACAGCATCGCGTCACTCACGGCCTGCGCTGCGCCTTCAATCAACGTGTCTTTGAGCCAGCCGTCGTCGACGCAGCGCTCGGGCAGCAGCGTCTTGATGGGCCCCCACTGGCCCATGGTGTCGACGCTCTCGTGCGTGTGCGTCGACGAGACGAGCACGTAGTCGGGTACGCCCATGTTCCGCTTCGTCACGGCCGCGCGAATGCGCTCGACGTCGTCGCGGAACAGGCCGACCGCGTCGATGGAGACGAGCGCGATGGAGATGTCTCCGTTCTGCACCACCACCGCGCGCGCCCAGACGTCGTCGTGCACGTCGAAGGCCGGCGTCGTGTTGCCGAACCCCGCCATCCACATGCCCTGGAACTTGCCGTCGTTCTCGGTGCCGTCGGCGTCGGGGCCCGAATAGCCAGGGTCGCCCGGGCACTTCTGGTCTCTGCCGCAGTCGAAGAAGAAGTCGGGTTTGCCGTCACCCTCGGAGCCGTCGGCGTCGGGCGCCACGTAGCCTGTGGAGCCGGGGCAACGACGATCGACTCCGCAGTCTTCGGTGAACGAGACGAGCTCGCCGCAGCGCTTGAGCCCGTCGCTGCCCAGCGGCGCCACCTCGTTGCAGGCCGTGTCCTTCTTCGAGAGGAAGTCGGGCCGCGGGCGCTCGAAGCGGGGCGTCACCTTCACCGCGGCGATGCCGGCCTTCAGCGTTCCGTCGTTTCCCTTCTCGCAGCCAGGACCGCCCGGGCAGAACTTCTCGGGCGGCGTGCCCTTGCCCATCGGTTTGGGACACGCCGAGAGACAGAGCAGCAACGGCAGCAGTGCGCGCATGCGGCCGCGCAATAGCCGAAGCCGCTCTTCAAATCGAACGACGCCGCGCCCGCAGCACCAGCAGCACGAAGCCGAGCAGGCTGAAGGGCGCCGCGCCGGCGCCGTTGCAACCACAGCCGCCGATGACGAGCTCCTGCAGCCCTTCGCGCCCCTGCGTGACGGTGCCGGCGTCGGTCTCCGTGGTGGTGCCAGCGTCGGTCTCGGTCGTGCCCGCGTCAGAGACCGTCGTGCCTGCGTCGGTGATGACGCCTGCATCTGGAGTGACGACGCCCGAATCGGCGACCGAGCCCGCATCCATGGTGGTTCCCGCGTCGGCGTTGGGATCGACTGCGGTGAAGCTGACGGCCGTGCTCCGAGTCGAGTTTCCTGAGGTGTCGAACGCGATGGCGACGATGGAGTGCGTGCCCGCGCTCACCGAGACCTGCGCCGCATACGGCGACGTCGTGTCGACGTCGGCCATCGCACCGTCGAGCTCGAACTCCACGCGGCCAACGCCCACGTCGTCATTGGCCGTCGCGACGAACATCACCGAGAGCCCCGTCATCGCGCCCGCGCTCGGCAACGTCACCGAGACGGTGGGCGGCGTGGTGTCGGTCGTCATGCCGATGATGACGAAGACGATGGCGCTCGTCGTGCTGTTGCCGGCCGCATCGTGTGCGCGCGCTGTGAGCGACTTCGTGCCGTTGCTCCACGCCGAGGTGTCGACCTGGAGCTGCCACGGCATCGTCGTGGCTTCACCGAGCTTCGTGGTGCCTTCGAAGAACTCCACCCGCACCACGCCCACGTTGTCGGTGGCCTGCGCGACGAGCATCACCTGCCCAGAGACGCGCGCGTTGTTCATCGGGGCCGTGAGCGCGACGACAGGCGGCGTGGGGTCGGGAATCGCGGTGACCGTCACCGAGCCCGTCGCCGAGGCCGCGCCTGCCGTCACCGTCACGGTGTGTGGCCCGCCGACGACCGCGCCCGCCGTGAAGAGACCGTTCGTGTCGATGCTGCCGCCGCCCGAGACCGCCCACGTCAGCGGCGGCTGAATGCTGAGCGCGTCCGAGAACTGGTCATTCACCACACCGTCGAACTGCTGCGTGTCCATCACGGGAACGCTCGCCGTCATCGGCTGCAGCGTGATGGTCGTCGGCACCGCCTGCACCGTCACCGTCACGAGGCTCGTCACCATGTTCCCCGCGCCGTCGGTCACGGTCACGATGAACTCGTAGGTGCCCGACTGCGTGAAGTTCACTGTCGTGTCCTTCGCGGCGTTGTTGCCGTTCTGCGTGAAGGTGACGGTGGCGGGCGCAACGGTCGCAGTCCACGCGTAGGTGAGGCCCGCTTCGCCTGCGTCGTCAGTCGCCCGCACCGAGAGCACCGTCGAGGTACCCGTCACCAGCGACGGCGTCGCGCGCGCCGCCTGCGTGATGGTCGGAGCGCCGCTGCCCACCACCGTCAACGTCGCCATGCCCGTGAAGCCGCCCGCCGTCGCCGTCACGGTGAAGGGGCCGCCGGGCGTCGTGTCCGCGGTGAACTGGCCGTTGGTGGCGATGGTGCCTCCGCCAGAGACGGCCCACACCGCGGAGCCGAGGAACATGAAGCGGTTGAACTGGTCGCGGCCCTGCGCCGAGAAGAACTGCGTGCCGCCCGTCGTCACGGCCGCGGTCGCAGGTGTCACCAGCATCGCGCTGCCGACCTGGGTCACCGTGACGATGAGCTGCGCGCGCACCGAGAGTCCGCCGGCGTCACTCACCGTCACCTCGAAGGTGTGAGCGCCCGCGCCAGTGAAGGTGACCGTCGTCGACTTCGCCGCGTTGCTGTTGTTCGCCGAGAACGTCGCCGGGTACGAGCTCACCGCCGTCCACGCGTAGGTGAGGTTCGCTTCTCCCCCATCGTCGGCCGCCAGCACGCTCAAGGTGACGGTGGCGTTCGTCGTCGGGTTCTGGCTCGCCGTCGGCGCCATCACGATGGTGGGCGGGGCGTTGACGGTGGTGGTGTCGAAGTCGATGCCGGTGAGGTTCGCGCTGGTGACGGTCGCCATGCGCGTGGCAGGCCCGAACGTGTAGCCGGCGCGCGTCGGCGTCAGCGTGTACGTGCCAGCGGGAACGCCGGTGAGCACGTAGCGGCCGAGCGAGTCGGTCGTCGACGAGCGCGTGCCGTCACTGACGAGCACGCCCGGCAGCGGCGTGGTGCCCGTGCGCGCGGTGCCGGTGATTTGGTACGTCGTCGTCGCGCTCCCGACCTGGAAGTTCTGGTTGCCGAGGAACATGCCGGCGACGGTGACGGGGTTGGTGAAGTTCTGCGGCACCAGCGTCACGCCAGGCGACGTCGCGGTGAGGTTCCACGTGCCGTTGGGCACGCCCTGCAGGTAGTACGACCACGGCTGCGTCGCGACGCCGCGGGTCGCCGTCGCCGTGCGGTAGCCGTCGGTCACCACCGGAGCGGTGGCGATGGTCGAGGGCAGGGTGCCGTTGATGCTCTGGCCCTGCGCGAAGAAGTTGATGCCGCTGACGTTGCCGCCCAACACCTCGACCGGGTTGCGCACGCCAGAGATCGCGAACGCCCAGCCCGCCTTCGTCGCCGTGACGGTGTAGCGGCCGTTCGGCACTGCGGTGATGGTGAAGTCTCCGTTCGCGTTCGTCGTCGCCGTGCGCGTGCCGTCAGAGACGACGACGCCGACCACGCCCGTGCCGCCAGCGGTGACGCGCCCGACCAGGTTGTAGCCGGGCTTCGTCGACGCGGTGAAGGTGAGGCCGGTCAGGTTGCCACTGACGGGGAGCGGCGCCGAGAACCCACGCGCCATCGCGAGGTCGAACTTCGCGGCGCTGACGGTGTAGCCCGCGTCGGAGGCAGGCACGTTGGTGAGCGCCCACGTTCCGTCCGAGAGCGTGAAGGTGGTGCGCGTGCCGTCGGTGATGCGCGCGCCTTCGATGCCGGCGTCGGCCATGACGACGGAGCCGCTCAGCGTGAACGTCGTCGGCGTACCCACGGTGACGAAGATGGCGGCCGTTGCCCTCCCGCCCTTCATGTCACTCACCGTGCAGCGAATCTGGTGCACGCGGTTGCCGGTGAGCGTCTTCGTCTGCATCGGCTGGTTGTTGATGCTGAAGCTGCCGTCGTCGAAGTCCCACGCGTAGGCGAGCGGGTCTCCGTTCGGGTCGGTGGCCGTGGCGGTGAAGGTGACGGCCGTGTTCGAGGGCACCGTCGTCATCGACGCCGCGACGCTCACCGTCGGCGCGAGGTTCGTCGGGTATGGGCCGAAGTTGATGACGACGTCGAGCGACTCGGGCGTCGTGCCGCCCTTGCCGATGGGCGTGAAGTGCACGTTGGCGGGCCAATCAGAGAAGGTGCGGCCGATGACGAGCGGCGAGTTCGAGGTGTTTCCGCCGGGCGTCATGTCGAGCAGGTGCGAGCCGCAGCCCGTTGGCGGGCTCGTGGGGCATTGCGTGCCCGAGCTGGGGAAGCCGAAGTTGAAGCTCGCGCCGTTCATCAGCGAGGGGTTCGAGGTGAGCAGCTGGCGGAACTCGAGCCAGTAGTCGCGGCTCTGGGTGTCGTTGCGCGCCACCTTGAGGGCCTGCATGCCGCCATCGGGCGTGGCCACCTCGAGCGGGTAGAGCCGGTACGTGCCGCTCGTGGTGACGGTGTTCACCTGGCTCGCCGTCGTCCAGTCGAAGGTGCGCTTGAACCAGACGTTGAAGTGAGACGCGCCCGAGTTGCCCATCACGTCGAAGGGGTTGCCGTACTCCTGCTGGCTGCCCGCGCCGATGATGCTCTCTCCCGCGTTCCAGAAGTTCGCGTGCCACACGCCGTAGTTGTGGCCGAGCTCGTGCGAGGTGACGCCCTGCCCGAAGCTGCCGTTGAGCCACGTGCCCTTGCTGCCGACGTAGCCGCGGCCCGACCAGCCCGAGAACATGTTCGGGTGCGCGACGATGTCGAGGTTGTAGTTGTTCGGGTCGAAGCCCGCGTCACGGGCGGCGATGCGTGCGTCAGAGAGCACCTGAAAGTAGTTGCCCGCGTCGCGGTACCAGCCTGCAGGGCGCGGCATTCGCAGCATCGGCGGAAACACGCCGGTCAGCTGCGTCTTGTTGAAGCTCTGCGAGGTGAAGAAGCCGTTCACCTGCGTGTTGATGAGCGTCTGCGAAGACGCGAGCGAGAGCCCGTTCGCCATGTCGTCGAAGTCGACGCGCATGAAGAGCACCGTCTTGGGCCCTTCGGTCCACGGTGACTCGGCCGTCTCACCATCGGCCGCGATGGCGCCGGCTTCCTGGTCGGCCAGCGCCTGCGCGAACTCGTCGGCGTGCAGCGGCTGACAGAAGCCGATGGCCGTGTCTCCGTCGTGCACCACCTCACTCGCCGTCGACGCCTTGCGAGAGGTGGGGCAGGGCGAGCCGGGCAGGTAGTCGAAGAAGTTCACGTCTTCGGGCTTCAGCCGCCGCACGGGGAACTCGTAGAGCGCGAACACGCCGTCGAGCTCGATGCCGTGAATGCGCAGGTCATCTCGGGTCTTCAGGCCCTGCCGAAATCCGTACACGCCTGCGCGCAGCACCGAGTCGCGCCCGTTGAAGGTGATGAACTTCTCGGTCGGCTTCGCGGTGAGCACGCCGTCTTCGTCACCGACGGCGCCCACCACGTGCAACATGCCGCGCCCATCACGCCACTGCTCGACGTTCGCCGCGACGGCGGCCGGCAGCATGCGCCGCTCGGCGATGCTCAGCGCCATCGACAGCGCGAGCTCGGGCTCGGTCAACATGAGTCCGGCGAGGTGCGCGCGCCGCTGCTGCGAGCGCGCAACGCCGTCATCGATGAGCCGCTGCGGAACCGGCGCAGGCGTCTGCTTGAACGTATCGACCCACTCCCGAAACGCGGTGTGCGCGGCGACGGCGCGGCTCGCTTCGGGCAACGTCGGGTCTTCACCGAGGGCAGCGAAGCGACGCCCCACAGCGTCTGGTTTTCGCTCCTGCGCACAGCCGACTGCGAGGAAGGTGCAGAGCAGAGAAGGTGCGAGCGTTCGCGACAGGCGGGACATGGTCGCGAAAACTCAGCAAGTGCCACGCCACTGGAAGAGCCAAGCCCGCGTGACTTTTGAAGGAATCGGCACTCCAAACACTGCGGATTCGTTGAGGCCACGAGGGTCGGGCGATCAGCCGTCGGAGCTTCGGTCAGCATCGAATGCGAGGGCCGCACCGATTTCAGGGGTCGTGGCGACTTCTCACCACAGCATCTTCGACATCACCTCGACGAGCTGGCGCCGATGCAGGGCGTAGGCGCCGAGGTGGCCCGAGTCGATTCGAGTGGGCTCGACGCGCCAATGTCTCGCGATGGCCTCCATCGATGACGGCGGCACGATGCCGTCGGCGGTCGTCGCGACCACGAAACGACGTGACGAACGCGGCGCGGGTTGCGCGAGCACCGACAGCCCACGCAGCACGCCGCGGAGCCGGTCCATCGCGTCGTCACCGAGCGCGCGAACCGTCACGCTCTTCGAGAGCGGCCCGTCACAGAACACCACGCTCGCGTCGTCAGCGGGCGCCATCACCGTCACCGGCACGTCGAGGTCGAGTGAGGCCGCGGCGTGCGCCGACATCTGGCCAGCCATCGAGTAGCCCGCGAGCGCGACTGGCAGCTTTGGCTCCATCATCAGCGCCGTCATCACCAGCGCGCGCGCCTCGACGACGTTCGCGAGACCCATGCGAAGAAAGTCACCGACCGTGTGCAGCCCGACGCGGCGCTGGTCTTCTGCTCGACGACTGCCGAAGTACGCGCCTTCGAAGAGCCACACCTCGACGCCCTGATAGCGGAGCGCGTTCACGAGGAACTCGCGCAGCCCGAAGCCCTCATCACCCCACGACGGAGGCACGATGACGCGGCCCCGGTTCGGCCCCTTCGCGCGAAGCCGCACGACGTGCAGTCGCGACGTCGCGTGCTCGAGCAGCGGCGCCGGAGACGCCACGAACGCCTCTTCGGTGCGCGCAGACGTCGGCATGAACGCGAGCGACAACGGCTCAGCCACCGAGCGCTGGAGCAGCGCGGGCACATACGAGAGCGGCCGTTCGACGTCGCCCCAACCTCGCTCGAAGAGCGGCTGTCGCTTCGTCCATCGCAGGTAGAGCGCATCGAGCCAGTGCATGTGCCGTGCGCCTCCATGCTCCAGATCAACCCCACACCTGCCACCTGAGGTGAACACCGAAAGCCCTGATTCGCTAGTCGCTTCAACGAGTTGAAGCGGCGGAAGGGTGGGCCGACAGTTGCACGAGGCGACGCCATGCGAAGGACCGCGCTGGTCTTCAGTCTCGTCGTCTTCGGGTGTGAAGGCTCGATCGTCTCGGGCGGAGTCATCGACAGCCGCGAAGGACCTGGCGGTGGAGACGAGGTGACAGCGTGCGCTCCGGTCGAGACGCTCGACCCCGGCCGCGTGACGATGCGCCGGCTCAACCGTGTCGAGTACGACAACACCGTTCGCGACCTGCTCGACGACGCCACGAAGCCCGCGACCGACTTCCCCGCTGACGACTTCGGGCACGGCTTCAACAACATCGCCGACGTGCTCTCGACCGCGCCGGTGCTCGTCGAGAAGTACGACCTGGCCGCGAAGGCCCTCGCCGAAGCCGTCATCGCGAAAGAAGCGACGCCCGGCCAGACGACGCGCGTTCAGGCGGAAGATGGCGCGAAGTCGACTGGCGCCGCAGCCGGGGAGTTCTGGAACCTGTATTCGAACGGCACCATCTCGTCGCAGGTGAACTTCGTCACCACGGGCCGCTACACGTTTCGCGTTCGTGCTGCGCAGACGGCCGCCGGGCCCGACGCCGCGAACATGGTGCTCACGCTCGATGGCCGTCAGCTTTCGTCGTTCAACGTGACCGCGCTGCAGGGCGCTCCCGGCACGTACACGGCCGAGGCCGACGTCACGCAGGGCAGCCACCGCGTCGAGGTGGAGTTCACCAACGACTTCTACATGCCGCCCGACGATCGCAACCTGCTCGTCGACTGGGTCGAGGTGCAGCGCCCGGGCACGGTGGTCGATCCCTCCGTCGCGAAGGTGATGGTGTGCGACCCGGCTGCCGCTGGCTGCGTGCGCACCATCCTCACCCGCTTCGGACGCAAGGCGTGGCGGCGGCCGCTGACCGCTGCTGAGGGCGATCGGTATGTGGCCATCGTCACCAGCGCGCAGGCCGAAGGCGAGCCGGTGAAGTCGGGCCTCGCGCTCTCGCTGCAGGCGATGCTGCTGTCGCCGAACTTCCTCTATCGCGTCGAGCTCGACGCTGATCCGACGTCGCTGGAAGCGCATCCGCTGAACGACCACGAGCTCGCCGCGCGGCTCTCGTACTTCCTCTGGGCCAGCACGCCCGACGAGACGCTCTCGCGCGTGGCCGATGACGGCATGCTGCAGCAGCCCGCGGTGCTCGAGGCGCAGGTGACGCGCATGCTCGCCGACCCGAAGGCGAAGTCGCTCACCACGCAGTTCGCCGGCCAGTGGTTGTGGTCGAACCAGGTCGAAGACGCAGCGCCTTCTGCGAGCGTGTACACGAACGTCACCGCGGCGACGAAGACGGCCATGCGCCTCGAGACCGAGCGCTTCTTCGAGCACTTCCTCACGCAAGACGTCAGCGCGCTCGGCCTGCTCGGCAGCGACTTCACCTTCGTGAACGACACGCTGGCCGACCACTATGGGCTGACGCGGCCGGGCTCGACGACGCTCCAGCGGGTCGCGGTGACGAACGGCGTGCGCGGCTCGGTGCTCGGTCAGGCCGGCGTGCTGACGGTGACGTCGTTCCCGACGCGCACGTCTCCGGTGAAGCGCGGCGCGTGGGTGATGTCGAACCTGCTCTGTCAGGAGCCGCCCGCACCTCCCCCCGGCGTCGAAGCGCTGCCGGCGCCGCAGATGCCGAACGCCTCGCTGCGCCAGCGCATGGAGGCCCACCGCTCGAACCCCACCTGCGCCGGCTGCCACTCGATGATGGACCCCATCGGCTTCGGCATGGAGCCCTTCGACGGCGTCGGTCGCACCCGCACGCAGGAGGTCGGCGGGTTCACCATCGACGCGTCGGGCACGCTCCCCGATGGCCGCATGTTCAATGGCCCGGCCGAGCTCACGCGCATGCTCAAAGACGACCCGCGCTTCCCGCACTGCCTGTCAGAGAAGCTGTTCACCTACGGGCTCGGCCGCTCTCCGACGCGGCAGGAGTCGTGTCAGGTGGAAGCCATCACGCACCAGTTCGCCGAGCGGGGCCACCGGCTGTCGGGCCTCGTGAAGGCGATTGCTTTGAGTCGAATGTTCACGCACCGCCGTGGAGAGTCGCCATGAGTTTCTCCCTCTCGCGCCGCACGCTGCTCCGTGGAGCCGGCGCCTCGCTCGCGCTGCCCTGGCTCGAGGCCATGGTGCCGGCGTTCGCGCGCGCACAGAACGCGACGCCGCCCAAGCGCTTCCTCGCCTTCTACGTGCCGTGCGGCATTCGCATGAACCGCTTCACGCCCACTGCGACCGGCGCCACGTGGGCGCTGCCGTCGATTCTGTCGGGGCTCGGCGCGCGCGGGCAGGACCCCTCGGTGCAGGGCGACGTGAACGTCATCACCGGGCTGTCGAACCGCCCCGCGCGGCCTGATGGGCCGGGCGATCACGCCTCGGGCACGGGGGCGTTCATCACCGCGCGGCACCCGTTCAAGACCGAGTCAACGAACATCAGAAACGGCATCTCCCTCGACCAGGTGCTCGCGAACGCGTGGCGTGGGCAGACGCGCTTCGCCTCGCTCGAGACGGGCACCGATGGCGGCGGCGCCTCGGGCAACTGTGACTCGGGCTATTCGTGCGCGTACGCGCGCAACATCTCGTGGGCGTCAGAGACGCAGCCGCTCGCGAAGGAGACGAACCCGCAGGTGCTGTTCGACCGCCTCTTCGGTGGCCTCGACCCGAACCAGAGCCAGCAGATGGTCGAGAAGCGCAAGCGGCTCAAGCAGTCGGTGCTCGACGCCGTGAAGGCCGACGCCGATGGCCTCAAGCCGAAGCTGGGCAAGACCGACCAGCGAAAGCTCGACGAGTACCTCACCGGCGTGCGCGAACTCGAGCGCCGCGTGCAGTCAGAGCAGGTGATGGCGGTGTGCACGCCGGGCGGCCGACCCGCGCAGGTGGGTGACTTGCGCGACCGCACGCGCGTGATGCTCGACCTCATCGTCTGGGCGTTCCGCTGCGACCTCACGCGCTCGGCGACGTTCATGCTGCAGAACGCGGGCAGCGGGCACGTCTTCAACTTCCTCGGCCTCACTGACGGCCACCACTCGTACTCGCACCACGGCGGCGCGGCGGCCAACCTCGACGCCATCGAGCGCATCAACACGTGGGAGGTGGAGCAATTCGCCTACCTCGTGCGCCAGCTCAAAGCCGCGCAGGACGCGAATGGCAGCTCGGTGCTCGACAACTCGCTCGTGTTCTTCTCGAGCGAGATTGAAGACGGCGACAGCCACAGCCACGACAACATGCCCATTCTCGTCGCGGGTAAGGCGGGTGGACGCGTGCAGAGCGGCCGGCATCTGCGCTTCACCGGCGCGCCTCCGGTGGCGAACCTGTTCCTCTCGATGACCGAAGCGCTGGGCGCGGCGCAGACCTCGTTCGGAGACTCCACGGGCCTGTTGCCGGGGTTCATCACGGCGGCGTGAGTCGCTCGAAGCAGGCCAGCCCGCGCGTCGGCCCACCACGACCGTCGCTCGTGTTCATCGCGTCGAAGAGCCGCGCCGCCGGAACGAGCCACGGACCGAAGCCTGCGTTCACGTCGAGCACGAACGCGAGGTCTTCCTGCTCGAGGTAGCCGGCGAGGGGAGAGTGATGCCCGCCGCCGTGGCCGAAGAGTGGCGCTCGCGAGAAGTTGCTCACGTAGCGAAACCGCGCGTCGTTCGATTGCCGAAGGTGTGGCCGCAGCTCGTCGAGCGTCTTCGGGCGAAACGCCGTCACGCGCCAGCCCTCGGGCACGACCTCGGATCCTTCACTCACGATCTGATCGAGGCTCATCGCGCGCAGGCCGAACCGCTGGAACGGGTTCTTGCCGACGCGCACGCCCATCGACCGCAGCACGTTCGCCACGCTCGTCGGCCCGCAGATGGAGGTCACGCTCTGTGAGAGCAGCGGCACATAGCGCTTCGCCACCGGCAGGTTCCACGCGCGCTCGAGCAGCGCCGCCTCGCGAATCGTCGACACCCGCGAGTGCTAACGGGACGGCCACCGGCGAGCTACGCCCGATCGGTCAGCATCAGCTTGCGAATGCCCGCCGCGATGGCGCCGGGCTCTTCGTCACCGACGTAGTGGCCGGCGTTCTCGAAGCGCAGCACCTCGGCGTGCGGGAGCGCCTCCTGCCAGCGCTTCAGCTCTTTCTCGCGAAAGGCGATGTCCTTCATGCCCCACGCGAGCAGCGTCGGCTTGTTGGCGAGCAGCGCGCGTTTCTCCCACAGTGAGGCGAGCCACGGCGTCGACTCGATGATCTGCTTCGGGAACACCCACGTGCCCTTGCGGCTCTCGGGCGTCGGGAGCGCGTCGCGGTAGTGGCGCAGGTCTTCGTCGGTGAGCAGCTCGCGCCGGCCGTACGCCTTCGGCATCACCAGGTTCACGAAGCCGTTGCGCTCGCGACACAGCCACCGCCCGATGGCCCCACCCATGAAGCCGCTGAAGCCCTGGTAGTACCAGTCGTCGTCCACCGGCCAGAGCCACGTGTTCAGAATGACGAGCCGCTTCACCTTCTCGGGCCGCGTGAGGGCGTACGAGAGCCCGGTCGGCCCGCCCCAGTCGTTCACCACGAGCGTGAGGTCCTTCAGCGCGAGTGAGTCGAGCAGCCCTGCGAGGTTCTCGGCGTGGTCCTTCGGCAGGTAGCTGAAGTGCTCGGGGTGCTCCGATTGGCCGAAGCCGAGGTGGTCGGGCGCGATGCAGCGGAAGTCGGAGCGCAGCGCGAGAATGAGCTTCCGGTACACGTACGACCACGCCGGGTTGCCGTGCACCATCACGATGGGCGAGCCCGTGCCTTCGTCGACGTAGCGCATGGTGCCGGCCGGCGCGCGATGCGCCTTCGTCGTGAACGGGTAGCGCTCGGGGTTGATCCAACTCGCGTTCGGCAGGGTCGTCATCGGCGCGCTCCTTGAAAACTGAACAGTGTTCAGAACTCAGGCGCGAAGTCCATGGTCCAGGGCCCTGGAGCGCTCGAAGGTGCAGCCCATGGAAGACCTCGGGCGAGTGCTGGCGCTCGCAGGTCTCGGGCCGACGGCCCGAACTTCGAGCCCGCGCGCCAGCTGCTCGCGAAGGTGAGCGCCTGGCGGGTGCTCTAGAAATCGACGGGAAGCAGAAACGCCGTGCCGTTCGACGTGCCCGAGCGATAGCTGAGCGGCGCTCCGACGATGATGGCCGCCGGCGTGGTGAACATGCCCGAGGCCGCCGTCGCCGCGAGGTCCTGGCCGAACGCCGCGCGCTCGCGCTGGTCGGGGAAGATGGTGAGCGACGACTCGTTGCGCCCGCGCACCACCGCGCTCGCTGCGAAGACGAACACCGCGCCCGTGCCATCACCGTTCGCTGACGCCGTCGGCGCGCTCACGATGAGGTCTGGCTTGGGGTCTCCGACGACGTTCACGCCGCCCCAGAGCTGCCGGCCGAAGCCAGGCGCGCGCTCGAGATAGACCAGCGGCACCGGGTCGAGCCCGTCTCCCAACGCCCCGGCGAGCGCGCCGCCCGACATGGGCCGCTTCGCGTTCACCTGCGCGGCGTCGAAGAGCAACACCGTCGGCTGCGAGACGCCGTCGAACGAGTAGAGGTCGGCCGTCACCGCGATGAAGTCGCGATCGTCTCCCGCGAGCAGCTTGCCCGCGCGCGCCATCGCGACACCGAGCCGAATCGTCGGCAGCCCCGTCTCGACGTCGCCCGAGATGCGCACCCACGAGCCCTCAGTGCGCCCACCGCAGCGCGCGCCCGTCGGGTCGAAGCCGTAGACGATGATGACGCCGAGCCGGTCGCCGTACCGAAGCCCCAGCTCGTGGCAGCCGTCGGCGTTGAGGTCACCGAGGCCCGCGAGCAGCGTGGTGCCCTGCGGAACGTTCGGCAGCGAGTAGCCCATGTCACAGGCGATGGAGGGCTTCGCCAGCGACGCGTCATCGGGCGCGCGGCCGAACACCACCTCGAGGCCGTTCGTGCGCGAGAGCGCGAGGTCTTGCGTGCCGTCGCCGTTGAAGTCGAAGCCGCCCACGACACCGTTTCGCGCGATGGCGGCGCGCTGACACACCGCCGCTGCGCCACCGTCAGGCACCGTGCAGCCGGCGATCGCCACGGGCGCCCAGACACGGAAGCCCTCGGCGAACGTGCCGTCGGCCTTCTGAAGATGCACGAACGCTCCGCCCGGCGTCTGCGCGCCGCTCTGGAAACACTGCGGGCGGTTGCCTGCGTACTCGGTCGTGGGCACGCCGCCGTCGCCGAGCCGTGCGGGCACCGACAGCTGCGGCGCCGCGTAGACGACGTCGGGTCTGCCATCGCCGTCGAAGTCGGTGAACGTCACGTCGCTGCCGATGAGCCTGCCGCCGAACGCAGGCACGCCAGCGTCGGTCACGTAGCGGGTGTTCGCGCCCTCCTGGAGGACTCGAGGAGCCCCGATGGCCGCCGTGGTGAAGAGGTGCGCCTGGCCTGCGCCGAGCTCGTTGCCCGAGACGTCCGCGCCCGCGCCAGAGATGCTGGGCACGCCGACGATGGCGCGCAGCCCGCCGAGCCCCGGCCCCACGTCGACCGCCACCCCAAAGCCCTGGCCTGCCGGTTTGTTTGGCATGGGCGCCGAGCTCATCGTCCACGTCGAGAGGTCCATGCCCGTGCCTGCGAACGCATCGAGGCGGCCCGTGAAATCGCCCTCTGCCGTCGTGGCGCGGCCCGAGTACCCGAGCAGCTGCGTCTGGCCTCCGACCGTCCACGCGCCGACGGCGATGCCGAGCGTGTCGGTGCGGAAGGTGCCGTTGCGCACCATCGTCGTCTTGTTCAGCTGCGCCCCGCGCGAGAGGCTGCCCAGTGAGTAGACGAGCAGGCGACCGGCGTTCGGCGTCGACACCATCATGCCGTTCACCATCGCGGTGGCCGTCGCGTACGGCGCGCCCAGAATGAGCTCGGGCTTCTGGTCGCCGTCGAGGTCGCCCACGGCGAAGCTGCGCGCCGCCTGAATGTTCGCCTGGTCGCCGAAGAGCTGCGCGAACGCGTCGCTGCGCCCGAGCTGTGCCGGCCTGTCACCCGCCGGCGCCGTCACCATCAGGCTCTTCAGGTCGAAGAGCAGCGCGCCGCCCGCGTTGGTTCCTGCGGGGTTTCCGCCCATGGCCATCAGGTTCGGAGAGTCGGTCTGGTCGGCCGCCGCGATGAGGAACGGGCCGACACCTCCGGACGCGGGCACGAACCCGAGGCGCCACGTGCCTTCGCCCGAGTCCATCGGGTTGATGGGCAGCAGATACGCGTCGGGCTTCGCGTCGAAGCGGGTCGCCTGTTCACGCCCGAGGTGCAGCTGAATCGCCGTCTGGTTGCGCGCCAGCGCGGTGCCGCCCAGCAGTGAGTTGTTCACGACGGTGAGGATCGCGAGGTCGACGCGCCCATCACCGTTGAGGTCTCGCGCGACGATGGCCCTGCCGGCCCGAAGCTGCGTGAAGGCGCGCAAGGTGCCATCGGCCGCGAGGTCCTGCCCGCCGATGCGAATCGCGCCCAGGTCGGGCACGGGCTGGCCCCTCGTGAGCAGGAAGATGTCGACGACGCCGCGCGAGTTGATGGCGCCGGTGGCCGCGAGGTCGGCGCCAGGAGACCCGACGATGAGGTCCTGGTCTCCATCGCCATCGACGTCGGCGATGTCGAGCGCTGCGCCGAAGTTGCCGCGGCCCAGGCCGGTCAGCGGAGGACGAAGGCGCTCGGGGCCGTTGTCGCCGATGCGGTAGAGCACCACGGCGCCCGAGTCGGCCACCGTCACGTCGGCGCCGGGCTCTGAGATGGCGAGGTCGTCTTTCCCGTCACCGTCGAGGTCTCCCACCGCCATCACCGCGCCGAGCTGTGCCGTGTCGGAGTCACCGAGGATTCGCCACGTCGGCGTCGACGGCAGGCCCGACGACGAGCCCTTGAAGATGAAGACAGCGCCGCCCTGCGGTCTGGCGAGGTCGCTCTCGGGAACACCGAGCGCCACGTCTTTGAGGCCGTCTCCGTCGAAGTCGCCCACCACCATCGTGCCGACGTCGCTGCGGCGACCCTGCGCGCGGGTTGGCCTCGTGAGCTCGGTGAGAATTCGAATCGACGCCGTGGCCGTCTCTTGCGTGAAGGCGTCGCGCGCCTCGAGCGTCGCCGTGCCCGCGCCAGACTCAGGCGCCGTGTACGTCGCGCCGACGAGCGTGCCCGGCCCGTTCGAGGTCATTCTCCAGGTGACGACGCCAGAGCCCTCGGCCGTCTCGAGCGGCACGACGCCTCCGGTGGGCACGGCGATCTTCCCCGGGCGCGCGCGGAACCTGGCCGCCATGGTGACGCGGTACTGAAGCAGGGCCTGGTCTCCAGAGACCGTGTCGCGGGCGACGATGAGGTCGAGGCCTTCGCGAGTGCCCGCGGTGTACTCGCCCGCCGCCGAGATGCTGCCACCCGACGCGAGCGCCGCCTGCGCAGGCGCGTAGCTCATGGTGCCGGTGGCGCCGACGACCCGAATGTTGAACCGCGTGCCGTAGCGAACCGTCGCGCGAATGGGCTGCACGTCGAACGAGGGCTTCACCTCGACCGACAGCTCGCCCGTCTTCTCGCAGTCGTCGGTCGCGCGAATGAGGTCCATTCCCGGGGTCAGGCCAGCGACGTAGCGGTCGCCGCTCAACATTCCGCCCGAGACGTTGTCGGCGATGGCGAACGTGTAGCGGCCCGAGCCACCGGTCGCGCTGATGGTCGAGGCGCCGTTGGTGCGCACGCTGGCTGGCGCAGCGGTGACGACGATGGCCGCCAGGTTCTCGCAGCGGTCGATGGGCGGCGGAGGGTCGGGCGGACGCGGCGTCGGTGGTTCACACGCCGTGCAGACGAGGCCGAAGACGACGAGCGCGCGCAGCGTCATGGCAGCGTTCCTCCCGAGACCCAGCGCTGCACGAGCTGAATGCCCGCGGCATCGAGCGGACCGTCTGCCGGCATGCGGCGGTCTCTCACCGCGTTCGCGGCGGCCGTGGCGTTCGCCTTCCACTGCTCCAGCGTTGCGAGCTCGGGCTTGGTGCCCGTGGAGTGGCACTGGTTGCAGCGGGCCTCGGCGAGCGGCCGAATGTCGCGCTCCCAGGAGATCTGCACGCTGGCAGAGGCCTCGAGGTCGAAGTGCACGAGCCGCTTCGATTCGACGCCGTCGACGGTGGTGGCGGTGACCTCGATCGTGTGCGGGCCGTCGGTGAGCGCGGCGAACGAGACGAGCTTGAGGTGGCCAGAGGGCTCGACGCCGCCCAGCGAGTGGAAGACGAGGCGCTGCTGCGGAGGTGCGCCTGCCTGGCCCTTCGTGACGTCGACCGTCTTCGGCTGGTTGTCGTCGAAGCGCCACGAGAGCGACTCGAGCGGCGCGTCGGTGGGCGTGACGACCTGCAGCGTCGCCTCGGGCTCGTAGATGATCTGACTCTGGAAGATGCCGGTGAGCCGCAGCGCCGGCGCGGGCGAGATGGAGAGCGTCTTGTCGAGCACCCGCACCCACGCGCTGCCTGCGGCGTCGACGGCGAGCAGCCGAGGCACGGCCTCGAGCCCCCGCGCGTTGCCCCACGCCTTCGCGTCGGCGTCGTAGCGGTACAGCCCATCGCCAGACTGCAGCCAGAGGAAGCGGCCCGACGACATCACCTGCTTGGGCGTGCGGCCCAGCTCGTAGCGACGCCAGCTGGTGAGCGTGCGCTGGAAGAGCAGCTTCGGCGTGATGACCCAGACCTCGCCCTGCGACGTGCGCGAGGCGGTGATGCCGGCGATGCCACGAACGCCACCCGCGAGCTCTTCGGCGGTGAGGCCGCTGTCGCGAATGCTGAACGTGCTGGTGCTCGTCTGCGCCGCGACCGACACGGTGCTGCCCTGCGCGAACCAGACCCCGGGCCGCAGATCGGTCGCGGGCGCGATGGCGAGGGCCGTGATGCCGGTGATGGGCTGGCCGTTCGCCTTGAGCTCTTTCAGCGAGCCGCCTTCGACGCGGAAGAGCCCGTCTTGATGGGCGATCCACGCGACGCCGTCGAGGCCGGTCGCGCTCGAGAGAAAGCCCTCGGCCGACAGCCGCGTCTGCCACGGCGGCGCGATGAGCCAGCCCGAGTCTGCGACGAAGAGCCCGCGGTCGGTGACGACGAGCGCCGTGAAGGGGCCGAGCGGCCAGATGCTCGACGCGGGGCCGGGTGGAATCGGGTTCTGCGGGTGCGACTCGAGGGCCGCGCGGGTGCCATCGGAGCGCAGGCGAACGACGCGGCCGGCGAGGTCGATGAAGAGGCCTCCGCCCCGCTCATCGGCGAAGGCTGGAGTCGCCGCGACGTCGACCATCGAGGCGATGGCCGTCACGTCGACCGGCCCTGCGGTGAGCGCCTCGGTGATGGTGCCGCCGCACCCCAGACTCCACATCACTGCTGCCGTCGTCCACAGGCGACCCTGCATCACGTCGTCGTCCTTTCGCTGCCGTGCATGTTCGCTGCGCCGTCGGCTCGTGGTGGCGCCCAGTCGGAACGTGCGAAGCGTAGCGCAAAACAAACGGGGCATCGGAGAGACTCCGACGCCCCGCTTCATCAGTTCGACTTCGCGCTCAGCTCACCCTTGCAGACCCTTCAAGGGTTCGACGCGCATGATGCTGTAGTCGAGACCCGCCGACGCCATGATGGTCGCGACGACATGGTCTGGCAGGTACTGGAAGCCCTTCGGGTCAGGCCGGCCGGTGTCGTAGTTCACGACGCCCGCTGACATGCCGACGTTGCCCGAGGCTCCGAACACGTGGTTGTGCTTCACGCCCTTGCCGACGACGGCGCACGAGTTGGTGATGTGGTGGTCGCGCCCTCCTGCCGCGTTGATGAGCGGCGTGCGGCTGAACTCCGAGAACACCAGAATCGTGACGTGGTCGATCCACTTGCCGCCTGATGGGTGGTCCGACTCCTTGAAGTCGGCGATGAGGTCGCCCAGCGCGTTCCAGCCCTGCCGCTGGTTGTTCGCCTGCGTCAGCTGCGTGCCGAAGTGCGTGTCGAGCCCGCTCGCCATGTTGATGCTGACGCACTGGCTGACGCCCTTCTTGAGCGCCGTCGCCACCAGCGCCGCGCGCGCGGCCGACGATGACCTCGGGTCGTTCGGCAACCCGTTGTTGCCCACGCGCAGGCCGTAGCGCGCGACGGTGGCCGACTTCTCCATCGCCACCGCCATCGGGTCGCCCGTCGTCGAATCGAAGCGGAAGTACCGGTCGAGGGTCGCGTCGAGCACCGTGCGCACCTGCTTGCGCGCGTCCTGGTACTGGGTGACGAGACCTCGCGAGTCGTACAGCTGCGCCTCGCACGAGACGGGCTGGCCGCGCATGTCGATGAGCTGCTTCTCGATTTCACTGTCGAGCGCCGTCGGCCCCGGAGCGAGCGTCAGCAGCAGGTCGTTCGCGGACGAGACGCGCAGCGCGTTCGCGTAGCCGCCGTAGCGGTCGTTGTACGACTCGATGTTGAAGGCGAGGTTGGGCACCGGCGGCTTGTTCGCCATGCGCGGGTACAGCTGGCCCACGACCTCGGTCGCCGTCGATGACGCACGCGCGGCCGACCCGTTGGGCTCCTTGCCCGTGAGGAAGTAGCGGAAGCCGACCTCGTGCGCGACCGTGTTCATGTTGATGCCGCGCACCACCGACATCACGTCGAAGTGGTTCGCGAAGCGGCCCACGGCTGGCCCTAACGCGATGTTCGAGCCCTGCGGCCGAATCGGCATCGTCGGGTACGAGGGGTCCTGCGAGAGCAGCGAGTAGCCCGGCAGAATGCGCGTCTCGCTGATGCGCTCGGCGGTGAACTCGGTCGGGTCGCGCGGGTCGAGGTTGAGCAGCTGGTCCCAGCCGCCGCTGAAGTAGGCGAACACGAAGCAGTGGTCGGCCGGCGCGAGCGCCTGCGCCTGCTGCGCGAACGCCTTGAACGAGACACCGCCGAAGATGCTCGTGCCCGCGAAGGCCGAGGCCGCCTTGAGGAACGTACGGCGCTGAAGCGAAGACTTCCCGGAGTGGTTGGACATGGTGGGTGGCTCCGCTCAGTAGGTGGCGAACCGCGGGTCGGTCATGAAGGCGATGCACATCGCGCCCCACGCCTGCTCGGGCCGGTTGATGGTCTTGGCGCGCGCAGCGACGGTCTTGAACGTGCCCGCCCACGAGTCGCGCTCGGCGTCAGAGAAGGGCTGGCCCCAGAAGCGAATCGCCAGGTACGAGAGGTTCGCCTTGATGGCGTCGTCGCTCATCATCGTGAAGTCGCGGTTCGTCACCGTGACGTCGGGGAACAGCACGCGGTCGGGGGCGGGCCTGGTCAGGTCGGCGGTCGCGGTCGCGAGGCAGACTTCACGTGCGCCGTCTTCGAGGAACTTGGCGAACACCAGGTTCACCTCGGTCGACTCGCTGACCGTCAGCGCGTAGTCGGCCTGGCCCAGCGTGGCGGCGAGGTTGTTGATCTGCGACCACTGGCGGCCGGTGGTGGTGAGAATCGACTCGCGCAGCTGGGCGACGCTGATGCGCCGGGGCTTGCGGCCGATGTGCCCCTGGTTCTGCTCGGGGTCGGCGAGCTTCACCGTCGGTGGGTGGTGGCCCATGTCGACGGTCTCGAGGGTGCCCTCCATGGCGGGCTTCTCGGCCGGCTTCGACGAGCACGAGACGAGCGCGAAGACGGCCGCGAACAACACGAGCGTCGAGGTGGTGGTCTTCATCAGTCGATCCTCCGGTACGAATCGGTGGCCACGACCCGCTGCATGAGCGCCTTGAGGTTGTGGCCGTCGTTCGCGAAGCCCTGCGCGAGCTGCGTGAGATAGAGCGACTCCTCCTGGCTCGACATCGGGCGGCCCAGCAGGTGGTTCCAGATGTTGCGCACCGCACACTTCTCGAGCTCACCGGTCTGCATGAAGCGCTGCACCATCAGGCGCGGCCCCCCGACGATGTTCGGCTCCTCTTCAGGCGTGCGGTACAGGTACGTGCGCAGCAGGCCCAGGGAGTTGGCGCCGTCGCCGTCGAAGGCCTGCATCACGTAGTTGCCGCACTCGTTGTTGCAGGTGGTGTCGCCCGAGAGCGCACAGTCGCGGCAGCGGGCGTCGAGGCGGGGGAACGTGTCGGGGTTGAGGTACTGCGCGTTGCGTTCACCGAAGCGGCCCCAGTGCGCGCCCATCGGCTCGATGGTGGCGTGGCAGTACGAGCAGCCGCAGCGCTTGGCGAGGTTGTTCTCGCGGTTGCAGCTGTCTTCAGGCGACGGAGCGATCGCGCCGGCCTCGGGCGAGAAGTGCTTGCAGAGGAAGACCTCGTAGAACTGGTTCACGCGCGAGCGCTGGGTGGGGAAGCGGTAGAGCCACGACGGCGTGGTGAGCACGCCCGACGCGTTCATGTCGCGCGTGTACTCGGCCCAGGTGGTCACGTTGTTGAGGGGCACATCGGGGATCGCGTCGCGCTCGGTAGGCGGCGTCACCAGCCACGTCTGCGGCGACTGGTTCTGGCGATACATCTGCGAGAGCGTGCCGTTCACGAAGCTGCGGCGCGTGGTGAGAATGTTGAAGTAGTCCTCGTCACGGCGCACCACCGAGTCGGCAATCATCACCGGCTCGTCGTTGAACGCCGAGATGCGCGCGTTGTGCAGCGAGGTGTTGCCCGACTCGCAGCGGTTCGACTTCACGCCGCAGCCACACGAGCGGTCTCCCGTGAAGCGGCTGGTGGTGCACGACTCCATCGTCCACGGGTTGGTCTGTCGAACCTGCGCTTCAATCGCGCACATGGGCACCTGGCCCTGCGTGGTGACGTCCCAATACGGAGTGTCGGTCATCACGACGCCTTCGCGCTGCACACAGCCCTGGGGCACGGCGTAGCGCCCGCGAATGTTGCCGTTCAGGTTGAGGTCGAGGGTGCAGCGGTTGAGGCGCGCGACCTGGCCGTTGACGGCCGCCGGGTTCGTGAAGGCGACGACGTAGCGGTTGTCGATGTCCATGACCTCGGTGGTGAGGCCGGCGGTCTGCGGAGCGCCCGCGTTGGGGAGGCAGTAGTGCGGCTGCAGCGCGGCTCCGACGCGGCGCATGTCGCAGAAGAGCAGGTGCTTCTCGGGCATCACGCGCCCGGCCGCGTCGGTCTGGCCGATGGCAGCGGTGCAGTCGGCGATGCCGGTGAAGGGCTCGCAGCGGTACTGGTCGGGGCTGTAGTCGACACTGACGGGGAGCGGCACGTTGTACGCGTCACGGCAGCGCTTGGTCGTGGGCTCGAGGTGCGGGTCCTGCCGGGTCGCGTTGCAGTCGTCCTGCATGATGAAGGCGTCACAGCCGGCGCCGTTCTGGCCACGGAGCGCGGTCGACGGGTTGCCGCGAATGCCGAGCGGGCGGAAGCCGACCGGCACGTCACCGAGGCGCATGTCGCCGTTCACGAAGATGGAGTTGCTGATGTTCGAGCGCAGCAGCGCGCGGTGGTACGTGCGCAGGCGGCCGTAGAACTCTTCCTTCTCCATGAGGCCCTGGAGGTCTTCGGGAAGAATGGCGCCCTTCGCTTTGTAGAAGCGGTACTCGGCCATCGTCGGCGGGCGGCCGAGCATGTCGAGGTAGACCTGCCGCACGTGACGCTCGAGCGGCACGTTCGACGCGGAGGGCTCGCACGCGGGCTGCGGCTGGGCGAGTGCTGGCAGAGCGAGCACAGCCAGACAGCAGCTCGCGAGTCGGGTCAGAAGACGCATGGGTCACCTCTCGATGCGCTGGCACTGCAATGCGGGAAGGAGTGGATTCTGCGTTGATCGTCATCAATGGGCAATGTGCGAGTGCAGAACCGATGTAGGCAGAAGCAAACATCTTCGATGGAAGGGCCGATCATCGAAGCGTGAAGGCAGAGCCCGTGGGTGCGCTGGCGCGGTGGCGCGAGGTCGGGCAGAGAGCCGCGCCATGCAGACGGTCGAACTTCAGCCCCGCAACGACAAGCCCTTCTTCATCTTCAACGCGGTGGTGTCGGTCGCAGCGTTGTCGCTGCTCGGCTGGCTGCTGCTGATTCACGGAGGCATGCAGACGCCGAGCGTGAACCTGCGCTTCATGCCGGCGGTGAACGCGGTCTTCAACGCCACCGCCGCGCTGCTGCTCGTGGCAGGGAGGGTGGCCATCGCGAAGAAGCGCGTCGAGCTGCACCGGTTCACGATGGTTGCGGCCTTCGCGGCGTCGGCGCTCTTTCTCGTGGGCTACCTCGCGTACCACGCGGTGCACGGCGACACGAAGTTCGGCGGAGAGGGCGCAGTGAAGGTCGTGTACCTCGTGGTGCTCGCGAGCCACGTGCTGTTGTCGATGGGCATCGTGCCGATGGCGCTCGCCGCTTTCTATTTCGCCTGGAAGAAGGACTTCGCGAAGCACACGAAGGTGACGCGCGTGCTGCACCCCATCTGGCTCTACGTGTCGGTGACGGGCGTGGTCGTCTTCCTGATGCTGCGGCCGTACTACCCCGTCGGCTGACATGGACGACCCGCTCAGCCCCGAACTCGAAGCGCTTTCGTTGCTGGCGCTCGCCCATGGCTTCGACAGCGTCAGCGATGGGCGCAGGCTCGAACGCTTCGTGGTGGGCGAGTTGGAGTTCGAGCGCTCGCTCGAAGCCGCGCAGCAGAGCATCGCGTCGGGCCGAGCCGACATCTCGAGGTACGCCATCGCGTGGGACGGCTTCGTCACCGAGGCGAGGATGAAGACCGACGCCATTCTGGTCGAGGCCGCAGAGCGGGGCAGCTCGGCGGTGCTCCTCGCGCAGTGCTACGGCCCGCTCGAGCCTGACGCTGAGAAAGCTCGTGCGAGCCTGCCTTGGCGAGCCGGTGATGCTGGGCCGGGTGCCGTCGCGCCTCGACGAAGTCTGACTTCAGGCACCTTCGAGCGCGAGGCCGAGGAACGTCGCGTACCTTTCGGCTTCGCCACGCATCGCTCGCAACTGGGCAGCGGTCGGCTTCCCGAACCAGTCGAACTCGACCTTCACCGACTTCGTCGCGAGCGTTCGCCGCCAGACGCCGACGACCTTCCCTTCGTGCACGAGCACCGGCGCGAGCAACCCGCCGCCTGCGTTGATGCGCTTGACGTGCTGCGGGTCGAGCACGTCGTCGCGGTGCTGATACCCGATGAGGAACTCGTCGAAGGCCGGGAGCAGCCCATGCGTCACGGCGGGAGCGTGGTCTTCACGCCACCACAGCGTGCGGTCGTCGAGGCGCATCGACTGCAGCGCGGCTTGTGTCGTCTCGAGCCCGGCCTTCGCATCGCCAGCCGTCAACCCCGTCCACCAGCGGAAGTCCTGCAGCGTCGCCGGCCCACGGCTCTCGAAGAAACGCCTGGCGAGCTGGCCGAGCAGCGCCTCTCTCGAGGGGAGCTTCTTGGCAGCCCCGACGCGGCGCTCGACCAGCGCCCACGTGGCCTTGCCGTCTGCGTGCGGGCCGCTGCAGAGCAACCCCGAGAGCTCGGCGTCGATGAGCAGGTGCGAGAGCCGTTGCTCCTGCGTCGAGACGCCACCGGCTTCGAGCACCTCTCGCGCGCCTTCCCGTGAGAGCGCTGGCTTCTGCTGCAGCGCCTTCTCGAGCAGCGCCTCACTCCGCGCGAGGGTCTTCGCGTCGAGGCCCAGCTGCTGATGCCGTCTCGCTGCAGACGCGCGCACCTTCGGCCCGAAGAGCGAGAGCAGCCACTGCAGGTCCTCGGGCACGACGTACTGCCAGGTGCCGCGCATCACGTGCGTTCGCAGAATGCGCCCGTCGTCGAGCGCGGCGATGACGTCTCGCTCTGTCACGCCCGGGAGCCGCGCGCCGAGGGCCCACCGCGCCGCGAGTGGATCCTGCGCTTGCACGGCGAGCAGCCACGAGACGATTCCCTGCACCGTGCGAACCCGGGAGGCGCCGATGTGCTGCGCCGCCAACCGGCTGACGCCCAGCGACGTCACTCGCAGGTGACGACCGAGCACTTGCCCCACATGCCCAGGCGCGCCGTCTTCGCCTGCGACTCGTACGTCTCGAACTCGTCGCGGCGGCTGGTGCCGGCGGGCGCCACGTACAGAATGCACGCATAGCCCTGCTCGGCGAGCAGCGTGTTCATCTCGACGCCATCGACCTTCACGTACGCCAGCAGCCGCCCGAAGCGGTCGGTGCACGAGGCCTCGTCGTAGGTGAGCTGCACCGTCTTGCCCAACACCTTGTCTGAGGTGAACTGCGCGGCTTCCTGGCCGTAGCAGTCGGTCTTGCCGTTGGTCGACTCGGGCGTGTCGACGAGCAGCATGCGCACCTTCTTGCCGTCGGCGAGCTCGAGGGTGTCTCCGTCGATGGCGCGCGCGACGGTGCCGGTCGACGGGCCACACGTGCTCGTCGGCGGAGGCATGCCGCACGAGCCCACCACCACCATCGCCAGCAGCGCCGTTCGTTTCACGTCAGGGCACGCCGCCGTCGCACAGCGGGTTGATGACGGTCGGGCTGCCGAAGTCACCCTGGCCCGCGTCGGTGAAGAACCGGTTCGGCGCGACGCAGAGGTTGCCCGGCACGTCGTTGATGGTGGGGTTGATGAGCATCGGGTCTTTCAGCAGCTCGCCGGGCACCTGCCACGCCTTGTCGTTGGTCGAGGCCGTGAAGTTGATCTGGTCGATGCCGGCGTCTCCGCGGAAGAGGCGCAGAATCTCGTTGTTCGAGCCGTTCAACCCGACGGTGCCGTAGGTGGCGACGGGCGAGGGAAGGCCTCCGTTGAGGAAGGGGTCTGCGTTGCGCGCGAGAATGCCGAACGTGTTCGCGCCGATGCGCAGGCAGCTCGCCGACGTCACCGTGGTGCGCGAGGTGGAGTTCGCCAGCGACAGGCCGTTCAAGTCGACGTCAGTGGTGGCGTAGACCTCGAACCACTCGCCGACGGTGTCGTTGGCCGAGGGGCTCGGCATGACCTCGGTGATGACGAGGTCTCCGGGCTCGGCGGCGACGATGGGGCGCGGCGTGCCGTTGTCGAGGCAGGTGCCCGTCATGGCCTCTGCGGCGCACTCGGGGTTCAGCGCGCCGGGCGTGCCGGCCGCTCCGGGCGAGTATTCGCTGGTGGTGGGCGTGTCACACCAGTTGGCCTCGACCGCGACCCGGGCTGCTGAGGGCGTGGTCGGCCCGCCCAGCATTCGGCTGCGGCCGGAGCGCGCGGTGCGAACCCACGTGTACTCGGTGACGAGCTTCGAGTCGCAGCGCACGCCGACGGTGCCCGTGGTGTTGTTGAACGCGCCCAGGTCGGCGCCGTAGGCGTACCGAATCCACCCGGGGTTCGGGCCCGAACGCACGTCGCCGACCGCGACCGCCTGGCCGGCCGGCACCACGACCGAGCTGCGGACGAGGTGTGTTCTCGGGGCGGTGGCGCCCTGGCGATAGGTGAGCACGAGGCCCGCGAGGTCGATGGGCGTGGCGGTCGTGTTGTAGACCTCGAACCACTCGAGGCCGGTGTCGCCGCTGGCAGGGTCGATCATCACCTCGGTCACCACGAGGTCGCCCGTGTTGATGGTGGCGCAGTCGAACGTCGGCTGGCCTCCGTCGGGCACGACCACGACGCCGGAGTCTGCCGCGCACGCGCCATTGGGAGCGCCCGGCGTGCCGAAGTCACCGCCACCATCGGGCCACGACGCCGAGGCCTTGCAGAAGGAGTCGGGCGAGTCGTTGAGCGTCACCCGAATGTCGTCGGGGTTCGCGAGCAGGTCGGGGCGCACCTGCCACGAGACGCCGTCCTGGGAGCCGAAGAAGATGGCCTCATCGATGCCGGCGTCACCGCGCACGAGGCGCAGGCGCTCGTTGGCCGACGAGAGGCTGACCGAGAACGTCGAGACGATGGGCGGCAGCCCGCCGTTGACGAAGGCGTCGCCGGAGCGCGCGAGCAGGTTGTAGGTCTGCGAGTGCACCGTGAGGCAGTCGGTCGACGAGAGCGTGGCGCGGCTGGTGCTGGTCGCGAGCGAGAGGCCGTTCAGGTCGACGTCGGTGGTCGCGTACACCTCGATCCACTCGCCGAGCGTGTCGGTGACTGACTTCGGGCTGGCCATGACCTCGGTGATGAGCAGGTCGCCGGCTTCGGCGGCGACGATGGGGCGGGGCACGCCGTTCTGCAGACAGGTGCCGAGCATGGCCTCGGGCGCGCACATGGGGTTGGGGCCGCCGGGCGTGCCGTAGTTGCGGGGCGTGAACTCGGTCGCAGGCGGCGTGTCGCACCAGTTCGTCTCGGTGGCGGCGATGGCCGAGGTCGGGTCGTTGCCTCCGCCGAGCATGCGGGAGCGGCCCGAGCGCGCCGAGCGCGTGTACGAGTACTCGGCGATGACGGTGGTGCCGCAGCGCACGTTCAAGGTGCCGGTCGACTGGCTGAAGCTGCCGAGGTCGTCGCCGTAGCTGTAGCCGAGCCACGCCGGGTTCGGGCCGGAGCGCACGTCACCGAGGGCGACGTAGCCGCGCGCGGGCGCCGAGACCGAGGCGCGCACGGTGTGCGACTTCGCCGTCGAGGTGCCCTGGCGGTAGGTGATGGTGTAGCCGCGCAGGTCGATGGGAGTGCCGAGGGTGTTGAAGACCTCGAACCACTCGGCGCCGGTGTCGGTGCCGTCGGGGTCGATCATCAGCTCGGTGATGACGAGGTCTCCGAGCACGCGGCCCTTGCAGGCGTCGGTGGGCATCTCGACCGGCGGCGTGCACGAGAGCGCGACGAGCGCGAGCGCAGCGGGCAGGTGCCGGAGCAAGCGGGCACCCATGGAGTACGGAGTCGCAGTCATTCAGTCATCCTCTTCACTTTCACGCTCGGCCCGCTTCTGATCATCGGTCAACAGCTTCTCGAGTTCGCTCGAGGGCGCCAGCACCTGACCGGGAGTGGAGACGACCACCTGCAGCTTCTCCCAGCCCTTGTCGTTCTTGTACTTCTGCACGGTGCCACGAACCTGCACGTACTCGCTCTTCTTGAACTGAATGCCGGTCGAGAGCAGCACATCGCGGTCGAAGAAGACGATGTCGAAGTCGCTGGTGCGCGAGCGCGCGAGCTTCACGACCGACGGCCCGTTGCCCTGGCTGTACTTCACGTCGCTCACCGAGCCGAGAATGGTGACCTCGGTGCCGACCTTGCCCTCGAGCTTCAGCATCGCGTCCCACCGGGTGAGGGCGATGAAGTTCTCGGGCGCCTCGGCGGCGGCCTTCTCGAAGCGCGTGATGACGGCCTCGCGTTCGCCCCACCACTTCAGGCGCTCGTCGTAGTCGGGGTACGCCATGGCGCCGGGCTTCCAGATGCCGCGCTGGGCGTCGCGCGCCTCTTTCTCGGCGTCGACGAAGTCTTTGTGGAAGCGGCGGCTGCGGCCGTACTTCACGAAGTAGGGCGTGAAGCCCGCGCGCACGCACTCGACGTTGTAGTTGACCCAGTTGCCGTTCTTCTTGGCGAACACGTAGGCGAGGTAGCGATTGTAGAAGTCGCGAATCTCGCCGGGGTGGTCGCGCTCGAGCCGCACCTCGCGCACGTCTTCGAAGAAGGCCTGGGCGAAGTGTTTGGCGTCTTCTCCGAGGGGCGTGGCGTACTTCACGGGGCGGGGAGAGCTGCCGCGCATCTTCTTCTTGTACTCTTCCCAGCCGGCGGCGAACGCGGCGCGCTCTTTGTCTTTCTTGAAGGTCTCTTCGGTGTCGATGCCGAGCAGACGCAGCGAGGCGGGCAGGCCCTTCACGCGAATGGTGTCACCGTCGAGCACCGAGCTGGCGCCGTCGATGGGGTATTCGCCGAGCTCGAGGCTGACGGTCTCGAGGCGCTTGAGCATCGAGCGCGCTTCGGCTTGCGAATAGCGCCTCGATTGTTCGGTCGCGCAGGAGAAGAGCGTGAAGGAGACAAGAACAGCCGCGATCAGGGCGCGACCCAAGCAGGCGCGCCAGAGCGCTGACTTCGAACGCGTCTGAGCGGAGGCGGAATCGAACTGGGGAATCATGGTCAGAACGAAGTCCGGAGATCGACGAGGAAGCGATGTTCAGGCGAAGGAACTCGCGCGGCCGTTGATGCCCGCTGATCGAGCCACACAAACAGGTCGTATCGCAACGCCACGCGGGTCCCACGAATGGGCAGCCACGCGGCCTCGAGGTAGGTCCACAGGTTCTCTTCGTACGACGCGGGGTTGTCGATGCCCTGGTTCAGGTACCGCGAGCGCAGCCGCAGCGAGAGCCAGTCGACGGGCTGCGAGCGCGCCTCGAACCACACCTGCAGGTCGACGCGGAACTTGTCGTTGTACGCGCTCGAGATGTCGTCGCGCCAGGTGACCGACGCCTGCTCGCTGAACGAGAGCAGCTTCGCCATCGGCCGCACGTCGACGCGCTGGGCGATTCGGTAGCCGTCGCACGTGAAGTAGGTGACGTTGCCGTCGAAGTCCTGGCTGGTGTCGTTCAGCTCGACCATCACCATCGACACGTCGGCTTGCTGGCACACACCGCGCTGGCTGACGGCGAGGTTGCGGTCGGCGAGGCGAAACCAGATCGCGGGCTTGAACTCCTTCCACCCGGTGAAGTCGACGCGGGTGAGCAGGGTGAGGTTCGCGGTGCCAGCCTGGCCGGCCTTGCTCGTGTACGGCAGCACCCAGAAGTCGAGCGTGGTGCGGAACTGCCAGTCGCGAGAGAACTTGCCGAAGTAGCGAAGTCTGGCGCCGGCCTCGTTGCGCGCGCGCTGGCCTGCGTCTTCGTCAGGGCCCGAGAACGGCCGCGCGTACGGGTTCAAGAAGTGGTTGTCGTAGTAGCGCAGCACCAGCTCGAGCTCGTGGCCCTTCGGCGAGTACGTCGAGCGCTGCAGCGCCGCCCACCCGCCGCCCTGGTTGTTCACGGCGCGGTCGAAGCTGCGCGACACCTCGAGGTGCAGGTTGATGTCGCCGACGACGGCCTGCGCGTCGACGCCGATCGCTCCGAAGGCGCCGCCGTTGGGGTAGCGCGCCGTGTCCTGGAAGTCGGGCTGTACCGCTGCGCCCGCGGGCACCGTGTTGAAGAACGGCACCGAGCCGTAGCCCGTCAACCCGAAGCGCAGCGGGAAGCTCGGCTTGAAGTCGACGTGGCCGCCGCCCGCGAGCTCGTCGAAGAAGGTGGGCAGGGTGGAGTAGCGCAGCCGCCAGCCCGGGTCGTTCTGGCCCTGCACGACGCTGATGCGTGGGGCCGTGCAGGCCGCGTCGCCGCTCGAGGGGTCGGGGCAGGCAACCTTGTCGTAGAGGTCGTACTGGTAGATGGAGCGCGACTGGTACGAGAGGAACCCGTACAGCGACAGCGTGCGCTGGTCTCCGAGCTCGAGGTTCTCGATGCTGCCGGCGACACCTCGGAACACGTCGCGCGTCGAGTAGTCGGCGGTCACGCGCTGGCCCACGGTCATGCACTCGGGCGGCGGCGGCGCTCCCGAGTCGAGCGTGGTGCGGCACAGCGTCGAGAGGTCCTGGGAGCGGCGGAAGTCGTCGGTCAGGTACAGCCCGCGCGGCGTGGTGCGGCGGCTGTTGTCGAGCGTGAGGCGCTCTCCGAAGCCGATGGCGTACGTGCCGACGATGACGCGACGGTTCGCGTTCTGCCACTGCAGGAAGAAGCGCGGCGCGTCGAGGCGGTACTTGATGCCTTCGCTCACCAGCCGCTGGCCGAACGAGTCGTACTTCGGGGTCGTCGGGTCGAGGCGGCTGCCGGTCGCCATGAAGCCCGCCGAGAGGTCGAGCGGGCCCTTGAGGCGCGCGGCGAGCAGGGCCGGAGGGGCCACTGGGTCCTGCAGCGTGTACTGCGAGATGGCGCGGAACTTCCCGCTCACGGGCAGCTTTGCCTTCGCCTCTTCGAGCCGAATGTACGCGGCGATGCCGATGAGCTGCTCGGCGGTGATGGCCTCGGCGCCGACGAGCTCGGTCGGGTCTTCGATGCGGCCCTTCTGCGTGCGGTACGCGATGATCTTGTCGCAGTCGGCGTACGTGAGGCCCGGCAGGTCGTAGAGCTTCTCGCGAGGCGCCGAGTTCAGGTCGACGCCTTCACGCAGCAGCTCGAGCAGGGTGTCGGCGGTGTCGAGCGAGATGTCTCCGCGCTGGTACATCGCGAAGATCTCTTCTTCGTCATCGGCGTCGACGACGGACTCGTAGATGGCTCCGAAGGCGAGCGCCGGGACGAGCAGACTGGCGACGAAGGCAGCGACGACCGGGCGCATCGAAACCCTGACCCTATCGTCAAAGGCAGGCTCGATCGCCAGCGATTCCCACGGCGGAACATGGCCGTGACGCGGCCGTTCAGAGGGCCATCATGAGCCGTCGCCGAACGCTCTGGGTGAGCGGGTCACTGCTGCCGCGACGCTCGAAGATGGTGAGCATCGCTTTCCGCGCGTCGTCCCTTCGGGATTTTCGATGGCTGACGACCTCGAGCAGCAAGGCGAGCGCTGCTTCGTCGTCACCGCGGGCGCCACACAGACAGCCGAGCGCATAGCGGGCTTCGTCATCGGCGGCGTCGGCCGCGAGCCGGGCGCGGAGCGTCGGTTCGTCTCCAAGTGCGCGTGCGGCGAGGGCCAGCGCGCACTGCTGCCGCAGCGTCTGCGCTCGCTCATCGAGCGGAGGCAATTGCTCGAGCAGCGGCGCGGCGAGCTCGGGGCGCCCCTCACCAAGGTGGAGCTGGGCGAGCTGAAGCTTCGCGGCCAGTCCGACCTCGGGGTCGTCGACGAGCGCCGAGAGCGCTTCGACCGAGGTCGCCTGCTCGAGCGCGAGCTGCTGCTTCGAAGGCGCGAGCGCCGAGAGCCACTTCCGAACGAACGCCGCGTCGCGGGCGCCGGTGAACTCGGCGACGACCTTGCCGCCACGAAACGCCTTCACCGCGGGAATGCCCTGCACCTCGAAGCTGGCCGCGAGCTGTTGGGCCGCGTCGACATCGACCTTCGCCAGTTCGATCGCTCCGCCCAGCGCGTTCACCTCACGCTCGAGCGTCGGCCCGAGCATTCGGCACGGCGCACACCACTCGGCCCAGAAGTCGACCACCACGGGCACGGAGTGGCTCTTCGCGAGCACCGCGGCCTCGAAGTCCTGCGCTGACACGTCTTGCACGAAGTTCACGTCGCCTCAGAGACAGGAAGCGGCCATCAGGATTCGGTGGAGCGCCGACCGAGCAGTACGCGCGCGCGGCCCTCCATGGGCAGCTCGACCTCTTCGACGGTGAGGCCGAGCGAGGTGCCCAGCTCGGCGAGGTGCCTCATCCACGGCTTGTACGGCATCGAGTTGTCAGAGCAGCAGGGCACGACGGCGAACGGAACCGAGTGCTTCGCGGCGTACTCGATGATGACGCGCGTCGCGCCGTCGGCGTGCAGACCCACCACGAGGTCGGCGGTGCAGGGCTCGTCGAGCGTGAAGTCGCGCTGCGCGTACTCGACGGGCAGGTGTTTGTGGCGGCGGTCGAAGGTGAGGCAACTGCGACCGCGCGCGACGAGGGCCTCGTTCAGCTTGCCCATGCCGCCAGCCACGTCGAACACGCGCTTCGTCTCGGGGAAGCGCGAGAGGACCAGGTCTGCGAGCAGCTCGAAGCGGCGTTTGTCGGCCATGGCGGAGTTTCAGTCGACGGAGACGAGGCGCACCTTCTTGTAGATGCGACGGTCGAGCGGCAAGCGCGCGTCGATGAAGCCGAGCGCCTCGTCGAACTCGAAGGTGAAGGTGGGCACGGGCGGGCTGATGGAGACGACGAGCTCGAAGGCCCAGAGGCTCACCAGCTCTTTTTTGCCCTCGAGCACCTCGGCGGGCGGCGGCGGCAGCTTCTCGGCGGCGGCTCTGACGTCCGCCACCGCTTCGCGATCGACTGACGCGTCGTTGCTGGGCGCGACGAGCTCGACCTTGAGCAGCTTGCCCTCGAGGTTCTGCGTCACCCGAATCGTCGCGCGGCGCGTGGCCTTGAACTGCTCGCGCATCTGCCGCGACACCTCTTTGCGCGCCTCGAGGTCGACGCCTCCGATGCCTTGAATGTTGTTGGTGACGGTGGCGGTGCGTCGGCTCGCGTTGTCGTTCGAGACGGGCGCGTCGATGGGAGCGCCGGTGGCTCCGAACTGCGCCGCCTTGTCGAGCCAGATCTCGTTGAACACCTTCGTGTTCTGCATGAACTGCTCGCCGTAGCCCGAAAGGCCCTTCTTCGAGACAGCGCGGTCGGCGTCCCAGTTCTTGATGAGCGCCTTGCCGAGCTGCACGTAATACGGGTGCACCAGCCCGCGATCGACCTTGCCGCGGCCGATGGTCTCGCGCGTGAGATCTCCGACGAGGTCTTTCGAGATCTCCGGAGCGTGCAGGCCCCTGGGCTCCTCGGCTTCGGCAAAGACGCCGGCGTCGAGCGAGAGCGCGAAGGCGCCACCGGGAATCAGCGACGGCCGCGCGATGGTCGGCGGGCGGAGCGGCTCGACCGGTGAGTCCTGCTGCGGACGATCGCTCTGCAACGGCTCGACCGGCGGCTCGGGCGAAGGCGCGGGCTGTTTCACGACCGGCACGTTCTTCTTCACCGGCTTGTCGACGGGCTTCTGCGGCTCGGGTGGTTTCGGCGGCTCTTCGACGACCGGCGGCGGCGGTGGTGGTGGGAACTCGACCTCGACCATCGTGATGCGCGTCGAGGTGTCGTGGAGCTGGCGCTCGGGCATGCGCGAGACCGCGACGAACGCAGCGGCATGCAGCCCGAGGCTGATGACGAACCCTGCCAACGTCAGCGTGTCGTTGCGTCCCTTCACGTGTCTGCGTCAACACTACCGCCGCAGGGGGCCGGTCGCCCGAACCCTGCTCGAACGGCGGAGCGCCCCGTCAGGCCTTGAGCCCATCGAGGATGAGCGTGGCCAGCGCCTCGGGCACCTCGAGCGGGTTGCCGATGTCTTCTTCCTGCAGCACGGCGAGCAGCAGCCGCTCCGACGCGCCGACGACGGTGAGCGCGCTGACGGGCACGGGAATGGGTTTGAGAATGCGGTGCGCCTGCGCCTGCGCGGTGATGCTGATGGCCCACTTCGAGACCGTCTTCGAGAGCTCGACGATGGGCACGCGCGGGCCGTTCGCGGGAGCGCGGCACTCCTGCAGGTACAGCCGCACCTCGCCGGGGTGCACCATGAGCAGCGTGGCGACGACGTCGCCGACCTTTCGGTACGCGGCGAACTGCGCGTCACGCGTGGCCGCCGTCTCGAGATCGACGCTGCAGTCTTCGAGCGCCTTCGTCATCAGCGCGCGCGCCGGTTCGATGATCTCCGACACCAGCACCGCCTGCGTCTCGAAGTACCGATAGAAGCCGCCCTTCGCCATGCCGGCGCGCTTCATGATGTCGTCGACGCTGACGGCGTCGATGCCGCGCTCGAGGAACAGGTGCAGCGCCGCCTCTTTGATGGCCGCCGCCTTCTCTTTGCGGTTCGTGTCGCGCACGCCTCCCTCGGGCCCGGGGCGCGGCATCACCTTTTTCTTCGGGGCGGGCTTGTTTTGTCGTGACCGTTTGGTCATGATTCCATCTCCATCAGGCCGGAACAGTTCTCGAGGAGCTCAGCATGCTCGGCATTCCCATCGGGTTGGCGGCGTCGAACGCGGGCGAGTGGTTGATTCACAAGTACTGGCTGCATGGCCTGGGCAAGAACAAGAAGAGCTTCTGGTCCTTTCACTGGCACGAGCACCACCGCGAGTCGCGGAAGAACGACATGGTCGACGCGCAGTACGTGCGCAGCGTGTTGACGTGGTCGCCGCAGGGCAAAGAGGCGCTGGCGCTCGCGCTCGGTGCGGCGGCGATGGTGCCGGTGTTTCCGCTGCTGCCGTTCTTCACGGGCACCATCTGGTACCGCATGTACCGGTACTACGTGATTCACAAACGCTCGCACCTCGACCCGCACTGGGCGCGCGAGAATCTGCCGTGGCACTACGACCACCACATGGGGAAGGACCAGAACGCGAACTGGTGCGTGACGCACCCCTGGTTCGACCACGTGATGGGCACGCGCAAGCTGTACGAGTACTCGGCGCGTGGGCCATCGAATGAGACGGCGCCGGCGTCGCAGCAGAAGTCGTTGCTCGGCCGCGCGTGGGACGGGCTCAAAGAAGCGTGGGACGTGAAGAAGAAGCTCGGCGGCGAGAAGAAGCGCGCGCACCTTCGCGTCGCGGCGTGAGTCACTTCGACAGCAGGAAGGGCAGCACCACGCCGCAGCGCTCGGTGCACGGCGGGTAGAAGGCCCCTTCGACGCGGCCACCTGCGGGCGGGGGTGGGCCCCACCAGAACTCGGCGAGGGCGACGGGCTCGAGGCGGACCGAGAGCGCGTGGGCGATGAGCCTGGGGCCAGCACAGTCTCCGGTTCCCCACGGAGGCGCGGCGCCACCGAAGAGTTCGCGCAGACTGCGCTCCACGCCGGAGCGGTTGCGCAGCCGATACGTGTCGAAGATGGCCGTCATCGCGTCGCGTGAGGCCTGGGCGCGCGTGGCGGTGAGCGCGGCGTGCCGGTGTTCGAAGAGCTCGACTTCGGCGACGAGGGCGAGTCGGTCGCGCTTCCACTCCGCGTTTCGTTCTCGACCCAGCTTCGTGTCGGCGCGGCTCTCGACGTCGAGCGCGCGCGGGTCGGCGCCTGCGGACCGGGCGGTGTTTCGACGAAGCTGGCGTTCTTTCAGTTCGAGCTGAAGCCCCGTCTTCTCGGTCGCGATGCGCGCGTCGAACGCCTGGAGCGCGGCGGTCGCGGCAGCCCATGCCTCGGAGTTCTCGAGTCGTTCGAGCTCCGCGGTGAGCGCATGCACCGTCGCATCAGACGCGGCCTCGGCCTTCTGCCGCGCAGCCACATCGAAGAGCGGCGGCACGAAGCCGGGCACTTCCCAGTCCCAACCGAGCTGGCCCGAGAAGCCGTGCAGCACGCCGACCGCGCCATCGGGAGCGCGCACGACGAGCACGCCGAACATCTTCCCGCCCGACGGTTTGTGCAGCAGCTCGACGCCGTAGCCCTCGGTGATGAAGCCGGAGCGCAGCCGCGCCATCAACTGCTCGGCCGCCTCACGCGCGAGCGGGTGATCAGCGAAGACGTCTGCGGTCGTCGCCACTTCGGGAGTCGGCTCCCACCAGCTGATCAACGACGACGAGTTCACTTCTTCTTCTTCAGATCCTGCGCGCGGTCGTTTCGCTCGAGGCGCTTCATCGGGTCATCGTGGCCGATGAAGTTCGCAGCGCGCGCGGCGACTTCGACGGCCTTCTTGTGCAGGCGCGACGGGTCGTACTGGTACTCGGGTGAATGCGACGCTCCGAACGCGGTGAGGAAGCTCTTCGCCAGGTCGCGATCGTCTTCGCTCGAACCCGGTGCAAGCAGCGCCACGACTTCTGGGTGCCCGTTCGCGCCGGCTTTGAGAATCGCCGTCTCTTGCTCGTCGTCGCGCCACGTCGGCTCAGCGCCCTTCGCGAGCAACAGCTTCACCGCGTGCGTGAGCCCACGGCGCGCGGCCTCGATGAGCGGCGTCGTCCTGCCCGGCCCCAGCTCGTTCACGTCTTTCGTCTCGGCCAGCGCGCGCTCGATGGCTGCCAGGTTCTCGGTCTCGATGGCCTCGAAGAGGGACATGGTGTGATCAGACCTCAGGTTCCGCTGCCACAGCAATCTCTCTCATTCGACTGCCGCCTTCACGAGCCACATTCGCCGCGGCGCAGGTCTGCAAGGCACCGAGGAGCCGCCGCTCATCAGGCTCGCTCAGGCTCCGTCTCATAAGGAGTGTTCACACGAGTTCTCACCACGCGAGAAATGTGACGGGACCGTGGAGTGACTTCGTCTCGCGATCTGTGAGACAGCACGCGCATGCGAGTAGCCGGTTTCCTGCTCCTGTCATCGCTCGTCGGTTGCACCTGCGCGGGCCCGAAGATTCAGGTCGTGCGTGAAGACGACGCGGGACTTCCTCCCGAGTGCGTCGTGTCGGTCGAGGTCTGCAACGGCCGCGACGACGACTGCGACGGCGCCATCGACGAAGAGCAGCCGATGCTCGAGTGCGGCATTGGCGCGTGCAAACGCTCCGTGGGCAGCTGTCTCGAAGGCACGCCGCAGACCTGCACGCCCGGCACCCCAGTCGCCGAGACCTGCAACGGCAAAGACGACGACTGCAACGGCGCGACGGACGAGAACCTGATGCCGTCGATGTGCGGCGTCGGTGAGTGCGCGGTCGTCGCGTCGACGTGCATGGCGGGGCAGCAGCAGGCGTGCATGCCGGGCGCTCCGGGCACCGAGGCGTGCAACGGCAAAGACGACGACTGCGACGGCACCGTCGACGAAGGGCTGCTCACCAACGCGTCGGGCGACCTGCGGCTCACCAACGACCCGGCCACGAGCGACTTCGTCTACATCGCGTCGTCGACCAACGGCTTTGGCCTCGTGTGGCAAGACGCGCGCGACGGCAGCGCGATGAAGGGCGACATCTACTTCGCGGCGCTCGACAAGCAGGGCCGGCGGCAGGGCGGAGACGTTCGCGTGAGCAACACGCCCGGCGTCTCGTCGCACCCGGCGATGGCGTTCAACGGGCAGCGGTGGGGCCTCGTCTACTCCGACGACTCCACCGACAACCTCGAGCTGTACTTCCGCGCCATCTCGACGAGCGGGCAGCCGCTGGGCTCACCGGTGCGCATCACCAACGCGCCGCTCGACTCCGACTGGCCCGACGTCGTGTGGACTGGGCAGGAGTACGCGATGGCGTGGGAGGACGAGCGGGCCGGGTCGAACAAGCAAGACCTCTACTTCATGCGTTTCGACACCAACGGCACACGGCTCGGTGGAGAAGTTCGCGTGACGACCGACGGCGCGCGACAGAGCTACCCGATTCTCAAGTACAGCGGGCAGGGCTTCGGCCTCGCGTGGACCGACTGGCGCGACGGCAACCGGGAAATCTACTTCCGCCGCCTCGAGATCGACGGCCGGCCCGCGGGCAACGAGGTGCGCATCACCAGCAACGGCGCCGACTCCGCGTGGCCCGACCTCGCGTGGAACCCCGACCGCCGTGAGTGGGCCATCGTCTGGCACGACACGCGCGATGGAAACGCCGAGGTCTACTTCCAGCGGCTCGACGCGATGGGCGCGAAGCTGGGCGGCGAGGTGCGGCTCACCAGCGCGGGTGGCTTCTCGGGGTACCCCAGCATCGACTGGAACGGCTTCGAGTACGGCGTCTCGTGGCAGGACGAGCGCGTCACCACCGGCAAGCCGGCCATCTATTTCATGCAGCTGTCCGGCACGGGCGTGAAGAACGGCAACGACCTGCGGCTCTCGAGCGGCAATGGCTCGGCGACGTTCACGACGGCGTTGTGGAACGGAACGACCTTCGCGTTCTGCTGGCGTGACGACCGCAACGGCGCGACGAACACCGAGTTGTATTTCGCGTACGTCGGCTGTCCGTAGCCAGGCAGGGGCGACGACAGGCCTCGAGGGAGTGCAGGGCGACGGTCGTGCGCTCCGAAGCCTCGAGTGGAGGCGGTTCCGAAGGAATCGGCCAGCGTGTGCGTCTCGGGGCCGCGCGCCATTCCTGGGTTCCTGGTGCACTCGAGGCTTCCAGGGGCACCATCAACCCCCGCGCTCACTCCGTGCCTTTCAGTCAGTGCCGCCATGCACGAGCGCGTTGTCAGCCTCGGCGCCGATCGCCCGAACCGAGAGCGCGTCGAGAACTGCGTCGCTCCAGCGCCTCGAAGCGTCCCCGACGGGAGAACGCCCCAGCCCGCGTCGTGAGCGGTGACTTCGCCTTCTTCGCAGCCATGCGAGCGGCCTCTCAGCCGTGCGTCGCGAGCGCCAGCGCCGACGGCGTCGCCACCTCGACCTCACTCGCCGCATCGGAGCCCTTGAAGAACCCCTTCGTGCGCTCGAGGTGTGACGGCTTGAGCAGCGTGCCCGCGCGCAAGACCTCGACGGCCATCGAGGCGGGCTTCAGCCCCGAGAGCAAGACCACGTTCGGCCCGAGCTGAGAGAATGTCGTCGACGCGCGCTGCAACGACTGGCTCGCCACGGCCATCGTCCACGAGCCCACGGTCACGCGCGCGCCTTCGGGCATCGCGCCAGTCACGACCCGGCCGGGGAAGGGCACGAGTGAGTGCTCCTTGCGTTGCTCGAGCGCCGCGTGCGCGCGCTGCAGCACCATCGTCAACAGGTCGCCCACGAGGTCTCGGCCGCCGCTCGCGTTCGCCACCGTGCGCTCGATGCTGCCCGTCACCTCGAGCACCACGTCGAGCCACCGCCCCTCGGACGGCAGCACCAGCGAACCCAGCGCGCGCGTCACCTCGCCGCTCACCTTCACCGTCACCGCCTTCGTCACTTCCTTCACTGCCTGCTCGAGCAGCTGCTCGGCCGTCGCGACCGGCTGCACCTCGGAGAGCCCGATGCGAGACGCGACCACGTTCACCGCGTCGAGCCGCGCCAGCGCCGCTTCGAGCGCCTTCGTTCGCACCTCGAGCTCGAGCTGAATCTCGACGTTGCGCTGCCCGACCTTCAGGCGCGCCATCAGCTCGGCAGGAATCGGCGGCTTCGAGAGGAAGTCATCGGCGCCGGCCTTGAGCCCGTCGACCACGTCCTGCTTCTCGGCCCTCGCGGTCAGCAGCACCAGGTGCGGGCGAATGCCGAGCGGCGCCTCTCGCACGCGCCGGCACACGTCGATGCCATCGAGCCCGGGCATCTCCCAGTCGAGCAGCGCCAGGTGCGGGCCGTTCACGTCGAGCAACGCCGTCAGCGCCTGCGTGCCGTCGGAGACCGAGATGACCTCGTGCCCCGCCCGCCTCAAGAGCCCTGCGAGTTGAGTCCGCTGGGTGTCGGAGTCGTCGGCCACCAGAACGCGCATCGCAAAAACCTAACGATCGCTGCCAGCGCGGGCATGCGGAGAACGAGGCGTCAGGAGCCTGACGCGCTGCGCGCGAGTCATCTCGCGCTCCTTCGTTCGTCAGACGAGCGTCGAGACCGCGCGCTCGAAGGCCCTGGCGCGGCGGGTCGGGTCTTCGATGAAGGGCACGGGGCCGAAGAACCGACCGCGCGGGAAGCGACGCTCGAGCTCGGCCTTGTTCAACGCGACCGAGGGATCAGCGTTGGCCTGCGACGAGACCATCACCACCGCCGCGACGCGCAGCCTTCGGGCGGTCAGGGCCTCGAGCGTCAACGTCGTGTGGTTGATGGTGCCGAGCGCCGCGCGTGCCACCACGACCACCGACAGCTTCAGCGCTTCAATGGCGTCGATGACGTCGTGTCGTGAATCCAACGGAACGTGCAGCCCGCCTGCACCTTCGGCCACTCCGGCGCCGCTCCCAAACGAGGCGAACGTCGACTGCATCGTGCGCCATGAGGTTCTGCGCCGCTCCCGCTTCGCTGCCATCGCCGGAGCCAGCGGCGCCTTGAAGCGAAACAGGCTCACCGTCTCGAGCGGCTGCCAGCCACCCGCCGCCTGCTGAAGGGCGAGGCCATCGGCCGGCGCGTCGAGCGACGCCATGCCGCTCTCGAAGGGTTTGAACGCGAACGGTTGGTGCCCACGCTTCACCATGAGCCGCAGCAACGCCGCGCTCACCTGGGTCTTGCCCACGCCCGTGTCGGTGCCAGTGACGAAGTACCGCGGTGTCATGGGAGCCCTTGTGGCCTCGACACGGCCGCAGGGCAATGGTCCCCACGCCGCGGGTTGGCAAGGTGCCGCGCACTCGCTACACAGCAGGCTCCCTCTCTGGCCGAAGAGAGGCCCCGTCTCCGCCGGGGAACGCATGGAGTCCTCGATGCAACGTCGTCTTCTGCTCGCGCTGGCGCTGTTCGCGCCGCTGTCTGCGCTCGCGACCGTGGTGCTCTCGCTGTCGATGGAGGAGCTCACCGCGAAGTCGCCTCTCGTCGTGCGAGGCACCGTGCACCGCGTCGACACCCAGTGGGACGAGGCCCACCGCGGCATCTGGACGACGTCTGAAGTGGTGGTGCGTGAGGTGCTCAAGGGCACGCCTCGCACGACGGTGCTGGTGAAGCAGCCGGGTGGAACCGTTGGCACCTTCTCGCAGCGCGTCTCGGGCGTCGCCACCTTCACGCCGGGCGAAGACGTGGTCCTCTTCCTCGAGCCGGCCGTCGAGGTGCCCGACGCGTTCGTGCCGTACTCGATGAGCGCCGCCAAGGTGTCGCTCGTGCAGAAGGGGGGCCAGATGGTGGCGCTGCGAGACCTCTCGGGCCTCTCGTTCGCGGTGCCGGGGAAGAAGGGCGTCATTCGGCCGGTCGATGAGCGCGAGGTGCTGGGCGGCGCCGACGCCTTCCTCGAGCGCCTTCGCCTCGCCGTGAAGGGCGGTGCGCGATGAACCGCCTGCTCGCCGTCGTGATGCTGTCGTGGTCGGTCGCTGCGCTCGCGACGCCCGGCTCGAACCGGTGGTCGCTCGACCCGTGCACCACCTCGTGCCGGGTGCGCGCGACGAACCAGACGACGACGAACATGTCGTGCCTCACCGGCCGCTGCTACCCCGAGGTGCGCTTCGCCACCGCCGTGTGGAATCGACCCAGCGGCGCTGGCACCGGCACGAGCGCGATGGTCATCAACGGCTCGCAGGCCGTGCAGTACTCGGTCGTGCTCACCGGCATGCAGTCGGCGTTTCAGAAGTGGTCGGTGGCGAACACCGCGCTCACCTGCGGCACCTCGATGAACTTCGAGTTCCAGGGCACCTATGCGTCGCCCACCGGCACCACCGCCATCAACGGCAACGACAACAACAACAACGTCATCTGGCTGGGCGGCAACTTCTGGCGCCACGGCAGCGGCACGCTCGGCGTCACCACGACGTCGTTCTTCCCGGGGGAAATCACCGACGCCGACATGGAGCTGAACAACAACTCCATCTGGGCCAACGACGGGCGGCAGACGGCCATCGACTACGAGAGCGTCGTCACCCACGAAGCGGGCCACTTCATCGGCATGGACCACACGAACTCGGGCAACGCGGTGATGAACCCGGCGGTCGGCAGCGGCGTGGTGAAGCGCGCGCTGCTCGCGCCCGACGTGAGCGACCTGTGCACGATGTACCCCGGAGCCTCGGGCGGGCAGGGCGCGACCTGTACCAGCGCCTCGCAGTGCGCGGGCGGGCGCGTGTGTGAAGGCCCGACGGGCTCGACGAACCTCATCTGCACCCAGGACTGCGCGGCCGCGGGCGCGAGTTGCCCGGCGGGGTTCTCGTGTCAGGCGTCGACGGCGGGCTTCGCGTGTCTGCCGCAGGTCGGTGTGTCTGACCTGTGCCGGTTCTGCACGACGGGCGCCGACTGCGTCACCGGGCAGTGCCTCACCAACGGCTCGGGCAACAACTGGTGCTCGACGACCTGCAACCCCACGGTCGCGGGCTCGTGTGGCGCTGGCTACAACTGCACCACCATCGGCACCTCGTCGTACTGCATTCCCACCACGAGCTGTACGAACCAGTGCACGGTGGCGACGGCTGCGACCGACTGCGCGCCCGGCTACGAGTGCGTCAACGGTGGCTGCAGCCCCACGGGCAACGTCGGAGACCGCTGTGAGGTCTCGGGCGTCTGCAACATGTGCGGCATGTGCATCACCGACGCGACCGACCCGAACCTCGCGTTCTGCCGCAGCTGCTGCAACGGGCTGGGCGAGTGCGCGAGCTGCACCGCGACGACCTGCACCTCGGGCCAGGCGTGCACGGGCTTGTCGGGTTCGACCGAGCGCGTGTGCGTGCCCTCGTCGGGCGCGAGCCTGTGCCAGACGTGTAGCGCGACGGTGCCCTGTCAGTCGGGGCTGAGCTGCATCGCCGGAGCCTGTCGCTCTCCATGCAACCCGACGAACCCGGGAACGTGCCCAGCCTGTGCGGCCGTCTCCGGCGGCGGTGGCGTGTGTGTCTGCGGGCCGTCAGAGACGGCAGATGAAGGGCAGAGCTGCTCCTTCACCGTGCCGATTCGGATCTGCCGTACCGGGTTGCGCTGCACCTCGGGAACCTGTCGAACGCCCTGCACGCCGACGGCGCCTGTTCCGTGTGGAACCGGGTTCACCTGCTCGAGCGTGGGCGGCGTGAATGTCTGTGTTCCGGGTGGCGCTGGCGGCGGAAGTGCCGGCGGTGGAGCTGCAGGCGGCGGAACGTCGGGCACCGGCGGCGGAACGTCGGGCACCGGCGGTGGAACGTCGGGCACCGGCGGTGGAACGTCAGGCACGGGCGGTGGAACGTCGGGCACGGGCGGTGGAACGTCGGGCACGGGCGGCGGAACGTCGGGCACGGGCGGCGGAACGTCGGGCACGGGCGGAGGAACGTCGGGCACGGGCGGTGGAACGTCGGGCACCGGAGGCGGCTCGGGAGCTGGTGTCGCCGTGACGTGTGGCCCATCGAACTGCATGGGCTGCTGTGCGAGTGGCATCTGCGTCTCGTTCCCCTCGAGCGAGCGCTGCGGCGTGAGCGGCACCGAATGCAAGGTGTGCGCGAACACGCAGACGTGCAACGCGGGCATGTGCGTCGCGAAGCCTCCGCCGACGAGCTGCCTCGGGTGTTCGTCGGCTGAGCTCTCGCCGTTGCTGCTGCTCGCCATCGGGCTGCTGCGTCGGCGTCGTCATTGAGACCGCTGAGGTGTTTGCGCCGGAGAACATGCTCCGAGGCGAGTGACAGCCCGGGCGCAGCTGTTCGGCGCGAGCCTGATTGCGCCGTCACGGCCGGTCTCGAGCTCGCCATCGAGCTGACGGCGACGGAATTCAGCCATCAGTGATCGAAGCGAGGTTGCCGAGAGGCGCTGGTTCGCGACTGGCGCATCGACACGCGGCATGAGCGACGCGACCAGGAGGAACTGCGTCAGGGCGTTCTCGATGACGATGACGTTCGCCACACGACGCTCCACCAATCGGCATCAGCGGAGTCGACTCGCTGGCGCCCCGACCAGTCGACTGCCCACGAAGACTCGCGTGACGGAACTCCCAGTCGTCCGCGGCGTGACCGTCGCCGTTCAGCCAGTTGAGCGCCCGACGCGCACGCGTTGATCATCGACGCCGATGACAGGACTCAGGCTGACCGTGCTCACGAGCACGTTCCGTCGAGGCGGCACGCAGACACGCCACCATCACGGCTCACTCCGCTGCACGGCGACCCGGTCTCGCAGCAGGCGTTGCCGCTGGCTCCGCAGCATCTGCCGTCGCCGCGACATCGCCCGCTCGTGCACTGCAGGTTCGCGGTCGACGCGGTGCACTTCGGAACGCAGCCCAGCGCGCCACCGTCGAGTGCCTCACAGACGGTGTCGGCGTTGGTGCAGGTCGAGCCCGCGGTCGAGCAGCCCTTGAGGCACACGGTCTGCGATTGGAGCGTGGTGCAGACGTCTGACGCGGTGCACGTCGCGCTCGTGCACCCGTCGCTGCAATAGCCCGTTCCCCACGCCAGGCCGGTCAGACACATCGGCCTGCCAGAGGCGCCCGCGGCGCAGTCTCCGTCCCACGAGCAGCTCGCCCCGAGTGGACGATTGCCGGGCCGCACGCAGAAGCCCTTTTCACTGCCAGCTCCACACGTCTCCGGCCCTGCGCACACGCGGCACTCATCGTTCGAAAGGCCTCCGTTTCGGGCGCAGCGGGTCGGACTCACGTCGACGCACGCTCCTTCGAGACAGCATTGGCCGACGCTGCAGGTCGTGCATGTCGGGAGCGCGACACAGCGAAGGCCGTCGCACCGCGCGTCCCGGCTGCAGGTCGAGCACCTGTTCCCGCTGGTGCCGCAATTCGCCTGCGTGTTTCCAGGGTGGCAGGTGCCCAGCTCGTCACAACACCCCGAGCAGTTGCTCGTGTCACAAACGGTCTCGCAGCGCCCATCGCGGCAGATGGTTCCCGGAGCGCACGTTCGACACGCGACGCCGTCGACGCCACAGTTCGACTCGTTGCCGATGATGCAGCTCTCGCCAACGCAGCAGCCTCGGCACGTGCCCGGCCCGCAGCGAAGCGCGACGCAGCGACCGAACTCACAGGTGAAGTCCGGGCAGGTGTTGCAGGTCACTCCGCCCACGCCGCACGCACTCGCCAGCGTGCCGCTCTGGCAGACGCCCAGCGAGTCGCAGCAGCCACTGCACGTGCGTGGTCCGCAGCGGGGCGTGGTCGTCACGCCCGCGTCTGCGCAGGGCACGACGAAGCAGTACCAGGGCACGTTCGGAAGGCCGGTGACGGGCGTTCCGCCATCGGGCGAGAGCGGGTTGCCTCCGCCGCCGCTCCCGCCGCACCCACAGCCACTGCCGAGCAGGGCGAGGAGTGCGTTGACCAGCAGCAGTTGCGCGAGCGAACGCACGCGCGAACCGTCACCCACTCGCTCCGTGTGGTCAAGCCGCCGACGCGCTCACATCAGCGCGATGAGCATCACGCCGAGGGCGACGACGCCCGCGCTCGCGGCTGCCCACACGTCGAACCGCACCGGCCCTTCCCACGCGGCATCGACGGTCTCGGCGACCTCTTCTTCGTCCTCCTCCAGCTTCCACTGAACCGCAGGAGCTGCGCGGCGCACTGGCGCCTGCACCTTCGGCACGACGACTGGAATCACCGGCGCTGGCGCGACGAACGGCGCTGGCCGATGCGCGGCGACCCACGTCGACACCGCATGCGTCGACGGCTCGAGGCCCATCTCACCGAAGATGGCGAGCAGCTGCCCATCGACCTGCGAGAGCCGGTACGGCCGCTCCATCGGGTCGGCGTCGAGCATCGTGAGCACGAGCCCATCGAGCGCATCATCGACGGTCGGGTTGAAGCGGCTCGGCGGCGCCAGGTGCCCACCCGCGCGCTTCGTTGCTTCAGCCGGCGTCAGGCCCGAGAACAGCCGGTAGAACACCGCGCCCAGGCTGTAGAGGTCAGAGAGCAGGTCGGGCACGCCACCCACGCCGAGCTCCGGAGCCGCAGCTTCCATGCGCAGCGACGGCTTGATCATCGCGTGGCCCAGCACGTCGACCGAGAGCGAGGTCGTGTCGAACGGCCCGATGGCCTGCCCCGTGGCGTGATGATCTTCCACGGCGCGCACCAGCGCGTGCGCCAGCTGCAGCGCGGCGTCGAGCGGCATGCGGCCTTCGACGAGCAGCGCTTCGAGGGAGTGACGGGTCACGTTCGGCAGGCGGTTGCGAGCGTTCATGCCCCTGACGCTGAGCAAGGCCTCGGCCAGCGCGCGATTCCGGGTGGTTCGCGGCGCGGCTCCCTCTGAGTGCAACCTGCGTTGGGCCGGATCCGGGTGTGCCCGTGCTCCGGTGCCACCTCGAGTTCACAGCAAGACAGTTCGCATCGCCTTCTCGAGCAGCCGCCGCAGCGGAGCCTCGTCAGCGCGGGCGAGCGCCTCCTCCCACGAGAGCCACTGCGCGCCGTGCGACTCGTTCGGGTCGTGCGCGAGCGCCTCGGGGTTCTTCGCGACGACGAGGTAGCGCACGTCGAGGTGCCGATGCTCGGGCTCGCTCTTCCTGGCGGGAATGACGTGCACGTCGACGTCGAGCGGTCGCGGCGCGGTCGGGTGCAGCGCGACGTCGAGCGCCGTCTCTTCGCGCGCCTCGCGCAGCGCCGTCGCCTCCATCGAGCCACCGTCGGCGGCGTCAGCGTGCCCGCCCGGCTGCAGCCAGCGGTTCAGCTTCGCGTGGAGCACCAACAACACCCGCGCCCCATCGGGCGTCACCACCACGGCGCTGCCCGTGAAGTGACCCGGCCACTGGTCTCGCTCGAACGGGCGCTCGAGTGACGTCGCGAAGGCGCGCATGGTGGCGAGGTCGGCGCGCTCCTTCTCGTCGGTGGGCTGATGCGATGCGAGCAGCGTGGTGAGCGTCATGGCGTCAGCGGGTGTGCCTTCAGCTCGTTGTCGTTGTCACCGGGCGCGAACAGCCACTCGCGCGTCACGTCGACGATGGCGTGCTCGGGGAACGCGGTCGCCGTTGGACCGTCGGGGCCCTGCCTCACGACGGCGAGGTTCGTCACGCCCGCGTCTGGCAACGAGAAGAGCAGCAGCGGCGCCGCGCCGGTGATGCGAAACGGAAACGCGCGCACGAGTGGCTGATGCCCAGGCGGCACGGGAATCCGGGTCGTCACACCCGCGTCCCCGTCCCTCAGCGGCCGAGCCCAGCGCTCGAGCGACCCAACCTCGTTCATCTGACGCAGGACGAGGGTGCTCCCGAGGTCGGGAACCGCGAGCCAGAGCGCGTCGTCATCGAGGGCGATGAGCTTGTAGCCGCGCTGGCACCTCGCGCCCTCATCGCACCACCCGCTCTCCTCGAGCTGCACCACGCGATTGGCATCGAGCAACGGCATCTGGCCAAAGCCGGCCGAGAGCAAGCGCAGCCCACCATCTGGCCTCGCCTCGAACCGCGAGAGCCCCGCGAAGGCCGTTCGCTCGTCAATCGTCGTCAGCGTCACGCCCGTGGTCAGGAGGTTGAACGTGCCCGTCACCACCAGCTGCCCCGCGCCGCGGTCCTCGAGTCGCGACACCGCCGAGCTGTTCACCATCCACACCGTGTCACCCGTCACCGCCACGCTCATCGCCTGTGGAAACGTCTGCACGCCAGCGTCGGAGTACGCCGAGAAGCCCTGTTCCTGCCTGCAGAACGTGGTGCCTGCCAGTGTGCGGCCCGGGTCGAGGCACGGCCGTGGGAACGTCGTCTTCACCACCGACGCCGCGCCATCGCGCGCCACCAGCACCTGCAGGTCGACGACGGCAATGGTGGGCTCGACGAACATCTGCAGCTCGTAGACGCCAGCGCCAAGCGGTGGGGTGCGGAGTTCGATCTCGACCGTGAAGTCGAGCTGGGTGAGCGACGCCGTGACGGGCACGATCGCTCCGCGGGCGTCCTTCAGCGTCGGCAGGGCCGACAGCGCGTCACCGAGCCGACAGGCAGGGCCGGCGACGCTGAGGCGAAACGAGGTGGCGCCCTCGAGCAGCAGCGGCGCACGCGGCAGTGACGCCCCCAAAGGCACCTGACACGACACCTGCGGCGGTGGACAGCCCGGCAGCAGCAGGAGCAGCGCGACGACTCGCGAAAGCGTCATGGTGTCACGAGGAAGGCGCGCAGCTGGTTCGCCTCGTTTCCCGGAGCGAAGAGCCAGCCGCGCGAAGTGCCGAGCACGACGTCGACGTCGAACGCGGTGAGCGAGAGCCCTTCGGCCGTCTGGTGCAGCTCGACGACGTGCTGCACACCGGCATCGGGCACGGGCACCAGCAACATCGGCGCTTCACCACCGACATCGAAGCGCGTCGGCCTCGCGAAGGGTTGGTACCCGGTTGGAATCGGGAGCGACGCTGAGACGTCGAGCGCCGTCTCTCCACGCCGCACCCGGCGAATGCTGGTGGGCGAAGGCCCGCTCACGAACGAGAGCCATTGGTCTTCGACCGCCCAGAGCCGCCCGACCCCGTTGAGACACGCTCCGCCTTCCGTGAGGTCGCACAGGTTCTCGTTTCTCGACTCGAGCGTTCGGCGACCATTGGCGACCAGCATCGTCGTGGCCGCGCCACTGAGCCCGGGCTGCAGCACGCGAGTGTTCGCGTTGTCCGTCAGGAGGTCGAGCCGAAGGCTGCCGACGATGGCCGTCGTCTCGTCCACCACCAGCGTCGCGTCTTTCGAGCCGGGCACCGCGCGAGTCGCCGTGGTGAGGAGCTGGCCGTTGCCGCGATCTTCGAGCCGCACCACCACCTCGTCTTGAATCAGCCACACCACGTTGCCGGTGGCGATGGCGCGCGTCGCTTTGGGAAACGCATTGCGCGTGCTGCCCGCGATGGCGGTGAACCCCTCGGAGCCTTTGCAGAAGGTCGTGCCCGCGAGCGTGCGTGCAGGCTCGAGACATGGTGCGTCGAAGGTCTCGAGAATGGGCGGCGTCGCTCGGTACATCACCAGCAGCGGGAACTGATGAACCGAGACCGCCGGCTCGATGAAGACCTGCGCCGCGTGCTGGCCGGCCTCGAGTGGTGGAAAGGTGAGGGTGATGTCGATGGTCTTCGCGCGCGCGTCGTGCGTGAACGTCGAGGACACGGCGACGACGTTCCCGCCCGGGTCATCGAGCAGCGCGTTCACGCTCAGCACGTCGGTGAGCTCGCAGGCCGGTCCCTCGACCTGAAACGAGACCGAGGTCGCGCCTCGAAGCACCGCCAACGCCGGCGGAGAACGGCCAGGGGTCGTGAGCATGCACCGCGGCCCCGTGTTCGGCGTGCAGGCGTTCACCACCACGACGAGAGCGACGAGCCGCACCACCGGGTTCTTAGGAACTTCGACGAAGGAACGAAAGCCACCCCGGCGCACGCTCCGCTATGGTGCCCGCATGGCGCGAGTGCTGGTCATCGACGACAACGACACCATGCGTGAGGGCATGGCCG